>JAEKLZ010000333.1 GCA_019508225.1 Inquilinus limosus | reverse complement strand
CCGCCGCCAAGCCCTTGTCGCCCCAGGAGCCGGCCGCCAAGGAACTGGCAGAGCGCATCGACCCGCGCACCGGCGCGCCGGTCGAGATCGTGCCGCAGATGCCCGGCGAGATCGGCGGCCCCAGGGGGCTGGAGCCGACCCGCTACGGCGACTGGGATGTGAACGGCCGCTGCTCCGACTTCTAGGACGCCGCTCAGCGCAGTTTCCCGGGGAGCTCGAGGCCGAGCGGCAGGGCTGCTGCGGTCAAAGCCCGTTCGCGTCGGCCGGCTGGTCGGATTCGCGCACCGCCTCGACCACCTGCCGGCGCAGCCAGGCATGGGCGGGGTCGTCCTGCCGCCGCTCGTGCCAGATCATCGACATCGGGAAGGGATCGAGCTGCAGCGGCAGCTCCAGCACCGCCAGCGGCACCATCGTCGCGGCGACCCGGGCCAGGCGGCGCGGCAGCGACAGGACCATGTCGCTGCCGGCCACCAGCATCGGCGCCACCAGGAAATGCGGCAGCCGCATCGCCACGCGCCGGCTGAGGCCGAGCCGGGCCAGGGCGATGTCGACCGGCGCCTCGCCCCGGCCGGTGACGACGAGGGCCAGATGCGACAGCGCCACGAAACGCTCCAGCGTCAGGTGCCCTTCGGCCACCGGATGGCCTTGCCGCACCACGCAGACCAGGTCCTCGTCGTAGAGCAGCCGGCGGAAGAAGCCGGCCGGCAGGTCGTCATAGATGCCGAGCGCCAGGTCGGCGGCATCCCGGGCGATCAGCTCGACATGGTTCCCGACCAGGGCCGGGATCTCCAGGTCCAGCCCCGGCGCCAGCCGCGATAGCCGGGACACCAGGGGCGGCATCACCAGCAGCGTCATATAGTCGACGCTGCCGATGACGATCTTGCCGCGTGCGGTGGCCGGGTCGAAGGCCGCCGGCGCGACGATCGCCCGGGCGCCCTCCAGCAGCCGTGCCACCGGCTCGGCCAAGGCGACAGCCCGCGGCGTCGGCTCCAGCCCCTGCGACGTCCGCACCACCAGCCGGTCGGCCAGAAGCCGCCGTAGCCGGCCGAGCGCCCGGCTGGCCGCCGGCTGGCTGAGGCCAAGCCGCTGCCCGGCGCGGGTGACGCTGCGGTCGCGCAGCAGCGCGTCGAGCAGCTTCAGCAGGTTGAGGTCGACTCTAGTCAGATCCACTTCACGCATGTGAATTATCATATCCATGCATTTGAGATATGGCGATGCCGACCGCATCTCCTGGTCACCGGCCCCGATCGGCGGGCCGGATCCAACCAGGAGAGAGCGATGTATGTCGTCACCGGCGTGACCGGGCGGACGGGCGCTGCCACCGCCCAGGCCCTGATCGAGGCGGGCGAGCGCGTGCGCGTCGTCGTCCGCGACGCGGCCAAGGGAGAGAGCTGGGCCAGGAAAGGCGCGGAGGTTGCGGTCGCCGACCTGGCCGACGTCCCGGCCCTGAGCGACGCCCTGTCCGGCGCAAATGGCGCGTATCTGCTGGTGCCGCCCTATTACGCCGAGGCGGCGCCGATCGCCCGGGGCCAGGCGCTGGCCGGCGCGATCGCGGAGGCCGTGACGGTCGCGCGGCTGCCGAAGCTGGCGGCCCTGTCCTCGATCGGCGCCGACCTGCCGGAGGGCACCGGGCTGATCCTGGTCAACCGCGCGATCGAGCAGCACCTGGCCGCGACCGGCACGGCGGCGACCTTCCTGCGCGCCGCCTATTTCATGGAGAACTGGGCCGGGGTGGCCGGCGTCGCCGCCGCGCAGGGCGTGCTGCCCAGCTTCCTGGCGCCGCTCGACCGGGCCATCCCGATGGTGGCGACGGCCGATATCGGCCATGCCGCCGCCGAGGCCCTGCGCGAGGACTGGACCGGGATCCGGACGATCGGGCTGGAAGGGCCGGCCGGGTATTCCCCGAACGACGTCGCCGCCGCCTTCGCCCGGGCGCTCGGCCGGCCGGTGCAGGCCGTCGCCGTCCCCGAGGCCGACTGGCCCGCGGCATTGTCGCAGGCTGGCCTGTCGCCGGATGCCGTCGACGGCTTCGTCGAGCTGAACCGCGCCGTCAACAGCGGGCATGTCGATTTCGCGGCCGATCCGGCTGCCGGGCATCGCCGGGGCCGGACCCCGATCGACACCGTCGTCGCGGCGCTGGTGAAGACCGTGGCCTGAGCCGGGGGCGAGGGGCCAGGGCCCCTCGCCCGCCGCTCACTTCAGCTTCGACAGGTCGACCGCCGCGGCATAGGCCTGCTTCGCCTCCTCCGGCGCGTCGCCGGTGATGGTGACCAGGACGCGGTTGTCGACCAGCATCTGGATCTCGCCCTGCTCGTTCACGACCGCCTGCTGGTCGCCGATCTTGACCAGCTTGCCCATCATCGCCGCCATCGACGGGTTGGCGTAGAGCCCGGCCATCTGCGCCACCAGCGGCGAATCCACCATCACCTGGATGCGCAGCTGCTGGCCGTCGGCGTTGGTGTAGCCGCGCTCGGCCTGGACGCCGCCGCCGAACATCGCCGCGGCGCTCGAATCGCCGGACGCGTCCTCCGCCGTCCAGCCGTCGAGCGGCCCGGGCAGAGCCTTGGCCAACTGCTCCGCCGCCAGCTGGCCCAGCAGGGTCGCCGCCAGATCCGCCGCCCTCTTGGCCCGCCCGTAATCGCCGCTGTTATAGGCCGATTCGGCCTGGCCGAGCGCGTCGTGGATGTCGTCGGCCAAAGCCGGCCGAATGGCCCAGCCGGCCAGCGCCACCAGGACCGGCACGATGATGTACTTCATGTCTTACCCCTCGGATGCCGCGGCCGGACGATCCGGCCACGCCCCTGCATCCAGGCCGACGATTCTAGAGGCCCGCGCAGGCCCGCCAGTGACCGGGCGCACAGACGGAAATTGCGCGAGCCCTGCACTGAACGAATTCCTGTATCCGATTGTCCGGTCTGTTCGTCGCGACGTTATCGGCGCAGGCTGTGACCCTGCCGCCCAAAATAGAACGCCCGCCGGAAGCTCTTCCCATGTTCCGCTTTTTCGAAGCCCGGGTGCTGCCGACCGCCACGGGCATGCCTGGCCAGCCGCCGGGCAATCTGCTGCGGTTCTACTGGTTCTTCCTGCGTCAGGTCCGCTGGTACTATGTCGCCCTGCTCGGCGCCGGGCTGACCGTCGCGCTGCTCGATGCGCTGATCCCGGTGTTCATCGGCCGGGTCGTCACCCTGCTCGGCACCGTCTCGCCCGAATCGCTGTTCGCCGACCACTGGCACCTGCTGGCCGGGATGGCGGCGGTGCTGCTGATCTGCCGGCCGGGCGCCCTGTTCCTGCAGGCGCTGATCACCAACCAGATCATCGCTTCCGGCTTCACCAACCTGGTCCGGTGGCAGAGCCACTGGCATGTCGTGCGGCAGAGCTGGACCTTCTTCCAGAACGATTTCGCCGGCCGCATCGCCAACCGGGTGATGCAGACCGGCGTGGCGCTGCGCGACAGCACGGTGACGTCGATCGTCGCGGTCTGGTACCTGACGGTCTACGGCACCAGCGCCCTGGTGCTGCTGGCCAGCACCGATCTGTGGCTGGCGCTGCCGACCATGGGCTGGTTCGCGATCTACATCCTGCTCCTGACCTATTTCGTGCCGCGGCTGAAGCAGCGCTCGCTGGAGATGTCGGAAGCGCGGTCGCTGCTGACCGGCCGGATCGTCGACAGCTACACCAACATCCTGACCGTGAAGCTGTTCGCCCGGGCGAAGGAGGAGGACGAATATGTCCGCGAGGCGGTGGACGGCCATACCGCGATCTTCCGCGGCCAGCTGCGGCTGATCACCCTGTTCAACCTGTGCCTGTCCACCACCAACGCGACGCTGGTGGTGTCGACCGCCGCCATCGCCGTCCTGCTGTGGCGGGAGGGGGTGGTGGCGCTGGGCGCCGTCGCCATGGTGCTGCCGCTGACTTGGCAGATCGTCAACATGGCCGGCTGGGTGGCGCAGCAGGTGACCACGATCTTCGAGAATATCGGCGTGGTGCAGGAAGGCATGATCTCGATCGCCAAGCCGCTGCGGCTGGTCGACAAGCCGGACGCCAAGCGGCTGAAGGTGACCGCGGGCGGCATCCGCTTCGACCAGGTCAGCTTCAATTACGGCCGGCCGGGCGGGGTGATCGAGAACCTGAACCTCGACATCCGGCCGGGCGAGAAGATCGGCCTGGTCGGCCGCTCCGGCGCCGGCAAGTCGACCCTGGTCAACCTGCTGCTGCGCTTCTTCGACCTGGAGCGCGGCCGCATCCTGATCGACGGCCAGGACATCGCCGGGGTGACGCAGGAGAGCCTGCGCGAACAGATCTCGGTGGTGACGCAGGACACCTCGCTGCTGCACCGGTCGATCTTCGAGAACTTGAACTATGGCCGGCCGACCGCGACCAAGGCCGAGGTGATCGCCGCGGCCAAGCAGGCCCATGCCCACGACTTCATCCTGGATGTCGAGGATTGGCGCGGCCGGCGCGGCTACGAGGCCCATGTCGGCGAGCGCGGGGTCAAGCTGTCGGGCGGCCAGCGCCAGCGCGTGGCGATCGCCCGGGTGGTCTTGAAGAACGCGCCGATCCTGATCCTGGACGAGGCCACCTCGGCACTCGATTCCGAGGTCGAGGCGGCGATCCAGGAGCAGCTCGAGGACCTGATGCAGGGCAAGACGGTGATCGCCATCGCCCACCGCCTGTCGACCATCGCCCGGATGGACCGGCTGGTGATCCTGGAGCGCGGCCGCATCGTCGAGATCGGCAGCCACGAGGAACTGCTGAAGGCCAACGGCCACTACGCCTCACTGTGGCGCCGCCAGTCCGGCGGCTTCCTCGGCGAGGAGGAACAGGCGGCGGAGTAGGAGCGCCGCGGATCAGGCCGCTTCGGTGATGTCGAGGCGGACCGTCAGCCCGGCCCGGCCCGCGAGGTTGATCAGCGCGTCCAGGCTGAAATTGCCGATCCTGCCACGCAGCAGGTCGTTCAGGCGCGGCTGCGTGATCTGGAGCCGACGGGCGGCTTCGGCCTGGGTGACGTCCC
>JAEKLZ010000219.1 GCA_019508225.1 Inquilinus limosus | reverse complement strand
AGAAGTCCGTGGAACACGCTATTCTTGTGCTGCATGGTGTTGCCTTTTGCTGTCCCGAAACGTTGCCAGACGTTCGAGAACCAGCAGAATCAACGCCATGCGCCTTGTCCACAAAAACTCAACCGGACACCCGTGGGTCAAGCCCGGGCATGACAGGGAGGGAGGGTGCTTAGTTCAGCTCGCGCACATCGGTCAGGTGGCCGGCGATCGCCGCAGCCGCGGCCATGGCCGGGCTGACCAGATGGGTGCGGCCGCCACGGCCCTGGCGGCCCTCGAAGTTGCGGTTCGAGGTCGAGGCGCAGCGCTCGCCCGGCGACAGCTTGTCGGCGTTCATCGCCAGGCACATCGAGCAGCCGGGCTCGCGCCAGTCGAAGCCGGCGTCCCGGAACACCACGTCCAGCCCTTCGGCCTCGGCCTGCTCCTTCACCAGGCCGGAGCCCGGGACGATCATGGCGTAGACGCTGTCGGCCACGTGCCGGCCGCGGGCGACCGCGGCGGCGGCGCGCAGATCCTCGATCCGGCCGTTGGTGCAGGAGCCGATGAAGACCTTGTCGACCGGCACCTCGCTCAGCCGCTGGCCGGGCTTCAGGCCCATATAGTCCAGGCTGCGGCGCCAGGCGCTGGCCTTGTTGGCGTCCGGCGCCTTGTCTGGGTCCGGCACGATGCCGGTGATCGGCGCCACGTCCTCGGGGCTGGTGCCCCAGGTCACCATCGGCACGATGTCCCTGGCCTTCAGCACGACCTCGCGGTCGTAGCGGGCGCCCTGGTCCGACGGCAGGGTGTGCCAGTACTCGACCGCCTGGTCCCAGGCCTCGCCCTTCGGCGCCATCGGCCGGCCCTTCACATAGGCGAAGGTGGTGTCGTCCGGCGCGATCAGCCCGGCCCGGGCGCCGGCCTCGATCGACATGTTGCAGACCGTCATCCGGCCTTCCATCGACAAAGCGCGCACCGCCTCGCCGGCATATTCGATGACATGGCCGGTGCCGCCGGCGGTGCCGATGGTGCCGATGATCGCCAGGATCATGTCCTTCGCGGTCACGCCCAGCGGCAGGTCGCCCTCGACCGTGATGCGCATGTTCTTGGCCGGCTTCTGCAGCAGCGTCTGGGTGGCCAGCACATGCTCGACCTCGCTGGTGCCGATGCCGAAGGCCAGCGCGCCGAAGGCGCCGTGGGTCGAGGTGTGGCTGTCGCCGCAGACGATGGTGGTGCCCGGCAGGGTGAAGCCCTGCTCCGGCCCGATGATATGGACCACGCCCTGACGCACGTCGTTCATGGTGAAGATCGGCACGCCGAAATCGGCGGCGTTCTTCTCCAGCGTCTCGACCTGGATCCGGCTCTCCTCGTCGGCGATGCCGCCGGCGCGGTCGGAAGTCGGCACGTTGTGGTCCGGCACCGCCAGGGTGGCCTGCGGCTGGCGCACCTTGCGGCCGGCCAGGCGCAGCCCCTCGAAGGCCTGCGGGCTGGTCACCTCATGCACGAGGTGGCGGTCGATATAGAGGATGCACGTGCCGTCATCCTGGCGGTGGACGACATGGCTGTCCCAGATCTTGTCGAACAGTGTCCGCGGCGCGCTCATCTCTCACATCTCCGTCATCCGGCTCGTCGGCCGGCGGCCCTCTCAGCCGACGCTGGACCATAGCCGAGGGCAAACCGAGGCAAAAGCTGGAATAATTTCAAAGTTGTCACCCTCCCCGCGGTGCAAATCGGGACGATGGACAGGACTCCGGTCCGGCCGCATCCTCGACGGAGAAGCAACAAGACAGATATGGGAGCGCCCATGACCATCCGCAGCGCCGTTCTCACCCTCGGCTTGGCCATGGCCTTCGCCGTCGCTCCCGCCTCCGCCGCCGATGGCGGGATCAAGGGCTTCTGGCGCACCGGCGACGGCCGTTCGGTGATCGAGATCCTGGATTGCACCAACGGCATCTGCGGCCGCATCGCCGGCCTGCCGCCCGACGCCCCGGCCACCGACGTGAACAACCCGGATGAGAGCAAGCGCGGCAAGCCGCTGTGCAAGCTGATCATGCTGCACAGCTTCACCCAGGCCTCCGACACCGAGTGGGAGGACGGCACGATCTACGACCCGAAGAGCGGCAAGACCTACGACGCCAAGATGCACCTGACCGGGCCCGACACGCTGGATCTGCGCGGCTATGTCGGCATCAGCCTGCTCGGCCGCACCGACACCTGGACCCGGCAGCAGCCGGGCAGCTTCAAGGCGTGCGGATGAGCTGAGCCGTCAGCGCCGCCGCGCCGCGGCCACGGCGGCCAGCCACTCCGCCGTGTCGTCGACGGCGATGTCGATATGGCCGTCGCCGGGTAGGGGCTGGCCCCAGTCGGACGGGGTGCGCACCCACACCGTGGTCATGCCCAGCTGATGCGCCGGCAGCAGGTTGCGGGCCATGTCCTCGACCATCACCGTCGATCGCGGCGCCAGGCGGTAGCGGTCGAGCATCGCGCGGTAGGGGCCGGGGTCGGGCTTCGGCACATAATCGGCGGCGACGATGTCGAAGATGCCGTCGAACTGCGAGACGACGCCGAGCCGGCTCAGCACCCGCTCGGCATGGCGGACCGAGCCGTTGGTGAACACGATCTTGCGGCCCGGCAGGTCGGCCAGCGCCGCCGCCAGGGTCGGGCTGGGGCCGATCGCCGAGATGTCGATGTCGTGGACGAATTCCAGGAACGGGCCGGGATCGATCTCGCGCTCGTTCATCAGGCCGCGCAGCGTCGTGCCGTATTCCCGGAACAGCCGCTTCTGCAGCGCCTTGGCCTCGTCCGGCGGCAGGTCGCAATAGGTGCGGATGTACTCGCCCATGCGCCGGTCGATCTGCGCGAACAGGTTTGTGCGGGCGGGATACAGGGTGTTGTCCAGGTCGAACACCCAATGCTCGACGTGACGGAGCGGGTCGGCCGGCCGCATGGTCAGTCCGCCGGCTTGGTCTGGTGCCGCATCAGCACCGGCATCTGCGCCATGGCGAAGACCAGCGTCAGCGGCAGGATGCCGAACAGCTTGAAGCCGGCCCAGAACTCGGTCGAGAAGCTGCGCCAGACCACCTCGTTGATCGCCGCCAGCACGACGAAAAACACGGCCCAGCGCCAGGTCAGGATGCGCCAGCCCAGCTCGGACAGCTCGAACACCGAGCCCATCATCAGCTTCAGGAAGTTGCGGCCGGTGGCCAGGCCGGTGAACAGGATCGCCGCGAACAGCAGGTTCACCACCGTCGGCTTCAGCTTGATGAACAGGTCGTTGTCCAGCCACAGCGTCAGGCCGCCGAAGATCAGCACGAAGACGCAGCCGACCATCGGCATGATCGGCCAGCGCTTCTCCAGTCGCACCGACAGCACCACCGCGACCACGGTCGCGACCATGAACACCGCCGTCGCCGGTATGATGCCGGCGGCCTGGTTGGCGATGAAGAACAGCAGCAGGGGGCCGGCCTCCAGCGCCAGGCGCAGGAACGGGCCCTTCTCGGGCTTGGCGACGGCCTGCGTGTCGGCCCGGGGCTGGGTCTGGTCGATCATGGCCGCACCCTAGACCAAGCGCCGTTTGCTGGAAACCGCGATCGGCGGAATGGAATGCCGCGCCCGCCCGAGCCGGTGCGGGCCCATGCCGCGCGACGATGGCAGCACTGCCCACAGCGCTCTTGTACGACAAGTGCCGGAGGCGAAGGGTAAGAGGCTCGGGGCGCTTCGCCGCCGCCGACCCCTTTCCCTCGGCCCCCGCCTTCGGCCCCTCGCCTTTGGAACGCCGCACCATGTCCGCACACAGTCCGGCGGTCGCCGCCCCGGCGCCGCTCGACCATGCCACTGTCCGTTCGATCATCATCGGCATCATGCTGGCGATGCTGCTGGCGGCGCTGGACCAGACCATCGTGGCCACCGCGCTGCCCACCATCGGGCAGGAGCTGGGCGACGTCGAGCACCTGTCCTGGGTGGTCAGCGCCTATCTCCTGGCCTCGACCGCGGTGACCCCGCTCTATGGCAAGTTCAGCGACATCCACGGCCGGCGGGTCACGCTGCTGGTCAGCATCACGGTGTTCATCGTCGGCTCGGTCGCCTGCGCCCTGGCGCCGACCATGCTGGCGCTGATCCTGGCCCGGGCGCTGCAGGGGCTGGGCGGCGGCGGGCTGATCTCGCTGGCCCAGACCATCATCGCCGACGTGGTCTCGCCGAAGGAGCGCGGGC
This sequence comes from Inquilinus limosus, assembly GCA_019508225.1. Lineage (GTDB taxonomy): Bacteria > Pseudomonadota > Alphaproteobacteria > DSM-16000 > Inquilinaceae > Inquilinus > Inquilinus limosus_D. The sequence continues at coordinate 18,932 of JAEKLZ010000219.1, read as the reverse complement.
GCTACCAGGGCTACATCGCCAGCGTCTTCGTCACCTCCAGCGTGGTCGGGCCGGTGCTGGGCGGCCTCATCGCCGACCATCTGCACTGGTCGGTGATCTTGTGGATCAACCTGCCGCTGGGCCTCGGCGCCTTCTGGATGGTGTGGGGGGCGCTGCGCCGCCTGCCGCGGCACGAGCGGCGGCACCGGCTCGATGTCCTCGGCGCCGTGCTGATGGTCGGCGCCACCGTGGCCGCGATGCTGGCGCTGACCTGGGGCGGCAGCCGCTATGCCTGGGATTCGGCCGAGATCCTCGGCCTGTTCGGCGCCTCGCTGGTGTTCTGGGTGCTGTTCGCGCTGCGCCTGCTGAAGGCGGACGAGCCGCTGATCCCGCTGGCGGTGATGTCCAACCCGGTGGTCGGCACCGGCACCGCCGCCGCCTTCTGCGTCATGGGCACGTTCATCGGCCTGTCGATCTACGTCCCGGTCTATCTCGAGGGCATCCTCGGCCTATCGGCCAGCAATGCCGGCCTGGCGCTGATGCCGCTGATGGCCGGCACCGTCACCGGCGCCAACATCGCCGGCCGCTTCATGGCCCGGATGACCCATTACAAGCGCACGCCGCTGGTCGGGCTGGTCATCGCCGCGGTGGCGCTGGTGCTGCTGGCGGCCGACCCCGCCGGCTGGCCGATGTGGGTGGTCGAGGTGCTGCTGGCCGCCATCGGCCTCGGCCTCGGCACCGTGCTGCCGGTCACCACCATCTCGATCCAGAACGCGGTGGCGATGCACCAGCTCGGCACCGCCACCGGCTGCATGAACTTCTTCCGCTCGCTGGGCAGCGCCATCGTCGTCGCCGGCTTCGGCGCTATCGTGCTCGGCGCCATCGGCGGCGGGCCGGGCCAGTCGGCGGAAAACCTCGGCGACCTCACCCCGGCGATGCGCGACGGGCTGGTCGGCGCCTTCCACTGGCTGTTCCTGGCCGCGGCGGTGGGCCTGGCCCTCGGCTTCGTCTGGCTGCTGCTGATGGAGGAGCGGCCGCTGCGCAGCGGTGCCGCCGCCCACGCCAAGGAAGCGCTGGTCGAATAGAAGCCGCCGGATCGTCCCGGATCCGGGAGCATTTGCGCTTCCCTGCCGCAGCGCCGGGGTCTAGGGTCCCCGCCTCCAGACCGACCGACGGTCCGCATCCCGGCGCCGCCTTTCCCGGGCGCCGGGATGCACTTTCCCCCGCTGCCGCTACCCCTTCACCGCGCCGGCCGTGAGGCCGGAGACGATGCGGCGCTGGAAGATCATCACCAGGATGATCAGCGGCACGGTCACCACCACCGACGCCGCCATGATGTTGCCCCAGGGAATGTCGAACTGGGTGGCGCCCGAGATCAGGGCGATCGCCACCGGCACCGTCCGCACCTCGTTGGTCAGCGTGAAGGTCAGGGCGAACAGGAACTCGTTCCAGGCGGCGATGAAGGCCAGGAGGCCGGTGGTCGCCAGCGCCGGGCCCAGGAGCGGCAGGAACACCCGGACCAGGATCTGCCACGGTTTGGCGCCGTCGACGATCGCCGCCTCCTCCAGCTCGCGCGGCAGCTCGCGGATGAAGGTGGTCAGCACCCAGACCGAGAAGGGCAGGGTGAAGATCATGTAGCTGACGATCAGCGAGCCGAGCTGGTTGTACAGGCCGGCCCAGCGCACCAGCTCGAACAGCCCGGTCAGCACCGCCACCTGCGGGAACATCGACACGGCCAGGGTCAGCATCAGGATGGTGCTGCGGCCGCGGAAGCGCACCCGGCCGAGCGCGTAGGCGGCGCTGACCGACAGCGCCAGGCAGACCAGCACGGTCGACCCGGCGACGATCAGCGAGTTGATGATGTTGGTCAGGAACGGCTGCTCGCGGAACACGCTGACATAGTTGTCGAGGGTCGGCGAGGGCGGCACCAGGTCGGTGCCGAACAGCTGCTGGCCGCTCTTCAGCGACGAGATCACCGCCCAGTAGAACGGGAACACCGTGTAGACGATGATCGCCGCGACCAGCACGTAGAAGAAGCTGCGGCCGACGCGGCGCCTGGCGGTCTTGGACATGGCCATGATGCGCCTCCCTTACTTGTCGAACCGGACGCGGCCCGCCACCATCCACAGGGCGGCGATCACGGCGATGATGACGAACAGCAGGGTCGAGGCGGCGGAGCCGAAGCCGACATTGCCGAAATCGATGCTCTGCTGCCGGGCGAAGACCGACATGCTCATCGTGTTGATGCTGTTCGATGTCAGCACGTAGATCAGGTCGAACACCCGCAGCGAATCCAGCGCCCGGAACAGGATCGCCACCATCAGCGCCGGCCAGATCAGCGGCAGGGTGATGCGGGTGAAGACCTTCCAGGGCCGGATGCCGTCGACCTTCGCCGCCTCGTACACCTCGCCCGGCAGCATCTGCAGCGCCGCCAGGATCAACAGCGTCATGAACGGTGTGGTCTTCCAGACATCGACCGCGATCACCGAGGCCAGCGACAGGCTGGGATCGGCGGTCCAGGCGATGCGGTGGGTGATCACGCCGAGCGACAGCAGCACCTCGTTGATCACGCCGTACTGGTCGTTCAGCATCCAGCCCCACATCTTGGCCGAGACGATGGTGGGGATGGCCCAGGGGATCAGCACCGCGGCGCGCAAGAGTCCTCGTCCGGGCAGATGCGCGTTCAGCGTCATGGCGATGACCAGGCCGAGAATGGTCTCGATCAGGACCGAGATCACGGTGAAGAAGATCGTGTTCCAGGCCGCCCGCCACCACACCGGGTCGACCAGCAGCCCCTGCCAGCTGAAGATGCCGCTGGTGTCGACGTCGTAATCGACCGGCTGGTTCTGGTCGATGTCCCAGAACTTGCCCTCATCCGGCTTCCACACCAGGTTGGTGCCCTTGGGGTCGTAGAAGACGTAGTAGCCGCCCAGCTTGTCGTCCCAGTCGGCGCGGTTCGGGCCGTAGAACAGGTAGTTGTCGAAGCCGACCAGGCGGGTCGGCCGGTCGGCCTTCAGCGTCGCGTCGGTGAAGCTCAGCGCGATGGTCCGCACCAGCGGCCAGCCGGCGACCAGCACCAGCACCACCAGCATCGGGACCAGGAACAGCCAGGCGGCGCGGATGCGCTGCCGGCTGAGCCGTGAGGCGACGGGCTTCGCGGCGCGCTCGGCCGGGGCCGGGGTCGAGGTGGCGACGGTCATGAAATCCTCCCCGAATGTTATGGCAGAGGTGTTCGGTCAACTCTGGGTGCCAGATCTCCGACCTCTCCCGCAGGCGGGAGAGGCAATCGGATGGCACTCCGTGGGACACTGGCGAACCGAGGGCTGCGGAGAGCCGGCCTTACCAGCGGCCGCCGCGGCTCAGCCGGTTCAGGTCCTTCTGCAGCTGCGCCAGATTGGCGGCGCCGTCGCCCTGCTTCGACAGGGTGTTGTGGACCGCGTTCCAGAACAGGGTGGAGACCTCGTTGTAGCGCTCGCCGGTGATCGCGGACGGACGCGGCACCGCGCTTTCGAAGGCGGCCTTCAGATCGGCGAAGAAGGGCTGGGCCTTCAGCACGTCCGGGTCGTCGTACAGCGCCGGGATGGTGGTCTGGAAGGTGGCCTCGATGGCGCGGCGCTTCTGCTCGTCCTTGCCGGTCAGGTAGACGACGAGGTCCACGGCCTCCTTCGGATGGGCCGAATATTTCGACACCGCCAGGTTCCAGCCGCCCAGCGTCGCGGCGTGGCGGGCGCCCTCGCCGTCGCCCTTCGGCAGCGCGGCGGTGCGGACCTTGTCCTTGACCGGGCTGTCGCCGGAATTGACCAGAGAATAGGCATAGGGCCAGTTGCGCATGAAGGCGGCGTTGCCGGACTGGAACACGCCCCGCGCATCCTCCTCCATGTAGTTCAGCACGCCGTCCGGGGCGATGGTGCCGACCCATGACGCCGCGGTGTCCAGCGCCTTGGCGGCCTGCGGATTGTTGACCGTGATCTTGCCGTCCGGCCCGACGATCGAGCCGCCGCCGAAGCTGACGATCCATTCCAGGGCGTTGCAGCTCAGCCCCTCATAGGCCCGGCCCTGGAAGACGAAGCCGAAGAAGCGGTCGTTGCCGGCCTTGCGCTCGCCCTCCTGGATGGTCTTGGCGGTCTCGGTCAGCTCCGCCCAGCTTTCCGGCACCTTGAGCTTGTACTTGTCCAGCAGGTCCTTGCGGTAATACAGCAGCCCGGCATCGGTGAACCAGGGCAGGGCCAGCAGCTGGCCGTCGCGGGTCAGCCCCTGGATGATGCTGGGGAAATGCTGGTCGATCGTCGCCTGGTCGACATAGGGCTTCAGGTCGATGAAATGGCTGCCCAGGATGCCGGGCCAGACCACGTCGACCTGGAACACGTCGATGTCGCCGGATTTGGCGGTCAGGATCTGCTGGTACAGCGCCAGCTGGTCGGAGGTGGATTGCGGCGCGGCGACGACGTCGACCGTGTTGCCGGTCTTGGCGGCCCAGGCTTTGGCGCCCGCCTGGCACTGCGCCTGCTCGGCGCCGGCGGAGCCGCAGGAGATGGAGATCTTGACCCCTTCCGCCTGCGCGGCGGTGCCGGCCAGGATCAGGGCCAATGTGAGCGGAACGAGCGTGCTCCTCGACATGGTCTCCTCCTTTATGGTTTTGGCCGCGGGGGAGACCGGCGCGCCCCCGCGTGCTTGTCTTGCGGCAAGGGTGACTCGCCAGGCCGGCCTCTGGCGAGTCGAAATGAAATTATTCTTGGACCGAACGTCGTCAGGCCGCGTTGCGTTCCGCCTCGACTGCCTCGGCCGCCAGGGCGCCGAAGAAGGCAGCGTAGGGCGGCAGCGCCACCCGGCCGCCATCCAGCCGGGCGCCCAGCCCCGGCGCGTCGGTCGGGGCGATCTGCACCGGCGGCGCGGTCCAGATCCGGGTCTCGCCGGTCAGGTTGAAGACGCAAAGGATGCGCTCATCCTCCAGCACCCGCTCGAAGGCAAGGACGCCGTCGGCGGTGTCCAGGAAGCGCAGCGCCCCGGCGGCGAAGGCCGGATGGCTGCGGCGCCAGCGCAGGAACTGGCGGGTGAAGGCCAGCGTCGAGTCGGGGTCGCGCGCCTGGACGTCCGCGGCCAGGCGGCGATGCGCCTCCGGGATCGGCAGCCAGGGCTCAGTGGTGGAGAAGCCGGAATGCGGCGCCTCGGCCTCCCACGGCATCGGGGTGCGGCAGCCGTCGCGGCCCTTGAAGTCCGGCCAGAAATTGATGCCGTAGGGGTCCTGCAGCTTGTCGTAGGGCACCTCAGCCTCGGGCAGGCCCAGCTCCTCGCCCTGGTACAGGAAGGCGGTGCCGCGCAGCGAGGTCAGGAGGGCGATCAGCAGGCGCGCCAGCCGCGGGTCGGCCTCGGCGCCGCCCCAGCGGGTCAGCACGCGCTTGACGTCGTGGTTGGAGAAGGCCCAGGACGGCCAGCCATCGGTGGTCGCCTGCTCGAAGGCGATCAGCGCCGTGGCGATATGCGCTGCGTTGAAGGTGTCGTTCAGCAGGCTGAAATTATACGCGGTGTGCAGCAGGTCGGCCTGGACGTATTCCGCGGTCCGGCCGATCGGGTCGTCGTCGCCGATCTCGGCCACCGCCATCTTGTCCGGGTAGCGGTCCATCAGCGCCCGCAGCCGGCGCAGGAACATCAGATTCTCGGGCTGCGACTTGTCGTAGAGATGCAGCTGCATGTAGTAGGGGTTGTCCGCCCGGTCGTCGCCGGTCGGCGCCCGGTCGGCCGGCTTGCCCGGATTGTCGCGCAGCAGCCGGTCGTGCATGTAGAAATTCGCGGTGTCCAGGCGGAAGCCGTCGGCGCCGCGCTGCAGCCAGAACTCCAGCACGTCCAGCACCGCCTGCTGCACCTCGGGATTGTGCAGGTTCAGGTCCGGCTGCTGGGTCAGGAAGTTGTGCATGTAGTACTGGCGCCGGCGGGTGTCCCACTGCCAGGCCGAGCCGCCGAAGATCGACAGCCAGTTGTTCGGCGGGTTGCCGTCCGGCTTGGCGTTGGCCCAGACGAACCAGTCCGCCTTCGGGTTGTCGCGGCTCGACCGGCTCTTGGTGAACCAGGGATGCTGGTCGGAGGTGTGGCTGATCACCTGGTCGATGATCACCTTCAGGCCGAGGCTGTGCGCCTTGTCGACCAGCCGGTCGAAATCCTCGAGCGTGCCGAACATCGGGTCGACGTCGCGGTAATCCGACACATCGTAGCCGAAATCCTTCATCGGCGACTTGAAGAAGGGCGAGATCCAGATCCCGTCGACGCCGAGATCGGCGATGTGGTCCAGCTTGGCGGTGATGCCGGCCAAGTCGCCGATGCCGTCGCCATTGGTGTCCAGGAAGCTGCGCGGATAGATCTGGTACATCACCGCCCCGCGCCACCATTCGCGCATTCAACCCCTCCCGATGTTCCCCGCATCCGATCCGCGATTCGCCTGTCGTCGCGATCATCTGAATGCATTCAGTTTTTACAGTATCGAGAGTTTCTTGATCGATCAAGAGGCGGGCTTTAGGGTGCCTGCATGAGTGATGGATCGGAGAGGCGGCGGGGCACCCTGCTGGACATCGCGGCCGCCGTCGGCGTGTCGCGCACCACGGTGTCGAACGCCTTCAACCGGCCGGACCAGCTGTCGAAGGATCTGCGCGACAAGATCATGGCGGCGGCCCGGGCGATGGGCGTGCACGGGCCGAACCCGGCGGCGCGGATGCTGCGCACCGGCAAGGCCGAGGCGATCGGCCTGCTGTTCCACGAGACGCTGCCCTTCGCCTTCGACGACCCGGCGGCGGTCGGCATGCTGCGTGGCGTCGCCAGTGCCTGCGAGAAGGCGCGCTCCGGCCTGCTGATCCTGCCGGCGGTGAAAAGCCCGGCCAGCCGCAGCGCCATCCACCGGGCCGCGGTCGACGGATTCCTGGTCTACGGCTTCCTGAACGGGGCGGAGGCCTGGGCGCCGCTGCTGCGCCGCGGCCTGCCGGTGGTGGCGATCGACAACCAGGTGCCGGACGGCGTGCCCTTCGTCGGCATCGACGACCGCGGCGCCGCCCGCAAGGTGGCGCAGCACGTGCTGGAACTGGGCCATCGCCGCCTCGGCATCGTCTCGCTGGAGGCGGCGGTCGACGGCTATGTCGGGCCGCTGGACGCCGCCCGCCGGGCGAAGATGACCTTCCGCACCAGCGCCGACCGGCTGGAGGGCTACGCCGAGGCGATCGCCGCCGCCGGCATCGACCCGGACTCGGTGCCGATCGAGGAGCGGCCGGCGTCGAGCGAGGCGAATGGCCGCGACGCCGCGCTGGCGCTGCTGCGCCGGCCGGACCCGCCGACGGCGATCCTGGCGATGTCGGACCGGCTGGCGATCGGGGTGATCGAGGCGGCGCGGTCGCTGAACCTGCGGGTGCCGGAGGACCTGTCGGTCGCCGGTTTCGACGACATCCCGCGCGCGGCGCTGGTGCGCCCGGCCCTGACCACGATCCGCCAGCCGCTGTTCGACAAGGGCGCCACCGCCGCATCCCTGCTGCTCGGCGCCGTGGCCGACGGCACCACGCTCACCTCCGGCCGCCATCTGCTGCCGACCGAGCTGGTGGTCCGCGGCTCGACCCGGGCGCCGGGGTAGTCCCGGACGTCTTCGGAACAGCGGCCTATCCCTTTGCCGTCATTCCCGCGAAAGCGGGAATCTCGTTCCGATCAAAGCGTCGCGAGATCCCCGCTTTCGCGGGGATGACGGGTTGGGGCTGGCGGCCGCCCCACCCTTCGTCAGTTCGCCACCGCGCGCAGCGCGGCGGGCTTCTTCGGGGCTTCGACGGCCTGCAGGCCCTCATAGATCGCCAGATAGTCCTGGGCCATGCGGCGGGCGGTGAAGCGCTGGTCGAAGACCTCGCGGATGCGGGCGTTCGACAGCTCGGGCAGGCGCTGCACCGCCGCCACTGCGCCGATCTCGTCCTCGACGATGAAGCCGGTGACGCCCTCGTCGATCACCTCGGGGACGGAGCCGCGGTTATAGGCCACGACCGGCGTGCCGCAGGCCATCGCCTCGATCATCACCAGGCCGAACGGCTCCGGCCAGTCGATCGGCACCAAGAGGCCGATAGCGCCGCTCAGGAAGGCCGATTTCTGCGAATCGTCGATCTCGCCGATGAAGTCGACATGCGGCGACCGGGCCAGGAGCGGCTTGATCTCGGCGTCGAAATACTCCTGGTCGGCCTTGTCGACCTTGGCCGCGATCTTGAGCGGCAGCCCGCTCTTCGCCGCGATCTCGATCGCCCTGTCGACCCGCTTCTCCGGCGCGATGCGGCCAAGGAAGGCGAGATAGCCGCGCTCCGCCGGCACCGGTGTCAGCAGCTGTGCCGGCAGGCCGTGATGCACGGTGGCGATCCAGCCGGCCTTCGGCATCGGCCGGCGCTGGGCGTCGGAGATCGACACCACCGGCACATGCGAGAAGGTCTCGAACATCGGGTGCAGCTCGGGCAGGTCGAGCCGGCCATGCAGCGTGGTCACGAACGGGACGTCGCCGCGGCTGAACAGCGAGAACGGGAAATAGTCGAGATGGCAGTGGACGATGTCGAACTCGTCCGACCGCCGGTACACCTGCTCGAACATGTGCATATGAGGCGCGATCCAGTCGCGCACCGATGCATCGAGCCGCATCGCCCGCGGCCAGCAGGCCTCGAGCTTGGCGGAGGTCACGGAATCGCCGCTGGCGAACAATGTGACGTCGTGACCGAGGCCGACGAGCTCTTCCGTCAGGAAGGACACGACGCGTTCGGTGCCGCCGTAGAGCTTGGGGGGAACCGCTTCGAACAGCGGGGCGACCTGCGCGATTCGCATGTGGATGGAACTCCCTCCGCAGATGGGGGTTTTGTCTGACATCACCGGCGGCGCTGCGGCGCAGCAATGCGGCGCTGCTCTTCTTCAGGTGCTTCCGCGGCAACGGGCACTCGATGACCACAGACAATCGGAACGGGAAAAGGTTCCGACTCCGGCCCGATAATGTTCTGTGGGGCGCGCGCAGATAGGTGCAGTGCAGCGATGCGCTGTCATCTGTCGGTTTGGTGCGCCAGGACTCGCAAGGCGGCGGAACTGTGCCGTCCGTGGTGGATGAAGACAACGCAGGGGAGCTGATGGACATGACGGCGTCCACGCAGACTCGCATTCTCGAAGGATTCCGGGACCGGCCGATCGGCTTCATCCTGCACTATGTGCGGCAGGAGGCCGCGCCGCATGCGGTGGTAATCGCCTCGGTCGTGGCCGCGGTCGCCTGCGCGATCGGGTCGCAATACGCAATCAAGCATCTGATCGACGTGCTGGCCCTCGGCGCCTCCGGGGCGATCTGGCTGGCCTATGGCCTGCTGGTCGGGCTGATCCTGGCCGACAACATGCTGTGGCGGGTCGGCGGCTGGGTCGCCAGCCGGGCCTTCGTCGCGGTCACCGGTGCCGTCCGCCGCGACCTGTTCCGGCATCTCACCGGCCACGCGCCCAGCTATTTCGCCGACCGCCTGCCGGGCATGGTCGCCGGCCGCGTCTCCGCCACGGCGAACGCCATCTTCACGACCGAAAGCATGTTCTCCTGGAATGTGCTGCCGCCGGCACTCTCCCTGGTCGGCGCGATCTGCGTCCTGGCCTCGGTCGATCTCGTCATGGCGGCCGCCCTGGTGACGGCCGCGGTGGCGCTCTCGATCTTCATCTACCGCCTGGCCAAGCGCGGCGGGCCGATCCACCGCAGCTACGCCACCGAGGCCGCGAAGGTCGACGGCGAGCTGGTCGACGTGATCGGCAATATGGGCCTGGTGCGCCTGTTCGGCGCCACCTTCCGGGAGCAGGAGCGGCTGGCCGACCGCATCGGGGTCGAGCTCGCCGCCCGCCAGCGCAGCCTGCGCTACATGGAGCGGCTGCGGCTGATCCACGCGGCGATCACCGGCGTGCTGACCGCAGGCCTGCTCGGCTGGGCGCTGCTGTTGTGGCAGGCGGGGCGGGCCACGCCCGGCGACATCGTGCTGGTCTGCTCGCTCGGCTTCGCCATCCTGCACGGCACCCGCGACCTCGCGGTGGCGCTGGTCGACCTGACCCAGCACATCGCCCGGCTGTCGGAGGCGATCTCGAGCCTGCTGGTGCCGCACGACCTGCCCGACGCGCCGCATGCCGAGGTGCTGCCGGCGCCGAAGCATGGCGGCGGCGTGCCGATCGCCTTCGAGGGCGTGCGCTTCGGCTATCCCAAGCGGGCGCCGATCCTGGACGGCTTCGACCTGCGCATCGAGCCGGGCGAGCGGGTCGGGCTGGTCGGCCTGTCCGGCGCCGGCAAGTCGACCGTGCTGACCCTGGTTCAGCGCTTCTACGATGTCGGGCTCGGCCGGATCGAGGTGGCGGGGCGCGACATCCGCGACCTGACGCAGGAAAGCCTGCGCCAGATCATCGGCGTGGTGCCGCAGGACATCTCGCTGTTCCACCGCAGCGTGCGCGAGAACATCCGCTACGGCCGGCCGGACGCGACCGACGCCGAGGTGATGGCCGCGGCCGAAGCCGCCCATTGCCGGGAGTTCATCGAGGCGCTGCCGGAAGGCTTCGACACCGTGGTCGGCGACCGCGGGGTGAAGCTGTCGGGCGGCCAGCGCCAGCGCATCGCCATCGCCCGCGCCTTCCTCAAGAACGCGCCGGTGCTGCTGCTGGACGAGGCGACCTCGGCGCTGGACAGCGAATCCGAGCGCGCGGTGCAGGAGGCACTGGACGACCTGATGCAGGGCCGCACGGTGATCGCCATCGCCCACCGCCTGTCGACGCTGCAGCGTTTCGACCGGATCGTGGTGATGGAGGCGGGGCATGTGATCGACACGGGCACCCCGGCCGCCCTGGCCGCCCGCCCCGGCATCTACCGTTCCCTGCTGCAACGCCAGCTGGGGCATGCCGAGGAGGCGCATGCGGCGTGAGGTCGGCGTTCTCCCCGGCTGGCCCGGCGTGATATGCAGCCGGGGCGGCCACCCCGGGGCCGCGTCTCAGGGACCAAGCCGATGCCATCGCTGGACCAGTTGCCGCGCCTCCGCCTGCAGCACGCGCCGACGCCCCTGGAGCCGCTGCCGCGGCTGACCGAGGCGCTGGGCGGCCCGCAGCTCTGGATCAAGCGCGACGACTGCACCGGCCTGGCGCTGGGCGGCAACAAGGTGCGCAAGCTGGAGTTCCTGCTCGGCGACGCGCTGGCGCAGGGCGCCGACACCATCATCACCGCCGGCGGCCCGCAATCGAACCATGCCCGCCAGACCGCGGCGGCCGCGGCCAAGCTCGGCCTCGACTGCGTGCTGGTGCTGACCGACGCGGTGGCCGGGCGCGACCCGTCCTACCACGCCAGCGGCAACCTGCTGCTGGACGAGCTGTTCGGGGCGCGGATCGAGCTGCATCCCGGCACCGCCGACCCCGATGCCGAGATGGCGCGTGTCGCCGAGGAGTGCCGGGCCGAGGGCGGCACACCTTATATCATCCCGATCGGCGGGTCGAACGCGCTCGGGCTGATCGGCTATGTCGATGCGGCGCGGGAGCTGCTGCAGCAGGGCCGCGACCAGGACGTCGCCTTCACCCATGTGGCCCTGGCCAGCGGCAGCGGCGGCACCCAGGCCGGGCTGGCGCTCGGCCTCGCCCTCGGCGGCTGCAAGGTCCCGGCGGTCGGCTACTGCATCAGCCGCAGCGCGGCGGAGCAGCGGCCGAAGGTCGCCGGGCTGGTCCAGGCCGGCGCCGAGCTGCTCGGCGTCCCGGCGCCGCTCTCGGCCGCCGACCTGGTGCTGGAGGACGGCGTGGTCGGCGACGGCTACGGCCAGCCGACGCCGGGCATGATCGAGGCGCTGCAACTGGCCGCCAGCCGCGACGCGATCGTGCTGGACCCGGTCTACAGCGGCAAGGCGATGGCCGGGCTGATCGCCGGCATCCGCGCCGGCCGCTTCCGGCCCGACGACGTCGTGGTGTTCCTGCACACCGGCGGCGCGCCGGCCCTGTTCACCTATCCCGACGCCTTCCCGATCCATTGGGGCGAATGAGCGACCCGGACCTGCCGCGCTGCGGCTGGGCCGCGGGCGGCCCGGCGATGCTGGCCTATCACGACCGCGACTGGGGCACGCCGGAGCGCGACGACCGCGCGCTGTTCGAGAATCTCAGCCTGCAGGGCACCCAGGCCGGCCTGTCCTGGCGCCTGGTGCTGGAGCGGCGCGGCAACTACCGCCGCGCCTTCCACGGCTTCGACATCGCCCGGGTGGCGGCGATGACCGACGCGGAGATCGAGGCGCTGCTGGCCGATGCCGGGCTGATCCGCAACCGGGCCAAGCTGAACGCGGTGCGGACCAACGCCCGGGCCGTTCTCGCCGTGATCGAGACCGAGGGCGGCTTCGGCCGCTATCTCTGGTCCTTCGTCGGCGGCGAGCCGCTGGTCAACCGCTGGACCACCCATGCCGAGATGCCGGCCACCAGCGCGGTCTCCGACCGGATGAGCCGCGACATGAAGCGCCGCGGCTTCGTCTTCGTCGGCTCGACCGTCTGCTACTCGCTGATGCAGTCGGCCGGGCTGGTCAACGACCACATGGTCGGCTGCTTCCGGCATCCGGAGTTCGGGCGCTCTTGATCCCCACCGCCGCCCGGGACCAGGATGGGGCATGGCGGAGACCAGGGCATTGCCGCCGGAGGCGCTGAAGGCGCTGTCCCGGCGGTCGGACATCGATGGGCTGCGGGCGCTGGCCCGGCATGCCGGGCTGATCGCGCTCGGCGTCGCCCTGGTGCTGGCGGCGCGCGGCAGCCTCTGGGTGTGGCCGGCCATGGCGCTGCTCGGCGCCGCCGAGATTTCCCTGTTCAGCCCGCTGCACGAGACCACGCATCGCACGCCGTTCCGTTCGCTGTGGCTGAACCGGCTGGTCGGCTGGGTCGCCGGCTTCGTCCTGGTGCTGCCGCCGGAGGGCTTCCGGCTGTTCCACATGGCGCATCACCGCCACACCCAGGACCCCGCGCGCGACCCGGAACTGATCGGCGCCAAGCCGCTGACCCGCGGCCGCTACTGGCTGATCCTGACCGGCCTGCCGTATTGGTGGAGCCAGATCCTTGGCCTGGTGCGCACCGCGGCGGGCCGCGACCGGTCGCTCTGGATTCCGGCCGCCGACCGGCCCCGGGTGACGGCCGAGGCCCGGCTCTACCTGCTGCTCTACGCGGCGGTGCTGGCCTTCAGCCTCGCCACCGGCAGCACCTTGGCCCTGCTGCTCTGGATCGGGCCGGTGGCGCTGGCCCAGCCGCTGCTGCGCTGGGTGCTGCTGGCCGAGCATTCCGGCTGTGTCCGCAGCAACGACCGCTGGGCCAACACCCGCACCACCCTGGCCGGGCTGGTGCTGCGGCTGCTGTTCTGGAACGCCAGCTACCATACCGAGCACCATCTGGCGCCCGGCGTGCCGTTCCACGCCCTGCCGCGGATGCACGACTTGGTCTCCGGCCGGCTCGCCGTGCTGTCGCCGGGCTATCCGGCCGCCCATGCCGAGATCCGCCGGACGCTGGCCTGACCCGTCTCAGCCCCGCTCCGTCTTGATGAAATCCACGAATGCCCGCAGCGGCGCCGGCATGTGGGTGCGGCTGGGGTAGTAGAGGAAGGGGCCGGAGAAGCCCTGCCACCAATCCTCCATCACCGGCACCAGCGCGCCGCTGTCGAGATGCGGCCGCAGCACCTCCTCGAACGAGCTGATCACCCCGAGCCCGGCGATCGCGGCCGCCACCTCCATCTCAAGCGCGTTGGCGATCAGCGGGCCGTCGGGGCTGATCCGGATGATCTGGCCGTCGCGCTCGAACTCCAGGCCGGCCAGCCGGCCGCTGGCGAAGCGGTGGCGGATGCAGGCATGGTCCAGCAGGTCCTTCGGATGAAGCGGCCGGCCTCTGGCCGCGAGATAGGACGGCGCGGCGGCGATGACGAAGCGCTGGCGGCGCGGGCCGACCGGCACCGCGATCATGTCGCGCTCGACCCGCTCCTCATAGCGGATGCCGGCGTCGAAGCCTTCGGCCAGCACGTCGACGAAGCTGTCTTCCGCCGTCACCTCCAGCCGGATGCCGGGATGTGCCACAAGGAACCGGGCCGCGATCGGCGGCAGGATGTGGCGGCCGACGATGGTCGGCACGTTCAGCCGCAGCGTGCCGGTCGGGCTGTCGCGGGCGCTGGTCACGGCGTCGAGCGCGCCGGCGATCTCGCCCAGCGCCGGGCCCAGCCGTTCCAGCAGCCGTTCCCCGGCCTCGGTCGGGGTGACGCTGCGGGTGGTGCGGTTCAGCAGGCGCACGCCCAGCCGCGCCTCCAGCCGCCGCAAGGCGTCGCTCAGCGAGGAGGCGGAGACGCCGCGCAAGGCCGCCGCGCCGCGGAAGCTGCGGGCCCGGGCCACGGCGACGAAGGCGTCCAGGTCGGACAGGTCGGGGCTGGTCATCGTTCGGCTTTCCGCACAGCTTGTTCGCCACTGGCCGGATTATCGCACGGACTTGGCTCTCCCATATCCGGCCTGTTGCAGCCACTCCCGCTTTGGAGCCCACCATGCAGTATCGTCAGCTCGGCGCCACCGGCCCGCGCGTCTCGGCCTTCGGCCTCGGCGCCATGGGCATGTCCGGCATGTACGGCCCGTCCGACCGGGCCGAAAGCATCGCCACCCTGCACGCCGCGCTCGACGCCGGCATCACCCTGATCGACACCGGCGACTTCTACGGCTCCGGGCATAACGAGATGCTGATCGGCGAGGCGTTGCGGGCCGGCGCGAAGCGCGACGCCGCCCTGCTCAGCGTCAAGTTCGGCGGCCTGCGCGACCCGGCCGGCGGCTGGACCGGCTTCGATGGCCGGCCGGCGGCGGTGAAGAACTTCCTGGCCTACTCACTGCAGCGGCTCGGGGTCGACCACATCGACATCTACCGCCCGGCCCGCCTCGACCCCAACGTGCCGATCGAGGACACGGTCGGCGCGATCGCCGAGATGGTGCAGGCGGGCTATGTCCGTCACATCGGCCTGTCCGAGGTCGGGTCGGAGACGATCCGCCGCGCTGCCGCGGTGCATCCGATCGCCGATCTGCAGATCGAGTACTCGCTGGTCTCGCGCGGCATCGAGGACGGCATCCTGGCGACCTGCCGCGAGCTCGGCATCGGCATCACCGCCTATGGCGTGCTCTCGCGGGGCCTGATCAGCGGCCACTGGCAGAAGGGCGATGCCGGCGCCGGCGACTTCCGCAGCGTCAGCCCGCGCTTCCAGGACGGCAATGTCGAGCGCAACCTGGCGCTGGTCGAGGCGCTGCGGGCGGTGGCCGAGGCCAAGGGCGTGACCGTGGCCCAGATCGCCATCGCCTGGGTGGCGGCGCAGGGCCGGGACATCGTGCCCCTGGTCGGCGCTCGCCGCCGCGACCGCCTGGCCGAGGCGCTGGGCGCGCTCGACGTCGCCCTCACGCCGGACGACCTGGCCCGGATCGAGCAGGCCGTGCCCAAGGGCGCCGCCGCCGGCGACCGCTACATGGCCGTGCAGATGGCTCATCTCGACAGCGAGAAGCGTGGATAGGGCGGATGCCATCGGCTGGAGCCCCGGAAAGGCTCCGGCCGATGGCAGATCCGGCAGTGCGATATTGTAATTTTCCGCCAGCCCGCTGAGAATGCGCTTGAATTCTTCAGGTGGGCCATATGGTCGAGACCATCGCTTTAAAATATATTGCGAGCAATAGTAATGTTTCTATTTTCATCGGGTTTTGCTTTGTAGCGATGGGTGGGTGCGTCGCTGCCTGGCTCGATCGTGGCAAGACTGAAATGCGGCGCGTGCCGTTCTTTGTCTTTTCGTCGATCGTGGTGTTCGGCTTAGTGGCAATCAGGATCGTGTGGTTGCAGATATCGGCTGCCATCCTGGGCGGTTATGCCTGGGCGATTGTGGCCGTACATCTGTCCGCCCTGTTCCTGGTCGGATTCTGCAACGGGCGAATCGCGTTGGCCCGTGCCCGCGATGCCTATGGCGACCGGTGGTACGCCGTGCTCGCCTTCATACCGTTGGCAAACCTCGCCTTGGTGTTCAAGCGGTCACTGACGCCGGATTCCGCCAAGAAGATCGCCACCATCAAGCCCTTCCGGGGCATGGGCGGTGTGTTGGTCGGCATCCTGATCTTCGTCGCCGGCTTCCTGGTATCGGGGTGGATCAAGTGGGCGTTTGAGCAGCAGGAGGGATTGCAGAAAACGGATGTGGGCGCGCTGCAGCGGCAGGTCGAAGTTTCGCTGCGACTCCACGGCCTGGAGGGCACATTACGAAACATTGCTTCAGGAACGCCCATGCCGGCGAAGGTCGATAAGACCATGACCGTGATCGGCCTTGTGGCAGACGGCACCCGCCTGCACCGGACGATTATGCTCGATGCCAGCGTCGTTGATCCGGCGAATTTAAAAGGCATCAGCGCCGACGCCCTGGCCATGATCACGCAAGATCTCGGGCGCGAGATCGTTCAAGCAGTGTGCTCGGCGCCGCTGAATGCACCGCTGCTGCAGGCAGGGGCGTCGATGGATGAATTCTACGTTGGATCGGATGGCACGCCGATCGTGTCCCGGACCGTGACGCGCGAGGTGTGCGGACTGTAGCCCGACGGCGCCGATCCATCCGCGCCTCGGAAACCCAGCCCTGCGGCGATCGGCGCTGGCGCATCCGGGGGCGGATCTGGCTTTATATCCCCATGGATATGACGGATGCAGACCCCATCGAGCCGATCGACGAGGCGATGATCAGGACCCTGGTCCACGCCTTCTACGGCCGCGTGCGCGGCGACACGGTGCTGGGCCCGATCTTCGCCGGGGTGGTCGGCGACAACTGGGACCGGCATCTGGCCAAGATGTGCGATTTCTGGTCGTCGGTGATGCTGCGCAGCGCCCGCTACCAGGGCCGGCCGATGCAGGCCCATGCCGGGGTGGCGGCGTTGCGGCCGGAGCATTTCGCCCACTGGCTGGACCTGTTTCGCGCCACGGCGCGCGAGGTCTGCCCGCCCCGGGCGGCGGCGCGCTTCATCGAACGGGCGGAGAAGATCGCCGAGAGCCTGCGCCTTGGCGTCATGTTCCAGCGCGGAATTTTGCCGGATAGCCCGGCACGCCGCGCGGGCTGAGCCGGCGTTGGCTGGACCAACAGCCGTCATGGCGAGCCCCGAAGGGGCGTGGCCATCCAGAGTGGCACCGCCTGCTGGATGGCCACGGCGCTGCGTGCCTCGCCATGACGATTTTGAAGGTGGATAGGTCAGTCCCTCTCGGACTGACTTTGAATCAGGTCAGCGCTTCGCCGCGAAGGACGCGACGGCGAAGCCGGCCGCGACCGCGGCCAGGCCGCCGGCCACGGTGACGATGGTCAGGGCGATCGACAGGTCGCTGCCCGGCGGGCCGAACAGGGCCAGGAAGCTGGCGCCCAGCCCGGTGGCGGAGATGCCGCCCACAGTCAGCAGCGTCTGCAGGTCGGACGGGTCCTTCGAGACGGCGGCGCTCCTCGCGCGGCCTTCGGTGCGCGACAGGTCCATGACTTTCTCCAGGCGGGCCGGCTGAGCCAACCCGCGGCTGCCGTCTCCATTATGTCAGAGGTATTGTCCCTGACATAGGGTGCCCGGGGCCCGGCGTCAGCCCCCGGTGTGCATCCAGTAGTTCACATAGAACGCAGACCAGCCCAGCGCCGCGAGCAACAGGCGCACCCGCAGCGGTTGCATCCAGCCGGGCATGGCGGGCGTCAGGCGGTGCAGGATCGCGCCGGCCCCGGCGAGTGCGACGAAACGCGGCAGCCGCACCAGCGGGGTCAGCAGCGCCAGCTCCCAGATCGGGACGCTTAAACCCGGCGCGCTGGCGGCGGCGATCTTGTAGGGGATGCCGGTCAGGCTCGCCAGGATCATCACCCCGGCCAGGCCGGCGGCGGAGTCGGTGCCGGCCATCATCGCCTGCAGCCGGGCGATCATGGCGGGCGAGATCGCCGGCACGGCGTCGACCATCGCCAGCGCCGTCTGCGGCGCGTGGCTGGCGAAGACCGCCAGCGCGGTGCCGCCGACCACCGCCCCGGCCGCGGCGGCGATGGCGGCGCGCAGCCCGGCCCGTCCGCCGCACGCCAGCGCGATCAGCGACACCGGCACGTCCGGCACGACGAAGAACAGGCTGGCCTCCGCCACGCCCCAGAGGAAGGCGAGCCACGTCAATCCCATTCCGGGAACCTGGTGCCCTCGACCAATTTGGCCATGGCCGCCTCCAGCCCCTCGACGAAGGCGTCGGTGTCCTCCGGCCGCTCGGCCAGCGGCGGGCCGACGAAGGCGTCGCAGAAGAACGGCACCGGCAGGAAGGCGCCGCGCGGCAGCACCTTGCCCAGACCGTGCAGATACACCGGCACGATCGGCACGTCCGGCCGCCGCCGGGCCAGGTGGCAGATGCCCTTCTTGAAGCGCTGCAGCCGCTCCGGCTCGCCGCGGGACCCCTCCGGGAACAGGATCAGGATGCAGCCCCGGTCCAGCGCCTCGACGCAGCCGGTCAGCGGGTCCTCGCCGCGCTCCCGCGCATGCCGGTCGAACGGCAGGATGCCCATGCAGTTCGTCGAGAACCAGGCCATCGCCTTGCTGCTCATGAAATAATCGGCGGCGGCCACCGGCCGCACCTTGTGCAGGATCCGGCTCGGGAACAGCGAGGTCAGGGCCACGGTGTCGGCATGGCTGTTGTGGTTGGCGACGATGATCGCCGGCCCCGCCATCGGCAGCCGCTCCGGGTTGCGCACGTGCAGCCCGACGAACAGCAGCATCAGGGGCTTGGTCACCAGCCAGTGGAACAGCAGCCGCCACATGTCAGTAGTAGAAATAGCGCATGAAGTGAAAGAACAGCGGTGCGGCGAAGATCAGGCTGTCGATCCGGTCCAGCACGCCGCCATGGCCCGGGATCAGCGTGCCGGTGTCCTTGATGCCGATGTCGCGCTTGACCGCGGAGACCGTCAGGTCGCCGAAGAAGCCGCTGACCGCCATCAGCGC
>JAEKLZ010000218.1 GCA_019508225.1 Inquilinus limosus | reverse complement strand
CGGGTCGCTGTTGCTGCAGTTGGCCCGGCGGGCCGGCGCCGAACGGGTGATCGCCGTGGCGGGAGGGGCGGAGAAGCTCGAAGCCGCCCGGAGTCTCGGGGCGGATCTCGGCGTCGACTATCGCGAGCCCGGCTGGGCCGGCATGGTCCGCGAGGCGACCGGCGGTCGCGGTGCCGACATCGTCTACGATACCGTCGGCGGAGCCGTGACCAGGGCCTGCCTCGACGCCCTGGCGCCGGCCGGCGAGCTGGTGTTCGCCGCGCTCGGCCGGTACGAGCTCACGGTCGCCGAGCTGGAGGGGATGCTCTTCCGCAACCAGTCGCTGAAGGGCTTCGCCCTGCTGCCGCTGCTGACGCCTGAAGCTCTGCGGACCGATCTGGCGGAGCTGTTCGCCTCGGCCGCGGCCGGCGCGCTGACAGTGACGGTGGGCGGGCGCTACCGCCTGGACCAAGCCGGCGAGGCGCATCGGGTGCTGGAGGAGCGCCGGAGCGTGGGCAAGATCGTGCTGATGCCGTAGGGCGGTTCGGTTCAGCTTCACATGCTGGGTGCAATTTGCAACCAGTTATGGTTCACTCCTTTCTGCTTGCAGACTGCAAGCAGAAAGGAGTGAACCACATGAGCAGCGAACCGCGATCCGGCTGTCCGATCAATCTCACCCTCGAGGCCCTGGGCGATCGTTGGAGCCTGCTGGTGATCCGCGACATCATGTTCGGCGACCGGCGGCATTTCCGTGAGCTGCTGACCCAGTCGGATGAGGGCATCGCCTCCAACATCCTGGCCGACCGGCTGAAGCGGCTGACCGAAGCCGGGTTCCTGACCCGCACCGACGACGCGAGCCACAAGCAGAAGGCGATCTACAGCCTGACCGAGAAGGCGATCCAGCTGGTGCCGCTCCTGGCCCATATGGGCGCCTGGGGCCGCCGCCACATGCCGGCCACCCCCGACCTGTCGATCCGCGCCCAGCTGCTGGAGGAGGGCGGTCCGGCGCTGTGGGACGAGTTCATGGACGATCTGCGCGGCGCCCATCTCGGCCAGCCGCGCCGGCGTAGCGGCCCGACCGTCGTTGAAAGGCTGCGCGAGGCCTTCCTGGCAGTCCGCGCCACCGGTTGAGGAAAAATATTCGAGGCCGTGTCGGAACCGTGGCCGGGGGGCCGTCCTTGGGGCATCAAAGGTTCAGACCAGGAGATCCCCCGTGACCGCGACACCCGCCTCCGACCGCGAGCTCCTCCTGACCCGCCTGATCGACGCGCCGCGCGAGAAGCTGTTTCGCGCCTGGACCGAGCCCGAACTGATGAAGCAGTGGTTCACGCCGCGGCCCTGGACCACCCCGGTGATCGAGGTCGATCTGCGGCCGGGCGGGTCCAACCTGATCGTGATGCGCGGCCCGGACGGCACCGAATTCCCGAACCGGGGCGTCTATCTCGAGATCGTCAAGAACGAGCGCCTGGTCTTCACCGACGCCTACACCAAGGCCTGGGAACCGTCGGAGAAGCCGTTCTTCACCGGCATCATCACCTTCGAGGACGAAGGCGGGAAGACCCGCTACACCGCCCGCGCGGTACACTGGACCGTGGCCGACCGCGAGGCGCATGAGAAGATGGGCTTCCACGAGGGCTGGGGGCTGTGCGCCGACCAGCTGGCGGAGCTCGCCGCCCGGATCTGAACCGAGGAACGGCCGGCGGATCAGCCGGCCGTGCCCTTGCTGCGGTAGTGGTAGCGGTACAGCTCGGTGCGGAAACCGAGCGACGCATAGAGGGCCAGGGCCGGTGCGTTGTCGGCCGCCACCTGCAGGCAGGCGCCGCCGGCGCCCTGGGTCAAGGCCCAGTCCATCAGATGGCCGACGGTCCGCGTCCCGTATCCGCGCTGGCGATGCTCGGGATGGGTGGCGACGGCTTCGACCACCAGAAGCCGGTCGTGCACGACGCCATAGGCCGTGGCCACCACCTGGCCGTCGACCCGGCAGGCGGCGAAGGCCTTGGGCAGGACGATGCTGTCGACCATCGCGCCGAAGATCGGATCGGCCGGGTCGGACCGCAGGGCGAGCCACTCTTCGTTCGGCCGGTCCGACAGCTCGATCCAGGCGCAGTCCCTTGGCCGGTGGTCGCTGAGATCCGCAAGCAGCGTGGTGGTCTCGCCCTCACCGGCGTAGCCCGCGCGCTCCAGCGGCCTGTCCATGCCCGTAGCGATCGCCGGCACCCGGAACCGAGACGGCTGGCCCAGGCCGCGATAGATGTCCTCCGCCGTGGCGATGATGCCGCTGGGGTCGCGCGGCCCGCCGCGCAGCGGGTTGACCGAGTTGGTCCGGCGCGTAGCGCCGCCGGAGGCGCGCAGCAGCCAGCCGCACAGCAGCACCTGCCGTGGCGACGGACAGGCGTTCTGACAGGCTTCCTCGACTCTCCAGGCGATATCGTCGGCGGACATGGACACGACCCCGAAACGGAAAGGGCCGGACGGCTGCCCGGCCCTTTCTCTATGTAGCGACGATTCAGCGCCGCGGCAGCAGCTTCTGCACCTCGTCGGCGGCGTCGGCCAGGGCCTCCTCCGGCGTTGTGCTCTGCTCCACCACCCGCGACAGGTTGTCGACGATGGTCTGGGTCACCTTGACGCCGTTGCTGCCGGGGAAGGCGTACCAGGGCCGCATCTTGTCCATCTGCGCCAGCCCGGCCTTGAACAGCGGGTTCTTGGCGTAGAAGTCGCCGAGATATTCGGGCGACTTCGCCGCCAGATCGTTGTTCGGGACATAGCCGGTGCCCGGCACCACCACCGAGGCGCCATAGGGGCCGGCGGCGAATTTGATGAACTCCCATGCCGCCTGCTGCCTGGCCGGGTCGCGGGTCAGCATCACCGCGGCGTTGCCGCCGGTCGGCAGCCGGCCCTTGGCCGGATCCAGCAGCGGGATCGGCGCGGTCCGCAGCTCGAACTTGTCGCCGACATTCTTGATGGTGTTGCGCAGCGCGCCGGTGGTCTGGAACTCCAGGCCGACCTTGCCGGCGACGAAGGCCTGCTCGCCGGCGGACTTGGTGAAGACCGGCATGCCGCCTTCGGTCACCATGCGCTGGACCAGAGTGAAGGCGGCCAGGCCTTCCTGGCCGTCGAAGGCGACCTTCTTCTCATCGGCCGACAGCATGTCGCCGCCGGCGCCGAACAGCAGGGCGCTGAACATCCAGTCGTCGCCCTGCCAGCGGAAATCGATGCCGTCGACGCCGTCGCCCAGCGCCTTGATCCTGGCGCCCAGCGCCAGCACCTCGTCCCAGGTCTTCGGCGGATTGTCGGGATTGCCGCCGGCTTTCCGCACCAGGTCGGCGTTGTAGTACATGATCGGGTTCGAGGTGGCGAAGGCCAGCCCGGCCTGCTGCCCGCCGAACTGGGCCAGACCCAGGATGTGATCGCTGAAGCCCTGCTCGGTGATATGACCGTCCTTCTCGATGAAGGGCTTGAGGTCGACCGAAATGTTCCGCTCCGCCACCACCCGCAGCCGGTTCAGGCCGATGAAGGTGATGTCCGGCATCTCAGCGGTGCCGGCCTGGCGCAGTCTGCGAGATCGTGTCCATCACGTCCTTGAAGAAGCCCGGCATCGGGTAGTGGACGGTCAGGGTGGTCTCGGCCTGCGCGGCGCCAGCCAGGCTCGCTGCCAGCGCCATGCTGGCCAGCGCGGTTCGGATCAGTTTCAAGATTGCCCCTCTCTGGAAGAAATGCGACCGGGTCAGCCCTTCAGCCCGGTCAAGGTGATGCCTTCGATGAAGCGGCGCTGGGCGGCCAGGAAGGCGACCACCAGCGGCAGGGTGACGATCACGGTCGCCGCCATCAGCGCGCCGTAGTCGTCGCCGGCCTCGGCGGCGCGGAAGAACAGCAGGCCCAGCGGCGGCGTCGCCATGCGCGTGTCGCTGACCACGATCAGCGGCCAGAACAGGTCGTTCCAATGGGCGACGACCGAGAAGATCGCGAAGGCGGTGATCGCCGGCCAGGCGTTCGGCACGATGACGCGCCAGACGATCGCCAGCTCCGACATCCCGTCCAGCCGCGCCGCGGCGATCAGGTCGTCCGGCATCGCCCGGAAGAATTGCAGGAACAGGAAGATGCCGAACACCGAGATGGTGAAGGGCGCGACCAGCGCGACGTAGCTGTTCAGCGTGCCGGTGGCCGACAGCGCCACATAGATCGGCAGGGCGATGGCGTGGATCGGCACCAAGAGGCCCAGCATGATCATCGTCACCATGGCCCGCGATCCGCGAAAGCGCAGCTTGGCCATGGCATAGGCGCAGGGCAGGGCGACCAGCACCTGCAGCACCAGGATCAGGCCGCAGACGATGACGCCGTTCAGCAGGATCTGCGCCATCGGCACCCGGGTCAGCGCCTTGGTGAAATTCTCGACCAGCGCCCAGCGGTGTGGCAGCAGCGACAGGGAGGAGGAGAAGATCTCGTCCTGCGGCTTCAGCGCGACCGACAGCATCCACAGATAGGGCGCGACGAAGACCAGGGCGCCGAGCGACAGCAGGACCAGGCGGACGATCCGCAGGGGAGGCCAGGCGGTCATGCGTAATGCACCCGGCGGTCGAGCACCCGGTATTGCAGCAGCATCAGCACCACCAGCACGGCCAGGAACACCACCGTCATGGCCGAGGCGTAGCCGACCCGGAGATAGACGAAGCCCTCCTGGTAGATGGTCCAGAGCAGGACTTCCGACGCCTTGTTCGGGCCGCCCTGGGTCAGGGTGCCGACGGCCTCGAACACCTTCACCGCGTTGACCACGCTGATGGTGATCACGAACAGCGTGGTCGGCCCCAGCATCGGCCAGGTGACCAGCCGGAACCGCTCCCAGGCGCTGGCGGCGCCGTCGATCTCGGCGGCGGCATACAGCTCGCGCGGGATCGCGGTCAGCCCGGCCAGGAACAGCACCATGTTGAAGCCGACCGACTGCCACACGCCGATCAGCGCCAGGCTCAGCAGCACGGTCTTGCTGTCGCCCAGCCAGTTCGGGCCGGGCAGGCCGACCAGCCGCAGCATCTCGTTCACCGGGCCGATGCTGGGGTGCAGCAGGTACTGCCAGACCGTGGCCATGGCGACGAGCAGCGAGGCGACGGGCAGGAAGTAGATGGTGCGGAACAGGGCGCGGCCGCGCGTCTCCGCCTCGATCAGCAGCGCCACGCCCAGCCCCAGCAGCACCGAGGCCGGGGTGACGATGGCGGTGTAGATCGCGGTGTTCTTCAGCGAGATCAGGAAGGTGCGGTCGCCCAGCAGCTCGGCATAGTTGTCCAGGCCGATGAATTTGATGCCGTCATAGCCGAGCTCGTAATCGGTCAGGCTGAAGCCCAGCACCGCCAGGGTCGGCGCCAGGATCAGCACCGCCAGCAGCAGTACGGCCGGGGCGGACAGGCGCCAGGCGGCGAAGCCCTCCGCCCGCGCCGCGGCCCGGGCGGCCCGGCGGGCGGTGCCGTCGTCGAATGCCAAATCAGCCATGGGCGGCGATCCGCAGCGTCGCGGGTGCCACCGGCAGGCGACCGCCCTCGGGGCCGAAGACCAGGATGTCGGCGGCATCGACCGCCAGGGTCGCCGCGGCGCCGGGCGCCAGCTCGGCCGCCAGGGCGGGGGCGGTCTTGGCGACCAGCTCCGCCCCGTCGGCCAGGGTCAGGAACACCAGCAGCTCGGAGCCCAGGAACTCCAGCCGCCGCACGGTCGCGGCCAGGCCGGGCTGGCCCGGCATCAGGAAGCGCAGCGCCTCCGGCCGCACGCCCAGCGTCACCGCCGTGCCGGGCGCGGCCCCGATGCCGTCGACCAGGATCCGGCCGCCGATGCGGGCGGCGTGCGTGTCGTCCAGCACCGCCTGCAGCAGGTTGATGCGCGGGCTGCCGATGAACTGTGCCACCTCGACATGCGCCGGATCGGCATAGATCCGGGACGGCGTGTCCAGCTGCAGCAGCCGGCCGCCGATCATCAGCGCCACCCGGTCGGCCATGCTCAGCGCCTCGGACTGGTCATGGGTGACGTAGAGCGTGGTGACGCCGGCGCGGCGGTGCAGCTCGACGATCTCGCCGCGGGTGTGGACCCGGAGATTGGCGTCGAGATTCGACAGCGGCTCGTCCATCAGGAAGGCGGCGGGCCGGCGCACCAGGGCCCGGGCCAAGGCCACGCGCTGGCGCTGGCCGCCCGACATCTGACCCGGCTTGCGGTCCAGCAGGTGATCGATCTTCAGGCTCGCCGCCGTCTCACGGACCGAGGCCTGGATCTCCGTGCGCAGGGCCCGCTGGCCGGGCATCAGGTTGCCGATGAAGGGCAGGCGCTGGGCCGTCGACAGGCGCCGCATCGCCAGCGGCACGGCGATGTTCTGGCCGGCGGTCAGATGCGGGTACAGGGCGTAGGACTGGAACACCATGGCGATGTCGCGCGCCGCCGGGCGCAGCGCGGTGATGTCGCGGTCGCCCAGCTGCACCGATCCGGTATCGGCATGCTCCAGCCCGGCGGCGATGCGCAGCAGGGTGGTCTTGCCGCAGCCGGACGGGCCGACCAGGGCGATGAACTCACCCGGCGCCGCCTCGATGGTGACGTCCTGCAGGATGCGGTTGCCGCCGAAGGCCTTGCTGATGCGCCGCAGTGCCAGGCCGGTCACGAGGTCGCCTCGGCGGGCTGGTGGCGCGGATAGACCTCATCGATGACATCATCGATCACGAAAGGCTGCAGCTCCGGCAGCTCCACGATCTCGCTCGACACCGTCTCGTCCAGCGTGTGGATCACGGCGCCGAGGATGCGGTTGCCCGGCATATCGCGCTCCATCGGCCCGACGACGAAGCCGGAGGACGGCCCCCAGATGTAGCGGGTGCCGAGATGGCTACCGGTCCAGGCGCGATGCAGGTGGCCGCTGGCGACCAGGGCCACGCCATGCAGCTCGAACAGCTCCAGCAGCCGGCGCCGCGGCGCCGGGCGGATGCTCCAATAGCCGGTGTCGCCCTCATCGGGCGCGTCGACGAAGATCGGCTTGTGGGTGAAGACCACGATCCCGCGGCCCTCGGCGGCCTCCAGCACGCCCTGCAGCCAGGCGAACTGCGCCGCCTCCTCTTCGTCGCCGCTGCCGATCACCTGGCTGTTCAGCCCGATCAGGCGCCAGCCAGGCTGGTCGTGCACCCAGCGGTCCGGCCCGATGATGCGGCGCCAGCGCTCCAGCCGCTCCAGGGTGGCCGGCTGGCGGGTGCCGGGCAGGTCGCCGACATCGTGGTTGCCCGGCACCGACAGCACCGGGAAGGGCAGGGCGCGCAGCAGCTCGGCGCAATGCTCCAGATCGGCCTCGACATCCGCGCCGTCGACGCTGAGGTCGCCGGTGTGCACCACCAGGTCCGGCCGGGCGGCCAGCAGCCACTCCGCCAGGGGCGCCCAGTTCGGCGCGAAGTGGCGCTTGCCGGGGCTGAGATGGGTATCGGTGATCTGGACCACGCGCACGGTCGGCTCCTTTGCTGCTGCCGATCGCTCTGCACGTCATGGCAACGCCCCGCGCATGGGGCGGCCCGACGAGCGGCGGCAATCGGATGTGTCGAAAAGCGAGCTTCGGTGCTGCGGCCGGTATCCGGTTCCACTGCGTCTCGCGGCGCGCGGATGATAGGGAGCGGGGATGACGGATCTGTTGCGTCCGGATGAAGAATCGATGTCCGCCGGGACCGGATCGGCGGTCGACGGCGTGAAGCATCGGCGGGCATCATGCCCCGGAAGCGACTCGAAGAAGGCGGATGGATGATCGTTCGGGCGAGGCGCGCGGCATGGTGGTGACGGCGGGGGCGCCCCGGCGGCGATCGGCGCTTTTCGCGGCGCTGGTGCAATGGAACCGCGCCACCATTCCCTGGCCGGTGGCGTTGCGCAACGCGCTGGCCGTAGCCTTGCCCGTGATCCTCGGCGTGCTGTCGGGCCAGACCGATGTCGGGCTCGCCGTGGCCGGCGGCGCGCTCAATGTCGTCACCTCGGACGCGCCGGGGCCGCACGCGCTGCGCCTGCGCCGCATGCTGCTGATCTCGCTGGGCACCGGGCTCGCCGCCTTGGCCGGCTTCTCGCTCGGCACGCAATGGCTGCCGTTCCTGCCGGTGCTGGCGGTCTCGGCCTTCCTGCTCGCCATGCTGGTGGCGCTGGGCCCGGTGGCGATGCAGGGCGGCACCGCCATCCTGATCGTGCTGGTGGTGACCGCCGGCACCGCCGGCCACGGCTTCGACCCCTGGGCCGCCTCCGGCCTGTTCTTCGCCGGCGGCCTGCTGGCCACGCTGTTCTCCGTCGCCGCCTGGCCGCTGCGGATCTACCAGCCGGAGCGCGACGCGCTGGCCTCGGTCTACCGCATGCTGTCGGAGATCGCGCGGGCGATGCCGGAGGACACGGAGTTCATGCCTCTGGCGGATTCGCTGGGCGAGGCGCAGCAACTCCTGGCCCGCAGCGGCGCGGCCCGGATCCGTGGCGTTGAGGCGTTCCGGATCCTGCTGGGGCTGGCAGAGCGCATCCGGCTGGAGCTGCTGGCCCTGTCCGACCTGCGCGGACAGGTCGGTGACCCGGCGCTGCCGGCCGTGATGCGCCAGGCGGCAGTGGTGCTGCGGGGCCTCGGCATGGCGCTGCGCCATGGCCGGGCGATGGAAGGCGGCGCGGCGCTGAAGGGCTTCGAGGCGGCGCTGGCCGCCCTGCGCGACGCCCGGCACGCGGCGCATGACCCGCTGCTGCGCGCCCGCCTGCATCTGGCGGAGGCGCGGGCGATCGGGCTGGCCGGCGCGCTGCGCGCCGCGCTCCGCAACTCGGCCGAAGCCGGCGCCCGCGGCGACCGGCGGGCAGCCGAGCGCGACGCCCTGCAGCCGGCGGCGCTGCGCCCCGGCGCGCCGCTGGCGACGCTGCGCGCCAACCTGTCGCTGTCCTCCGCCGCCTTCCGCCACGCGCTGCGCCTGACCGTCTGCGTGGTGGCGGCGGAGGCGCTGGGCCGCGCCATCGGCCTGCCGCAGTTCTACTGGATCGCGATGACGGTGGTGATCGTGCTGAAGCCGGATTTCGGCGGCACGGTCAGCTTCGGCCTGCTGCGCATGTTCGGCACCCTGGCCGGCCTGCTGGTGGCCACGGCCGTCGTCTATCTGGTGGCCGACCACCCGCTGGCACAGGCGCTGCTGATCGCGCCGCTCTATTTCGGCTTCCGCTACCTCGCGCCGGTGCATTACGGCCTGGCGGTGTCGCTGCTGACCGCGGTGGTGGTGCTGCTGTTGGGCCTGGCCGGGCAGCCGGCCGGGCACACGCTGCTGGACCGCGGCACCGCCACGGTGCTGGGCAGCCTGCTGGCGCTGGCCGCCTATCTGCTGTGGCCGACCTGGGAGCGGGGGCGCGAGCGGCCGGTGATCGCCGCCATGCTCGACGCCTATGCCGCCTATCTGGCGGCGCTGCTCGGCACCGACGCGAAGGCCCAGGCCGAGGCCCGCACCATCGCCCGCGCCGCCCGGGTCAACGCCCAGGCCTCGGTCGAGCGGCTGCGGGTCGAGCCGGCCGACCCCGGCCAGCCGGCGCGGGCCGAGGCGATCTTCGCCAATGCCAACCGCATCCTGCGTGCCGGCATGGCGCTGGAGAGCGCGCTGCATGACCACGGACCCGAGGTCCTGGCCCGGCACGCCGCGGCTGGATCCCTCGGCCATGCCATCGCCGCGGCGTTGGGTGAGCTGGCCTCCGCCTTGCGGGACCACCGGCCGCCGGCGATCTCGTCCGACCTGCCGGCGCGGCACCGGGCGTTGGCCGAGCTGCTCGACCCGGCGGCCCAGCCGGAGGCCGACCAGCCGGTGATCATGGCGCTGCTGGAAGCGACCGACCGGATGATCGACGCCGTCTCGGCGCTGGCAGACGTCATCGGTGCGGGCGCGCCGTCGCCGGATGCGCGGCCGGCGATGGCATAGACCACCCGAGCTCGGCCACACTGCCGGGCAGGGAATCACCGATTGCCGAGGGGGAAACGCCATGACGGTCAAGGGCAGCTGCCATTGCGGCGCGACGCAGTTCGAGGTGCCGGCGGTG
This sequence comes from Inquilinus limosus, assembly GCA_019508225.1. Taxonomy (GTDB): domain Bacteria; phylum Pseudomonadota; class Alphaproteobacteria; order DSM-16000; family Inquilinaceae; genus Inquilinus; species Inquilinus limosus_D. The sequence continues at coordinate 19,832 of JAEKLZ010000218.1, read as the reverse complement.
CCGGAGACCGTCACGCGCTGCACCTGCTCCTTCTGTTCCAAGCGCGGCGCGCTGTGGGGCTACTATCCGGCCGCCGACTTCAAGCTGACGACGGCGCGCGACCGGGTGTCGACCTACCAGTGGGGCAGCTACACCATCCACCACCACCACTGCGCGATCTGCGGCTGCACCACCTACACGGAGACGCCGGACTTCAGCACCGGCCAGCCGGATTTCAGTAACCCGAAGGTCAGCATCAACGCCCGGCTGCTCGACGATTTCGACCTCGACGCGGTGCCGGTCCAGGTGATCGACGGCAAGAACCTCTGGTAAGGGCGGCGACCGGGAGGGAGTGCATCATGGGTCGGTCCACCATCTGGCTCCTCGCCGTGGCCTGCGGCATCGTGGTGGCCAACAACTACTACAACCAGCCGCTGCTGGTGGATTTCGCCGAAACCTTCCAGGCGACCCAGCGCGAGGCCGGCAGCGCCGCGATCGTGACCCAGGCGGGCTACGCGCTCGGCATGCTGCTGTTCGTGCCGCTCGGCGACATGATCGACCGGCGGCTGCTGATCGGCGCGCTGCTGCTGGCCTCCGCCGGCGCCCTGGCCGCCACCGCCCTGGCGCCGAGCCTGCCCTGGCTGATCGTCGCCTGCTTCGCCGTCGGCTTCACCAGCGTGGTGCCGCAGGTGACCGTGCCCTTCGCCGCGCATCTGGCGCCGCCGCAGGAACGCGGCCGTGCCGTCGGCATCGTCCTGGGGGCGCTGCTGTGCGGCATCCTGCTGTCGCGCACCGTCGCCGGCTTCGTCGGCGCCCATTGGGGCTGGCGCACGATGTTCTGGATCGCCGCCGGGGTGATGATCGTGCTGCTGCTGGTGCTGTCCGTCCTGCTGCCGAAGGACCGGCCGTCCTTCGATGGCCGCTACGGCACGCTGATGGCCTCGCTGGGGCGGCTGGTGCGCGAGCAGCCGGTGCTGCGCGAGACGTCGCTGATCGGCGCACTGCAATTCGGCGCCTTCACCGCCTGCTGGACCATGCTGGCCTTCCATCTCGACGCCATGCCGGAGCATTACGGCAGCGATATCGCCGGCCTGTTCGGCGTGATCGGCCTGGTGGCGATGCTGGTGGTGCCCGCGGTCGGGCGGCTGGCGGACAAGGGCAGCCCGCAGCGGACCGTGCTGGTCAGCAGCATCGCGGTGCTGGTCACCTATCTCGCGCTGGCAGCCATCGGCGGCTCGATCTGGGGGCTGATCGCCGGCTTCGTCTTGCTCGATGTCGCGGTGCAGTCGGGCCATGTGTCGAACATGACCCGCAATGTCGGCCTGAAGGCGGACGCCATGAGCCGGCTGAACACCATCTACATGGTGTCGCGCTTCATCGGTGGGGCGGTGGGCTCGACCCTGGGCAACCTGGCCTGGAGCCTGTGGCAATGGCCCGGCGTCTGCGCCGTCGGGCTGCTGCTGTCGGCCCTGGCCATTGCCGCGCAGCTTCGTCCTCGTGCCTCCCGGGAGAAGCCGACCCTGCCGTGACGTATCACCGCCGACGGGCCGGCGCGCCGCCCTCCAGCAGCCGGACCAGACGACGGTTCTCGCGGGCCCGCGCGGCGTCCAGCGGCGTGCCGCCGAAATGGTTCTGCCGATGGGGATCGGCGCCGCGGGCCAGCAGCAGCTTCGCGGCCTCGATCCGGTTCTGCATCACGGCCTCGTGCAATGGGGTGTTGCCGAGCTCGCCCGACGCATTGGCATCGGCGCCGCCATCCAGCAGCGCCGTGATCTCATCGGTCCGGCCACGGCTCGCGGCGACATGGATCGGCATGTCGCCGAAGACCCCGGCCTGGTTCACGTCGGACAACTCGATACCGGCGAAATCGGGCAGGTTCTCGTCCTTGTAGCGCTTGAGGACGTCGTCGGCGTTCATCGCTGCGGTCTCTCGGAATTCCACGGTCAGGCCGCCTCGCGGGCGGTCGCCGCAGCCTCGACCACCGCGGCGATGGCGTCCAGCATCGCCGTGTCGTCGCCGGCCATGCCCTCCATCGACGCCATGCGGGCGGTCACCGTCGCGGCCACCGTCTCCTCCACCGTGCCCTCGGCATAGGCGTAATAGATCACCGCGCGCTCACCGTCGCGGTGGCCGCGCCCCTCGATCTGCTGCAACTGGATGGCGCTGTGGCGCATGTCGTGCACCACCAGCGACCGGTCGCGCTCGCCGCCCGGCAGCTCGCCGCGATGCAGCGAGATCGATTCCGTCACCGTGAACAGCACGGCGTCCAGCCGGCCGGTCTGGAAGGCGATGCGGACATCCTCATTGGTGTCGCCGGACTGCGTGCCGTTGATTTCGCCGACCGACCAGCCGCGGCCGCGCAGCGCCTCCGCCAGCATGGCGCTGGTCTCCAGAAACGCCACGGACACCGCCACCTGCTGGCCGTTGCCCAGCAGGTCGTCGCAGAAATCGGCGGTGCCGGCGATGCGCAGCAGGCTGGCCTTCTGGCGGAAGCGCAGGTCGGCGGCCCAGCCGGTGGCGCGGCGCGTGCTGCCGCCGGCCAGACCCAGCTCGCGCCGGAACTCGCGCCAGGTCGCCTCGTACAGCCGCCGGGCCGCGGCATCCAGCGCGGTCGGCGCCAGCTCGCGCTGCACCTCGGGCCAGCCGGCGATGTCCTCCGGCCGGCGGCGTAGCCCGATCGCCTTGGAGCCTTTGTAGAGGAGGTCGGCCATCACCCGGCGGTCCTCCGGGTTCGACTCCCAGCTCCAGTTCTTCCAGCGGCCCTTGGCGCGGCCGATGCGCAGCCGCTTCATCAGAGCGCGGAACCCGTCCAGGTCGCCGGTGCCGCCGCCGGCCGCCTCGGCCAGCAGCCGGCCGAGATAGGACAGCTCGTGCGGTGCCTGGCCGGCGGTGGCGCTTATATAGATGGTGAAGGCGGCGGCCGCGGCCATCTGCCGGCAGACCAGGCCCTGCTGCGAGCTCGGGTTGCGGATGCGGTGCGCCTCGTCGATCACCACGATCGGCCAGGTCCGCTTCGGCGTGCCGTGCTTCGCCAACTCGTTGTTCTTCGCCCGGGTCGACCGCTTGATGCTGGCCGGCGGCGGCGTCAGCAGCGATTTGGTCTTCTCGAAATTGATCAGCGTCACCCGCTTCGCCGCGGTTCCGGAGCGGGCGATGGTCCGGCGCCATTGCGGCACGGCGCCCTTCGGGCAGATCACCAGCACCTCGTCCTCCGGCATCGCGGCGACGGCCAGCCAGGCGGACAGGGTCTTGCCCAGGCCGGTCAGGTCGCCCAGCAGGAAGCCCGGCCGGCCCTGGGCCCGGGCTGCCAGGATGGCGTCGCGCGCCACGACCTGGTGCGGCCGAGGGACGAAATCGGAGCCTTCATCGGCGAGGCGGATCCTGGCGGTCTGATCGAGGGGCTTCATCGCCGCCTTCCTGGCCCGATCCGGGGCGAAGCGCAATGGGGCGGGCCGCGATTCACGATCGGCCGCATGGCAGGACGCAAGCGTGCTGTCCAGGGCACTCGTATGACAATTGGATTACACCATTGTTTTTGCTTTGTTTTGCAAAGGGCCGGGAGCATGTTGCGCCGCGTCATCCCGAAACGATCGTTTGCGATCAGAGGTTTCCATGAGGAAGAGCTTATTCTGTGGGGCCGCGCTGGCGGTCCTCGCGGTCGCGAGCGCGGCCCAGGCTGAGGACGCGAATGTGACCTCGGGCCTGCAGCTCAAGCTTTCGGGCCGCATCGGCTTCCTGGCCGGCGTGCTGTTCAACGACAATCGCAGCCCCGACATCGATCGCGACTATGATTTCGAGAGCGGCGCGCGTCTGCAGTTCGACGTCAAGAACGTCACCGATTCCGGCCTGGAATACGGCGCCCGCATCCGCTTCAACAACGTCGACCGGAAGAACAACGTCACCGTCGACCGCACCTATGTCTATGTGAAGGGCGGCTTCGGCACGTTCACCTTCGGCGACGCGCCCTATATCGCGGAAGACTTCCATGTCTACGCGCAGCAGACGCTGGGTACGAACTTCGGCCTCGACACCGACTGGGGCAACGGCTTCCGCAGCCCCGGCACCTGGATCGGCGGCAGCGATGCGTTCTTCGCCGTGGCGCCTTACCAGCAGTTCGGCGGGCTGAACAGCAAGGACACGAAGGTCAAATACACGTCGCCCAGCTTCGCTGGGCTGTCCTTCGGCGTCGACTTCACGCCGGTCGTGGGCGGCAACGGCCATGCCGGCAATGGCGGTCGCAACGACCTGATCAACGACAGCACCACCGTCTATGAGAACGTCATCGGCGGCGGCATCGACTACCGGCAGACCTTCGACGGCACTGAGCTGCGCTTCTCCGGCATGGCCTATGACGGCAACGGCGTCAGCGGCAATCACGACCTCGAAGCCTATTACCTGGCGGGTCAGGTCGGTTTCGCCAACGGCATCTGGGCCAGCGCCAGCTGGACCCATTTCTCCAGCACCTTCCGGGCGGACAAGGCGATCGACTCGATCGTCGGCGACCTGTCCTACACCACCGGCCCGTGGCTGGCCTCGATCGGCTACGCCTATACGACGGCGGAGAAGAACAGCGGACTGAACTCCACCTTCACCGACGGCGACGACCTGAAGACCAGCCACAACGTGATCGGCACGCTGGTCTACAACCTGGCGCCGGGCCTCGATGTGTTCAGCGAGCTTCGCTACGAGAAGGACGAGTTCCGCCAGGGCTCGGACTTCGAGACCTCGTCGCTCAGCGTCGGCAGCATCCTGAACTTCTGATCCGGACCCGGGGCGCGGTTCGCCGCGCCCCGGCCGTTCTCAGGCCAGCTTGAGGCCCAGCACGTTGGCACCGGTGTAGAGGCCCAGCAGCACGATCGCGATGCTGCTGATCACCAGCAGGGCATTGAACGCTGTCCCGCCGTAGAGATCCGGATCGGTCTCGGACCGCCGCAGGTACCAGACCGCCACCACCGCCGCGAGCAGGAAGATGCCGGTGGCCACGCCGCCGATCTGGATCATCAGCACCGGCGACTGCACGGTCATGTAGGCCAGCCCCCAGATGATCGGCAGCGCCACGGTGAAGATGCGGATCCAGCGCGTCCGCTGCCGTGTGTCGTGCCAGTCCACCGCGCCGATGACGGCCAGCAGGTTGACATACATCCGCGACCAGCTCGGGATCGAGGCCCACAGGGTCGAGCCCAGGACCGCGATCGCCCCGACCAGGAACGCCAGCCCGGCCCATTCGCCGAGCGTGTCGGTGTACATGCGCGAGACGGTGGTGATCATCTCGTTGCCCTTCGGCACCAGCCCCTGCGGGTTCAGCACCGCGGCGCCCATGATGTAGAAGGCGATGGTCGAGAAGGTGTAGATGCACCAGGAAACGAAGGCGTCCTTGTACATCACGCTGATCCAGCCCCGAGCGCGTCGCTTCCACGCCTCGCTGCCGTCATTGGGGCCGACCGACCGGGCGTAGCCCTTCTCGACGCACCAATAGGTGTAGAAGGTCAACTCGTCGGCACCGACGCCGGTGATGCCGAACATGGCGATCGCGGCGCCCACCGCCCCCGCCGGGATGGTCAGGGCCAGGCCGGCCGCCAGGTCGTCGGCGGCGTAGGGATAGGGCGTGAAGGGCAGGCCGAGGGCGATCACCACGGTGACGACGGAGAACACCACGACCAGCAGCACCGCGCCGCGCTCGATCAGGCTGTAGCTGTTGGAATAGAGCAGGGCGATCGAGATGCAGACCAGCAGCGCCGTCCAGATCCCGAGTGACGTGGTTCCGAGCGGGTCACCGCCCAGCGGCAGCAGGATCGAGAAGGCCAGGGCGGTGCCGCCCAGCACACCGCCGACCTGCAGGACCTTCGAAAGCGCCATCACGATCCACAGCAGGTTGACCCAGCCGATGCGCCCGACGGCCGGCGGCACTTTGTTGTAGCCGGTCAGGGCCGGCTGGCCGGTGGAGATGGTCCAGCGCGCCAGCTCGACCTGCACGGCCACCTTCACGAAGGTCGAGAAGATCACCATCCAGAGCAGGGCGAAGCCCACCTGGGCCCCCAGCGTGGTGGTGGCGACGAGCTCACCCGAGCCGACGATCGAGGCCGACAGGATCAGCCCGGGCCCGAGATGTTTCAGGCTGCCGGCCCAGCCCGTCGGCGGCTCACGCACCCCTTCGGGCGTGAGGTGATAGGGATCGTCGATATCTGTGGTTCGCCCCTGGGCGATGTCGGTCATGGCGGTTTCCCCTTCTCATCTCGGCGGATCCTGCCCGATCGTCGTCGTCGGGCTTGCGGATGCGTCCGGTTGCGAAGGGTATCGTCCGACATTTCGGCGCGGACGACGAGCCCAAACCGAGCAGGGTTCTGGGACGGCTATCCTGCCCGCAGGTATTTCGCGCTGCTGTCGTGCTCGAACAGGTACAGCAGGGTGCGCAGCGCCTGGCCGCGCGGCCCCTCCAGCTCCGGGTCCTTGTTCAGGATCAGGGCGACGTCGTCCTTGGCCACGGCCAGCAGGTCGCCCTGGGAGTCGATGTCGGCGATGCGGAACTCCGGCAGGCCGCTCTGCCGCGTGCCCAGCACCTCGCCGGCGCCGCGCAGGCGCAGATCCTCCTCGGCGATGCGGAACCCGTCCTCGGTCTCGCGGATCGTCGCCAGGCGCTGCCGCGCCGTTTCCGACAGCGGCTGGGTGTACAGCAGGATGCAGCGTGACGCGGCGTCGCCGCGCCCGACCCGGCCGCGCAGCTGGTGCAACTGGGCCAGGCCGAAGCGCTCGGCATGCTCGATCACCATCACCGTCGCCGCCGGCACGTTGACGCCGACCTCGATCACCGTGGTGGCGATCAGCAGGTCGATGCCGCCCTCGGCGAAGCCGGCCATGACAGCGTCCTTCTCCGCCGCCTTCATCTTGCCGTGCACCAGCCCGACCTTCTCGCCGAACATCCGGCGCAGATCGTCGAAGCGGTCGGTCGCGGCGGCCAGGTCGCTGGTCTCCGATTCCTCGACCAGCGGGCACACCCAATAGGCCTTGCCGCCACCCGCCAGATGCCGGCCGATCCCGGCCACCACTTCGTCGATCCGCTCGACAGAGACGACGCGGGTGTCGACCGGGGTGCGCCCCGGCGGCTTCTCGGTCAGCTTCGACACGTCCATGTCGCCATAGGCGGTCAGCTGCAGCGTTCGCGGGATCGGCGTCGCGGTCATCACCAGCACGTCGACGCCCTCGCCCTTGGCCGAAAGCTGCAGCCGCTGATGCACGCCGAAGCGGTGCTGCTCGTCGATCACGGCCACAGCCAGGTCGGCGAACTCGACGCTCTCCTGGAACAGCGCATGGGTGCCGACGACGATCCGGATCGATCCGTCGGCCAGGCCGGCCAGGGTCTCCTTCCGCGCCTTGCCCTTGTCGCGACCGGTCAGCAGGCCCGGCTCCAGCCCGACCGGCTGCAGCAGCGCCGCCAGCGTCTCGCGATGCTGCCGGGCCAGGATCTCGGTCGGGGCCAGAAGGGCGGCCTGGCGGCCATCCTCCACCGCCGCCAGCATGGCCAGCAGGGCGACCACGGTCTTGCCGCTGCCGACATCGCCTTGCAGCAGCCGCAGCATGCGGGTGGGCGCCGCCATGTCGGCATAGATCTCGGCCAGGCTCAGGCGCTGGGCGTTGGTCAGGGCGAAGGGCAGGGCGGATTCGACCTTCTCTCGCAGCGACCCGTCGCCGCTGGTCGGCCGGCCGGGGCGCTGGCGAGTGGAACGGCGGAACAGCGCCAGGGCCAGCTGGTTGGCCAGCAGCTCGTCATAGGCCAGGCGCTGCCGGGCCGGGGCGACGGGCAGCAGGTCGGCCGCGTCCTCAGGCGCATGGGCGCGGCGCAGCGATTCCTGCCAACCCGCCCAGCCGCGGCGCTGCAGCCAGGCGGCGTCCTGCCATTCCGGCAGCTCTGGCGCGCGGGCGACGGCGTCGGCGATCACCTTGGCCAGGGTGCGGGGCATCAGGCCGGCGGTCAGCGGATAGATCGGCTCGACCACCGCGATCGATTCGCGCTCCTCCAGCGTGCCGACCCGGTCGGGATGCGGCATCTGCAGGCTGCCCTGATACTGCTCGATCCGGCCGGAGACGATGCGGGTCTGACCAATCGGGAAGGTCGTCTCCAGCCATTTCGCCTGGGCGTGGAAGAAGACGAGGTCGATCGTCCCGGTCGAATCCGAAGCGCGGACCCGGTGCGGCGCGCGGGCGGACGAGCCCCAGATATGACCGTCGATCCTGAGGGTCAGGGTGACGATGCCACCGGGCGGGGCCTCGCGCAGGCTGACCACGCGGCGCCGGTCGACCACGCCCGAAGGCAGGTGCCACAACAGGTCCAGCGCCTTCGGTCCGGCCAGTCTTTCGACCAGCCGGGCGATCTTGGGACCGATGCCGTGCAGGGATTCGATGGCAGCAAAGAGCGGGAAGAGGATTTGCGGACGCAAGGCTCGGGTCTATATGGGGCTCACGTGGACACGCACCTTAAGCCAATGACCGAGCCGACTGATAGCGATGCCGCAGCACCGCTGCGTCGCCGCCTGCGTTTCCGCAGCTGGCATCGCGGCACCCGTGAAGCCGACCTGCTGCTCGGCGGCTTCGCCGATGTCACGCTGGGGCGACTCGACGCAGACCAGCTCGCCCGTTATGGCGAGCTGCTGGAGAACAACGACCCCGATCTGTGGGATTGGGTGACCGAGCGGCTGCCCGTGCCGCCCGAATCCGACAGCGACGTCCTGCGGCTGCTGATCGACTATGCCCGGTCGCGGGGCGGCGCATGAGCGCCCTGGCAGAACCCGTCGCGCGCGCCGCCGCCCTCCACCGCACCATCGGCGGCGTGCCGCAAGGCCAGGATGCGCGGCTGATCGCCGAGCTGGCGCGCAAGGCCGGCGACAAGGGCCTGCTGCATGTGGCCAGCGACGATGCCCGGCTGCCCGCGCTGGAGGGGGCGCTGGCCTTCTTCGCGCCCGACCTGCAGGTCGTGGTGCTGCCGCCCTGGGACTGCCTGCCCTATGATCGCGTCTCGCCGAACCCCGAGACGGTGGCGGAGCGCGTCGACGCATGCAGCGGGTGCCGCCGCGCGACGCCTTCGCCGAGGCCAGCCTGTCGATCGCGCCCGGGCAGCGGGTGGATCTGGAGGGGCTGCAGGGCTTCCTGGCCCGCAACGGCTATGTCCGCGCCCAGACCGTGCGCGAGCCGGGCGAATTCGCCGTCCGTGGCGGCATCGTCGACCTATTCCCGCCGGGGATCGAGGAGCCGCTGCGGCTCGACCTGTTCGGCGACGAGCTGGAAAAGATCCGCCGCTTCGACCCGATGTCGCAGCGCACGACGGGCGAGGTCGACCGGATCACGCTGAAACCGATGGGCGAGGTGTTCCTGGACCAGGCCTCGATCGCCCGGTTCCGCAGCGGCTATCGCGAGCTGTTCGGCGCCATCAACGACGACGATCCGCTGTACGAGGCGGTGTCGGCCGGCCGCAAGCAGGCCGGGATGGAGCACTGGCTGCCGCTGTTCCACGACCATCTCGACACGGTCTTCGACTACCTGCCCGCGGCCTCGGTCACGCTCGACCACCAGATCGAGCAGGCGCGCGACCAGCGCCTGGCCCAGATCGCCGATTTCTACGAGGCGCGGCAGACTCATCAGGCGGCGCAGAAGAAGTCGAAGGGCGTGCCCTACCGGCCGATCCCGCCCGAGCGCCTGTATCTCGACGTGGCGGAGTGGGATGCCGGCCTCTCCGGCCGGCCGGTGGCCAGCTTCTCGCCCTTCGCCCCGCCCGAGGGCGGCACCGACGCCGGCGGCCGCCGCGGCCATGATTTCGCCGAGGCCCGGGCCAATCCGGAGGTCAATCTCTATGCCGCTGTGCGAAATCACATCGGCGAGCTGAAGGCCGCCGGCAAGCGGGTGCTGGTCGCCGGGTACACCACCGGCGCCCGCGACCGGCTGCGCTCGATGCTGTCGGAGCAGGGCCGGGCCGACTTCGCGGTGGCCGAGAGCTGGGCCGGGGTGGAAAAGGCCAATCCGGCCAGCGCCGTCATGGTGGTGCTGCCGCTGGAGCACGGCTTCTCGGCACCCGACCTCGCCGTCGTCACCGAGCAGGACATCCTCGGCGACCGGCTGACCCGGCCGCAGAAGAAGCGCCGTAAATCCGAGCAGTTCATCGCCGAAGTCTCGGCCCTGGCGGCAGGCGACATCGTCGTCCACCAGGACCACGGCATCGGCCGCTATGAGGGGCTGGAGACGCTGACCGTCGGCGGCGCGGCGCATGACTGCCTGCGCATCGTCTATGAGGGCGGCGACAAGCTGTTCGTGCCGGTCGAGAACATCGAGGTGCTCTCGCGCTACGGCTCCGGCGACATGGCCGTGCAGCTGGATAAGCTGGGCGGTGCCGGCTGGCAGGCGCGGAAAGCGCGGGTCAAGAAGCGGCTGAAGGACATGGCGGAGGAGCTGATGCGGATCGCCGCCGCCCGCGCCCTGCGCACCACCGCCGCCCTGCCGCCGCCCGAGGGGCTGTATGAGGAGTTCGCGGCCCGCTTCCCCTATGCCGAGACCGAGGACCAGCAGCGCGCCATCGACGAGGTGCTGGACGACATGCAGTCCGGCCGGCCGATGGACCGGCTGGTCTGCGGCGATGTCGGCTTCGGCAAGACCGAGGTGGCGCTGCGCGCCGCCTTCGCCGCCGCCGCCAATGGCGTCCAGGTGGCGGTGGTGGTGCCGACGACGCTGCTGGCCCGGCAGCATTTCCGGACCTTCTCCGAGCGCTTCAAGGGCCTGCCGCTGCGCGTCGCCCAGCTGTCGCGCATGGTCACGCCGAAGGAGGCGAAGCTGGTGCGGGACGAGTTGGCGGCGGGCACCATGGACATCGTCGTCGGCACCCACGCCATCCTGTCGAAGCAGGTGTCGTTCAAGAATCTCGGCCTCGTCATCGTCGACGAGGAGCAGCATTTCGGCGTGAAGCAGAAGGAGAAGCTGAAAGCGCTGCGCGAGGACGTGCATGTGCTGACGCTCACGGCCACGCCGATCCCGCGCACGCTGCAGATGTCGCTGTCCGGCGTGCGCGAGCTGTCGCTGATCACCACCCCGCCGATCGACCGTCTGGCGGTGCGCACCTTCGTCCTGCCCTTCGACCCGGTGATCATCCGCGAGGCGGTGATGCGCGAGCATTTCCGCGGTGGCCAGACCTATTATGTCTGCCCGCGGATCGAGGATCTGGGCGAGGCACACCAGACCCTGCTGGAGCTGGTGCCGGAGGTGAAGATCGCCGTCGCCCACGGCCAGATGCCGGCGACCCAGCTCGAGGAGGTGATGAGCGCCTTCTACGACGGCCAGTTCGATGTGCTGCTGGCCACCGCGATCGTCGAATCCGGCCTCGACGTGCCGTCGGCCAACACCATGGTGATCCACCGCGCCGACCTGTTCGGCCTGGCCCAGCTGTACCAGCTGCGCGGCCGCATCGGCCGGTCGAAGCTGCGCGGCTACGCCTATCTGACCTATGGGCCGCGCAAGGCGCTGAGCAAGACGGCGCAGCAGCGGCTGCATGTGATCGAGACGCTGGACACGCTGGGCGCCGGCTTCACCCTGGCCAGCCACGACATGGACATCCGCGGCGCCGGCAACCTCTTGGGCGAGGAGCAGTCGGGCCATATCCGCGAGGTCGGGGCCGAGCTGTACCAGCAGATGCTGGACGAGGCGGTGCAGGCCGCCCGCGCCGGCATCGGCGCGGCGGAGGAGGCGGTGGAGAGCTGGACGCCGCAGATCAACCTCGGCGTGCCGGTGCTGATCCCGGAGACCTATGTCGCCGACCTGCAGATCCGCCTCGACCTGTACCGCCGGATCTCGGTGCTGGAGGGCCAGGCAGAGATGGACGGCTTCGCCGCCGAGCTGATCGACCGCTTCGGCGCGCTGCCGGAGGAGGTCGAGAACCTGCTCGAGCTGGTGGCGATCAAGCAGTTGTGCCGCTCCGCCGGGGTCGAGCGGCTGGACGCCGGGCCGAAGGGTGCTGTGATCGGGTTCCGCGACAACCGGTTCGCCAAGCCGGACAAGCTGATCGGCTTCATCCAGCGCATGGCCGGGGCGATCAAGGTGCGGCCGGACCAGAAGCTGGTCTATGCCCGCGGCTGGGAGACGCCGCAGGACCGGGTCGGTGGCGCCCGCAAGCTGGTGCAGCGCCTGGCCGATCTGGCGGCAGGCTAAGGATGTTGTGCGTAGGTTGGGTTCGCATCGCGAACCCAACGCTCTTGCCGACATGCTACCCTCGACCGGGACGGGAGAGTTGGCATGCCGACACGCGACATCGGCCTGACGGGTCATCTGGACGAATCCGTTCTCCAGCGGCTGCGGGAGGCCGCCCGGATCGGCTTCGCTGATATCGAGGAAGACCGGTATCGCGATATCGCGCCGGATGATCTGGAGGATTTCGTCGCCGAGATTGGCCGCCGGGCCAGTGCCTCGCTGCGAACTATCCGATAGCTGTCAGCGAAAACACGTGTTGGGTTCGCTCAAGTGAACCCAACCTACACGCGTGCCTTCACGCCCGCTCCGACAGCGGGGCGGAGACGGCGTGCTCGCGGGCGAGGTCCAACAGCGGCAGGAAGGCGCTGGGCTCCTGCGCGCCGGAGACGGCGTAACGGCCGTCGAAGACGAAGCAGGGCACCGCCTGGATGCCGAGCTGCCGCGCCCGCAGGTCGGCGGCCTGGATCTCGGCGATGCCGATCTCGCTGGCCAGGACCCCGGCCACGCGGCGGCAGTCGAAGCCGAGCTCCTCGGCGATGTCGATCAGGACCTCGCGGTTGCCGACATCCAGGCCGCGCACGAAATAGGCGGTGAACAGCGCGTCGACCATGGGGTCGGCCTCGCCGAGCTCGCCGGCATGACGGATCAGCCGGTGCGCCTCGACCGTGTTCGGCGTGCGGCGGATCACGCCCTGGTTCAAGGGCAGGCCTTCCTTGCCCGCCGCCTCCGCCACCACGGCGTTGATCTGCCGCATGCGCTCGCGCCCGCCGAATTTGGCGATCATGTAGCTTTGCCGGTCGACGCCCTGCTTCGGCATCTCCGGGTTCAGCTGGAAGGGCTGCCAGCGCAGCTCCAGCCCCGGCAGGGGCCGCATCGCCAGGGCGCGCTGCAGCCGGTGCTTGCCGATGTAGCACCAGGGACAGACCACGTCGAAGAAGATGTCGATCCGCATTCAGCCAGTATCCCGCGCGGGCCGGCATTTGGGAATGGGATCGGCTTCCTGCTCCGCGGCGCCGGAGTCACGGTCGGCGATCTCCTCGGCCAACAGGCCGATCGCCAGGGTGTTGCGCTCGGCCTCCTCGGCCGCGAGCGCGGTCTTGGCCCGGCGATCCTGCCGCAGCCGGTCCGCCTTCACGGCCCGTTCGACCCGCTCCGGGTCACGCCGCCCGCCGCCTCGGTTGCGCCAGTTCGGCATGGCGGCCTCAGGACCGCTTCGGCTTCGATTTGCCGGCGCCGACCCGGTTCTTCAGGATCTGGCGCGCGGCGCGGTATTCGGTGCGGAAGCGCAGCAACTGGCCGCAGAGGAAGGCGATGCGCCGCTTCAACTGCTGCTCCGGTGCGGTCTCGCCGCCCAGGATCCGGCCGTCAGCGGCGGTGACGAAGTCGCGGATCGCGGCCTCGACCCCGGATGGCTCCAGGTTGTGCGCCAGCCGGTTGCGCAGGCGATTCAGCTTCTCCGCCGCATCCAGTATGGCGTCCAGGGCCTCGTTCTTGATCAGGGCGCGGGCGAACTGGGTCTTGGTGAAAAAGTTGATCTGCAGCCCGTCCAGCGCCTGCGGGTTGGGCAGCATCTCGTGCAGCAGGTTGTTGATCTCTTCCTCCAGCAGCAGGTGGCCCTTGAGGATGATCAGGGTAGCGTCGTCCGTCCGCGGAAAGTGGCGGAGGAAGGTGACGAGAGAATCCTGGAGGTCCATGGCAACCGTGCGGCCGGAAGGAAGCGCATCATCCGGGGGGCGGGTGCGGCTGTCCAGCGCCGCGATGCCGCTGGGGCGGACCGCGGGCGGAAAGCCATGGCGGAAACGACGTGTCGCCGCCTTCGCAGTCGGGGTCGGTTCCAGGCTAGCGGCGCGGGCCGCCATCCCGGTTAATGCGAGCCATGGCTCATCAGGAATGATGCCGGCGATCGAGGGTTCCCATGGCGGATGACGATATCGACCTGAACGCGCTGAGCGACGAAGAGCTCGTCGAGCAGATGTGGGACGACCTCTATGACGGCCTCGCCGACGAGGTCGTCGAGGGCGTGAACATCCTGCTCGCACGCAAATGGACGCCGTACGACGTGCTGACCAAGGCGCTGGTCGAGGGCATGCGTATCGTCGGCATCGACTTCCGCGACGGCATCCTGTTCGTGCCCGAGGTGCTGCTGGCCGCCAACTCGATGAAGCGCGGCATGTTCGTGCTGCGGCCGCTGCTGGCCGAGACCGGCGCGCCCAAGGTCGGCAAGATGGTGATCGGTACGGTCAAGGGCGACATCCACGACATCGGCAAGAACCTGGTGTCGATGATGATGGAGGGCGCCGGCTTCGAGGTGATCGACCTCGGCATCAACAACCCGGTCGAGAACTATCTGAAGGCGATCGAGGAGCATCAGCCCGACATCGTCGGCATGTCCGCCCTGTTGACGACCACCATGCCGTACATGAAGGTCGTCATCGACACTCTGAAGGAGCAGGGGATCCGCGACGACTACGTTGTGCTCGTCGGCGGCGCTCCCTTGAACGAGGAATTCGCACGGGAAATCGGCGCCGACGCCTATTGCCGCGACGCGGCGGTGGCGGTGGAGACGGCCAAGGACTTCATGCGGCGCAAGCACAACCAGGCGAAAGCCGCGACGGCCTGAGAGCTGACCGGTTCGGCCCAGATCGCTTCGGAACCGCCGGGGTCGCCCCCGGCCCGGACCGGACGCTGCTGATTGCCTGCGGTGCCCTGGCGCGCGAGACGCTGGCCGTGATCCGTGCCAACGGCATCGCGGACCGCGTCGCCGTCACCTGCCTGCCCGCCATCCTGCACAACCGGCCGGAGCGCATCGCCGACCGGCTGCGCCGGCGCATCCGGACCGCCCGCGCGATGGGCTGGAGCCGCATCCGCATCGCCTATGCCGATTGCGGCAGCGGCGGCGCCATCGACCGGGTGCTGGCGGAGGAAGGAGCCGAGCGCATCGGCGGCCCGCATTGCTACGCCTTCTTCGCCGGGTCGGCCGATTTCGACCGGCTGATGGAGGAGGAGCCGGGAAGCTTCTTCCTGACCGACTATCTGGTCCGCCACTTCCAGGTGCTGATCATCGAAGGCATGGGGCTGGACCGCCACCCGGAGCTGCTGCCGATGATCTTCGGCAATTACCGACGGGTGGTCTACCTGGCCCAGACCGAGGACCCCGCCTTGCAGGCCCAGGCCGAGGCTGCCGCGGACCGGCTCGGCTTGGCCTATGAATACCGCCACACCGGCTATGGCGAGTTCGCCCAGTTCGTGATTGCAAGCCAGGGCTGACCGGGCATTCACTCCAGCGAGGCTTCGTCCTCGCGCACATAGAGATCGAACGAGATGTCGATCTTCAGATCGGCAAGCTGGCTCATCAGCTCATGAGTCAGGATGTCACCGCCTTGTTCGGCGGCAAACCAGCCCACGAAGATCTCCGCATCTCCGCCCTCGTCACGCAGACGATGGAGGAAGTGGCGGTGTGGCAGCAGCCGGGCTGCGAGCTCCTGGAGTCCTGCCGGGAGGTCGCGAGTCCTGCTCTCTCCTTCCGATTTTAAGCCGACCCAGAACGATGTCGGGCTGATGCGATCCAGCAACCTGCCCGTCGGGGTGCGGTGAGGGGTGCCGGCTTTCTGCCAGTTCGACGGTTCCTCGCCCAGCTCCGCCGTGATTTCGGCCGGATCGATCGAGGGATGGTGGATCCGCAGGGAGATCGAATATCGATAGGGTGCCATTAGCGGCGACCCCGGCGATCAGGTGCCGAGCTTGGCTCCTGGTCCAGCAGCTTGTCGAAGAACCGCCCGATCTCCTCGTCGGTCTCGAGGATGACAAACCGTCCGGCTGAGAGATCCCGCTCTCCCGCCGCCAGTGCCGTCCTTAGCCGTTCCAGCTTCCGACGCGCCTTGCGATCATCGCCTTGCATCGCATCCCGCTCCCTGGCCGTCGGAAATAGGACGATTGTTCCCGCGAATTCCGGTCAAATCATCTCACGCAACGTCCATCGATCCCATAGGCCCGATCATGCCGCAGCTCATCATCGTCTCCTGGCGCGACATCCCGAGCCAGGTCACCGCCAAGGCCGGCCGGCGCGACCAGGCCAAGGTGCTGCTGTCGCAGCGCTTCCAGGACGCGATCGACCGCGCCGCCATGCGCGGCAAGGCGCGCGACGCCGACAGCTATCTCGAGGAATGGAAGAAATCCGACCCGGTCGAGTGCGGCGACGACCTGCAGGCCGAGGCCAAGGCGGCGGCGGCGAGGATCGAGGCGGAGTATGACGATGCCCGGCTGCGGGGCCTGGTCGAATCCGGCGGCATCTCGGGCTGACGCGCCTGCGGCAGGCGATGCCGCTGCAAGACGATCCCGGCGGGGGCGTTCCTCCTAGCCTCGATCCCAGGAAACTCCAGCATCCGAAGGCAGGGCATGACGGACACGGTGATCAGCTCGGCGACGAAGGAAATCGCCATCGGCTTCGAGCGGCCCTTCGTCATCATCGGCGAGCGGATCAACCCGACCGGCCGCAAGATCCTGGCCGAAGAGATGAAGAACGGCGACTACAGCCGGGTCCAGTCCGACGCGCTGGCCCAGGTCGCGGCCGGAGCCCAGATGCTGGACGTCAACGCCGGCATCCCGCTGGCCGACGAGCCTCGCATCCTGGCCGAATGCATCCAGCTGGTGCAGTCGATCACCGATGTGCCGCTGTCGATCGACAGCTCGATCGTCGCGGCGCTGGAGGCCGGGCTGGCTGTCTACAAGGGCAAGGCCCTGGTCAATTCGGTCACCGGCGAGGATGAGCGGCTGGAGACGGTGCTGCCGCTGGTGAAGAAGTACGGCGCCGCGGTCGTCGCCATCTCGAACGACGAGACCGGCATCTCCGAGGACCCCGACGTCCGCTTCGCCGTCGCCAAGAAGATCGTCGAGCGGGCGCGCGACCACGGCATCTCCTACGCCGACATCGTGGTCGATCCGCTGGTGATGCCGATCGGCGCCATCAACACCGCCGGGCGGCAGGTGTTCGCGCTGGTCCGCCGGCTGCGGGAGGAGTTGAAGGTCAACACCACCTGCGGCGCCTCCAATGTCAGCTTCGGCATGCCGAACCGGCACGGGCTGAACGCCGCCTTCCTGACCATGGCGATCGGCGCCGGCATGACCTCGGCGATCACCAATCCGCTGCATGCGGAGAGCCTGCAGGCGGTGTTGGGCGCGGACACGATGATGGGACATGACCCGCATTGCGCCCGCTGGATCCGGCAGTATCGTGAGCCCGCGCCCGAGGGCGCCGAGGCGGCTGGCGCGCGCGGCGGCCGGGAAGGGCGTCGGCGGCGGGCGCAGTGACGTGACGGGCGGCACCCCGGCCGGGGTGCCGTGATGACGACGGGTTGATGATGAACATGATCGATGCAGCGCAGCCGGGCCAGGACGCGACGCAGACGGCGCTGGTCGTCTTCACGCCCTCCGGCCGGCGTGGCCGCTTCGCGCTGGGCACGCCGCTCTTGCAGGCCGCGCGGTCGCTCGGCGTCGACGTCGACAGCGTCTGCGGCGGCCGGTCGATCTGCGGCCGCTGCCAGGTCGAGATCGGCAGTGGGCAGTTCGCCAAGCACGGCATCGAATCCCGCGCCGGCCACGCCTCCGGGACCGGCGCGGCCGAGCTGCGCTATGCCGAGAAGCGCGGGCTGAAGCCGGGCCGCCGGCTGTCGTGCCAGACCCTGATCCAGGGCGACCTGGTCGTCGACGTGCCGCCCGAGAGCCAGGTGCACAAGCAGGTCGTCCGCAAGGATGCCGAGCACCGGATCATCGAGGTCGACCCTCCGGTCAAGCTCTACTATGTCGAGGTGCGCGAGCCCGACATGCACGACCCCTCCGGCGATCTGCGCCGGCTGGAGGAGGCGCTGGCCGAGCAATGGGGCATCACCGGCCTCGACTGCGACCTGCGGGTGATGCAGCGGCTGCAGAAGGCGCTGCGCGGCCCGGGCGCCTCGGGCGGCGGCGAGGGCGCCTGGACCTGCACCGTGGCGGTGCGCGAGCAGCGGGTGAAGCGGCTGCTGGCGGTGTGGCCTGGCTTCCGCGACAAGATCTACGGCCTGGCCTACGACATCGGCTCCACCACCATCGCCTGCCATCTCTGCGACATCGAGACCGGCGAGGTCGTCGCCTCCGGCGGCGCCATGAACCCGCAGATCCGCTTCGGCGAGGATTTGATGAGCCGGGTCAGCTACATCATGATGAACCCCGGCGGCGACAAGGCGCTGACCGAGGCGGTGCGCGGCGCGCTGAACGATCTCGCCGCGCATGTCACCGCCCAGGCGGGGCTGGAAGTCGAGGACGTGCTGGAGGTGACCCTGGTCGGCAACCCGATCATGCATCACCTGGTGCTGGGCATCGACCCGATCGAGCTGGGCGGCGCGCCCTTCGCCCTGGCCACCGACCAGGCGATCAACATCTGGGCCACCGAGATCGACCTCAGGATCCATCCGAACGCCCGGGTCTACGTTCTGCCCTGCATCGCCGGCCATGTCGGCGCCGACACCGCCGCGGTGATCCTGTCGGAAGAGCCACACAAATCGGACGACCTTCGGCTGATCGTCGATGTCGGCACCAATGCCGAGATCGTGCTGGGCAACAAGGACCGGCTGCTCGCCTGCTCCAGCCCGACCGGCCCGGCCTTCGAGGGCGCGCAGATCTCGTCGGGCCAGCGTGCCGCGCCGGGGGCGATCGAGCGGGTGCGGATCGACCGCGACACGCTGGAGCCGCGCTTCCGCATCATCGGCAGCGAACTGTGGTCGGACGAGGAGGGTTTCGCCCAGAAGGTCCGGCGCACCGGCGTCACCGGCATCTGCGGCTCCGGTATCATCGAGGTGTTGGCCGAGATGTTCCTGGCCGGAATCATCACCCAGGACGGGGTGATCGATGGGTCAATGGCGGCGCGCAGCGATCGCATCGTCGCCGACGGCCGCACCTTCAGCTACGTCCTGCACCGCGACGGCGAGCGCGAGCTGCGCGTGACCCAGAACGACGTCCGCGCCATCCAGCTGGCCAAGGCCGCGCTCTATGCCGGCGTCCGCCTGCTGATGGACAAGCTGGGCGTCGACCAGGTCGACCGCATCACTCTGGCCGGCGCCTTCGGCAGCCATATCGACGTCAAATACGCCATGGTGCTTGGGCTGATACCGGATTGCGACCTGACCAAGGTCGTGGCCGGCGGCAATGCCGCGGGCACCGGCGCCCGCATCGCCCTGGTCAGCCGCGCGGCCCGGGCCGAGATCGAGCAGGTCGTGCGCCGGGTCGAGAAGATCGAGACCGCGGTCGAGCCGATGTTCCAGCAGCACTTCGTCGAGGCGATGGCCCTGCCGCACAAGACCGCGGCCTTTCCGAACCTGGCCGCCGCGGTCCAATTGCCGGCCCCGAAGACAGCCGAGGGCAGCGACGGCGAAGGGGGCCGGCGCCGGCGCCGGCGGGGATAAGCCGGGCCTACGCGCTGCGCCAGCCGATCCGGGCCAGCAGCACCACCGGCAGAATTCCGACCAGAACGATGGCGAGGGCGGCGATCGCGGCCTCCTCATAGGTTCCCCGCGCGGCCTCGCCGTAGAGATGCGTCGCCAGCGTCTCGACATTGAGCGGCCGCAGCAGCAGGGTCGCCGGCAGCTCCTTCATGCAGTCGACGAACA
>JAEKLZ010000332.1 GCA_019508225.1 Inquilinus limosus | reverse complement strand
GACACCCGCCGCTGGTGGGGGGTGGAGGAGCTGGTGCGCAGCGACAAGGTGTGGTTCGCCGCCACCGGCATCACCACCGGGCTGCTGTTCGAGGGCGTGTCGCGGCGGGGGCAGAGCACCCGCACCCAGTCGCTGATGCTGACGGCACCGGACCGGCGGTGGCAGGTGCTGACGACGTATGTCGAGCTGCCCCCGCCGGCGGAGGTGCAGCGGTGAGCGCGCCTGGCCGGGCCGGAGCCGCCCCCTCACCCTCCCGCCGCCAACGCGGCGGGCCCCTCCCTCTCCCCGAGGAGAGGGAAAAAGGGTGCGGCGCTCCGTTACCTCTCCCTCGGGGAGAGGTCGAAATCGCGGTGGCGATTTCGGGTGAGGGGGCGGCGCAGGCCTCTCCTTCCAGACCGACCCCTCCGCCCACTGCCGCGACGACACCCGGGGCGGAGGCAGCCCCCTCCCTCAATCCTCCCCCCGAGGGAGGGGGCGAGCCGCAGGCCGCCGGGCGGAGCTGGCCCAACCCTTCCGAGCCGCGCCCGAGGCTCGCCGATCACGACCCGAGATGGGAGACCAGAATGTCCAAGCCCTCCTTCGACCGGCCCATCATCCTCGGGATCGTCGGTGACAGCGCGGCCGGCAAGACCACCCTGTCGCGCGGCATCGCCGAGATCCTGGGGCCGCAGCGCTGCACCCTGATCTGCACCGACGACTATCACCGCTACGACCGGCGCGAGCGGGCCGGCAACGGGGTCTCGGCGCTCGACCCCGCCGGCAACTATGTCGACATCCTGGAGCAGCATTTGCACCTGCTGCGCCAGGGCCAGCCGATCCTGAAGCCGATCTACAACCACGACCAGGGCACGCTGGACCGGCCGGAATACATCGAGCCGAAGGAGTTCGTGGTGGCCGAGGGGCTGCTCGGCTACGCCACCCGGGCGATGCGCGACTGCTACGACGTCAAGATCTACCTCGACCCGGAGGAGGAGCTGCGGGTGCGCTGGAAGGTGCATCGCGACACCAGCAAGCGCGGCTACACCGCCGAGCAGGTGCTGGAATCGCTGAAGAAGCGGGAATATGACAGCCCGACCTTCATCCGGCCGCAGCGGCTGTTCGCCGACATCGTCATCCGCTTCCAGCGGCCGCCCGGCGCCAATTCCTCGGCCGGGGCGCCGGAGACCGACCACCGGCTCGACGTCGCCCATATCCTGCGCCCGACCCTGCCGCACCCGAATTTCTCGCGGCTGATCGAGGCGGTGGGCGACGGCAGCGTCGGCTTCGAGCTGACCCGCGACGAGGGCAAGCCGGTCGACGTGCTGGAGATCCGCGGCTCGATCTCCGACCGCCGGGCCGAGCGGGTGGAGGAGTATCTCTGGGAGCACATCCCCGAGGCCAGCCACCTGCGCGACAGCCTCGGCCGCTATGACGGCGCGCTCGGCAAGGCCGTCAGCCACCCCCTCGCCCTCACCCAGCTCCTGGTCGCCTTCCACATGGTCAAGGCCGCCCAGGGCGTGCACGCCGTCTAGAGGAGCCCCCGATGGCCCGCATCACGCTGCGACAGCTGCTGGACCACGCCGCCGAGCATGGCTACGGCGTGCCCGCCTTCAACATCAACAACATGGAGCAGATCCTGGCGATCATGGCCGCGGCGCAGAAGGCCGACGCGCCGGTGATCCTGCAGGCCAGCCGCGGCGCCCGGTCCTATGCCGGCGACCTGATGCTGGCGAAGATGGTGGAGGCGGCGGAGGCGATGCATCCCGCCATCCCGATCTGCCTGCATCAGGACCATGGCAACGACGACGGCACCTGCCTGTCCGCCATCCAGCACGGCTTCACCAGCGTGATGATGGATGGCTCGCTGGAGGCCGACGCCAAGACCCCGGCCAGCTACGACTACAATGTCGGGATCACCCGCCGGGTGGCGGCCACCGCCCATGCCGTCGGCGTGTCGGTGGAGGGCGAGCTCGGCGTGCTCGGCAGCCTGGAGACCGGGCAGGGCGAGGCCGAGGACGGGCATGGCGCCGAGGGGGCGCTGGGCCACGACCAGCTGCTGACCGACCCGGACCAGGCGGTGGCCTTCGTCCGCGAGACCCGGGTCGACGCGCTGGCCATCGCCATGGGCACCTCGCACGGCGCCTACAAGTTCTCGCGCCGGCCGGATGGCGAGATCCTGGCCATGCATGTGGTCCAGGCGATCCATGAGCGGCTGCCGGAGATCCACCTGGTGATGCACGGCTCCTCCTCCGTCCCCGAGGCGCTGCAGGAGCAGTTCAACCGGTTCGGCGGCGAGATGCCGAAGACCTGGGGCGTGCCGGTCGAGGAGATCCAGCGCGGCATCCGGCACGGCGTGCGCAAGGTCAACATCGACACCGATTGCCGCCTGGCCATGGCCGCCGAGATCCGCCGCATCGCGGTGGAGAAGCCGGGCGAGTTCGACCCGCGCAAGTTCCTGCTTCCGTCGATGGCGGCGCTGGAGGCGCTGTGCCGCGAGCGATACGAGCAGTTCGGCACCGCCGGCCAGGCCTCGAAGATCACCCCACTGCCCCTGCCCGAGATGGCGAAACGCTACCGGTCCGGTGCGCTGGACCCGCGCATCGCCATCGGCGCCGCAGCCTGAGAGGAGAGCTCCATGAGCACGAACGTCACGACCCTGGACACCAAGAGCGGCACCGTCACCGGCAAGGATCGCTACAAGGCCGGGGTGATGGAATACCGGAAGATGGGCTATTGGGAGCCCGACTACGTGCCGAAGGACACCGACGTCCTGGCGCTGTTCCGGATCACGCCGCAGGACAATGTCGACCCGATCGAGGCGGCGGCCGCGGTGGCGGGCGAGAGCTCGACCGCCACCTGGACCGTGGTCTGGACCGACCGGCTGACCGCCTGCGAGAAGTACCGGGCCAAGGCCTACCGGGTGGACCCGGTGCCGAACCAGCCGGGCCAGTACTTCGCCTACATCGCCTACGACCTCGACCTGTTCGAGCCGGGGTCGATCGCCAACCTGACCGCGTCGATCATCGGCAACGTCTTCGGCTTCAAGCCCTTGAAGGCGCTGCGGCTGGAGGACATGCGGCTGCCGGTCGCCTATGTGAAGACCTTCGACGGGCCGCCGACCGGGATCGTGGTCGAGCGCGAGCGGCTGGACAAGTTCGGCCGGCCGCTGCTGGGCGCCACGGTGAAGCCGAAGCTGGGCCTGTCGGGCCGCAACTACGGACGGGTGGTGTATGAGGCGCTGAAGGGCGGGCTCGACTTCACCAAGGATGACGAGAACATCAACTCGCAGCCCTTCATGCACTGGCGCGACCGGTTCCTGTACTGCATGGAGGCGGTGAACCGGGCCCAGGCGCTGACCGGCGAGGTCAAGGGCACCTATCTCAACGTCACCGCCGGGACCATGGAGGACATGTACGAGCGGGCGGAGTTCGCCAAGTCGCTCGGCAGCGTCATCGTCATGATCGACCTGGTGATCGGCTACACCGCGATCCAGTCGATGTCGAAATGGGCGCGGCGCAACGACATGATCCTGCACCTGCACCGCGCCGGCCACGGCACCTACACCCGGCAGAAGTCGCATGGCGTGTCGTTCCGGGTGATCGCGAAGTGGATGCGCCTCGCCGGGGTCGACCACATCCATGCCGGCACCGTGGTCGGCAAGCTGGAGGGCGACCCGAACACGACGCGAGGCTTCTACGACATCCTGCGCGAGGACCATGTGCCGGCGACGCTGGAGAACGGCGTGTTCTTCGACCAGGACTGGGCGTCCCTGCGCAAGGTGATGCCGGTGGCGTCCGGCGGCATCCATGCCGGGCAGATGCACCAGCTGCTGGATTATCTGGGCGAGGACACGGTGCTGCAGTTCGGCGGCGGCACCATCGGCCACCCGATGGGCATCCAGGCCGGCGCCCAGGCCAACCGCGTCGCGCTGGAGGCCATGATCCTGGCCCGCAACGAGGGCCGCGACACCAAGGTCGAGGGGCCGCAGATCCTGGTCGACGCCGCCCGCCACTGCCAGCCGCTGCGCCAGGCCCTGGACGTCTGGAAGGACGTCACCTTCGACTACGCCTCGACCGACACGCCGGACTTCGTGCCCGCCGTCACCGCCGCCAGCTGAGGAGGCCGCCGCCATGCGCATCACCCAGGGATGCTTCTCGTTCCTGCCCGACCTGACCGACCGGCAGATCACCGACCAGGTGCAGTACTGCATCGACAATGGCTGGGCGGTGAACATCGAGTTCACCGACGACCCGCACCCCCGCAACACCTATTGGGAGATGTGGGACCTGCCGATGTTCGACATCCGCGACGCCGCCGCGGTGATGACCGAGCTGAATTCGTGCCGGAAGGCCTATGGTGACCGCTACATCCGCATCTCCGGCTTCGACGCCACGCCGGGCTGGGAGTCGCTGCGGATCTCGTTCCTGGTCAACCGCCCGGCGGAGGAGGCGCGCTTCCACCTGGAGCGCCAGGAGGTGGAGGGGCGGAGCATCCGCTATACGACGAGGCTGCTCCCGTCTTCCGCCACCTAGGTCGTTCGTGCGCGTTGCCTCTCCCGCCTGGCGGGAGAGGTCGGGCTCGCGCAGCGAGACCGGGTGAGGGTTGGCCCCGGCCTCGACAAAGAACCCTCACCCGGAGCCGCTTTGCGTCTCCGACCTCTCCCGCAAGCGGGAGAGGCAAAAACAAGCCGTCCCTTCTTCGTCCAAGAGGCCCGCCATGACCGAAGCCGCCCTGGCCCTGCCGCCGGCCGACACCCGCATCGACCTCGCCCAGGAATTCGCCGAGACCCGGATCGAGGAGGTGTTCGAGGCGCTGGACCGCGACCTGGTTGGCCTCGTCCCGGTGAAGACCCGGATCCGCGAGATCGCCGCCCTGCTGCTGGTCGAGCGCATCCGCCGCCGGCTCGGCCTCGGCGCCGAGGCGCCGACCCTGCATATGAGCTTCACCGGCAACCCCGGCACCGGCAAGACCACCGTGGCCATGCGCATGGCCGACATCCTGCACCGGCTCGGCTATGTCCGGCGCGGGCACCTGGTCTCGGTCACCCGCGACGACCTGGTCGGCCAGTACATCG
>JAEKLZ010000331.1 GCA_019508225.1 Inquilinus limosus | reverse complement strand
GCATCGCCACCGTGGCGGTCGGCTATGCCGACGGCGTCCCGCGCAGCCTGACCAACGCCGGCACCGCGCATCTCGGCGACACCGCCCTGCCGATCGCCGGCGCCGTGTCGATGGACACAGTCACGCTCGATGTCTCGGCCCTGCCGGAGGACGCGCTGCGTCCCGGCGCGCTGGTCGACCTGATCGGCCCGCACCGCAGCGTCGACGCCGTCGCCGCCGATGCAGGGACGATCGGCTACGAGATCCTCATCCGGCTCGGCCGCCGCTTCCGCCGCGAGTATCGCGACGCCCAGCCCTCCCCCTCCCCCGCTTTGGTTCTCGAAGGAGTTCCGTCGTGAAGGTCATCGTCCTCGGCGCCGGCGTCATCGGCGTGACCACCGCCTTCTACCTCGCCCGCGCCGGCCATGAGGTGACGGTGGTCGACCGGCAGGAGGGGCCGGCGAACGAGACCAGCTTCGCCAATGCCGGCCAGGTCTCGCCCGGCTATTCCGCGCCCTGGGCGGCGCCGGGCGTGCCGCTGAAGGCGATCAAGTGGATGCTGATGGAGCACAGCCCCTTCGTGCTGCGCCCGCAGCTGGACCCGCGGCAGTGGCTGTGGCTGGCGCAGATGCTGCGCAACTGCACCGCCGGCCGCTACGCCGTGAACAAGGAGCGGATGGTCCGCCTGGCCGAGTACAGCCGCGACTGCCTGCGCCAGCTGCGCGCCGACACCGGCATCGCCTATGACGACAAGGCGCAGGGCACGCTGCAGCTGTTCCGCACCCAGAAGCAGGTCGACGCCGCGGCCAAGGACATCGCCGTGCTGCGGGAGGCCGGGGTGCCCTACGAGGTGCTGGACCCGGCCGGCTGCGCCGCGATCGAGCCGGCCCTGGCCGGGGTGACGGACAAGCTGGCCGGCGGCCTGCGCCTGCCGGGCGACGAGACCGGCGACTGCTTCAAGTTCACCAACAATCTCGCGAAGCTGGCCGAAGACCTGGGCGTCAGCTTCCGCTGGGGCGCCCGCATCGCCGGGCTGATGACCGACGGCAACCGCATCGGCGGCGTGGCACTGGAGGGCGGCGAGACCCTGCGCGCCGACGGCTACGTCCTGGCGCTCGGCAGCACCTCGCCGATCCTGCTCAAGCCGCTGGGCATCGAGATCCCGGTCTATCCGGTCAAGGGCTATTCGATCACCGTGCCGGTCACCGAGGCGGCGGGCGCCCCGGTCTCGACCGTGATGGACGAGACCTACAAGGTGGCGATCACCCGGCTGGGCGACCGCATCCGCGTCGGCGGCACCGCCGAACTGGCGGGGTTCAGCAACAAGCTGTGGGACGCCCGCCGGCGGACGCTGGAGCATTCGGTCACCGACCTGTTCCCGCAGGGCGGCGACGTCTCCCGCGCCAGCTTCTGGACCGGCATGCGCCCGATGACGCCGGACGGCACCCCGGTGGTCGGCCGCACGCCCTACGGCAACCTGTTCCTCAACACCGGCCACGGCACGCTGGGCTGGACCATGGCCTGCGGCTCCGGCCGGGTGATGTCGGACATCGTCTCCGGCCGCCGCGCCGAGATCGACCTCGAAGGCCTGGCGATGGACCGCTACCGCTGGGCCGACCTGACCGGCATCCGCGGCGGCAAGGGCGGGCGGCCGGTCGCGGCGCCGGTGCCGCAGGCGGGATAGCCGCTCGCCCCGGCCGGGCCGCGATCACAGCACGAAGTCGGACGCGACGAGGGCGACGCTGTCGGTGAGCCGGATGTGGAAGTCGGAGGCGCCGTCACCATTGACGTCGCCGGCGATCGTGGTGACGCCGCCGCTCACGGCATAACGCAGCTGGCCGGCGACGCCGGTATAGAGCGCGGTGCCGATGAAGCTGAAGCCTTGGTTGCCGGCGATGGCCGTGTTGGCGTCGATGGCCGAGAGGTCGATCCTGTCGCCCTGCGCATGGCTGAAATCGGTGATCACATCGGCGCCCGACCCGACCGGGCTCTGCGTCACATAGCCGTACACGAAGCGGTCGGCCCCGGCGCCTCCGGTCAGCGTGTCCTTGCCGCCGGCCCCGGTGAGGACATCGTTGCCGTTCCAGCCCTGGAGCACGTTGGCGCCGGTGTCCCCGACCAGGCTGTCGTTGCCCTGGCTGCCAGAGACGTTCTCGATCCCGCTCAGATAATCGCCCGCGGCATCGCCGCCGCTGGCGCTGTTGCCCGCCAGGCTGATCACGACCCCGACCGAGCTGGTGAAATAGCTGGCCGTGTCGTTGCCGTTGCCGCCGTAAAGGCTGTCCGAACCGGCGCCGCCACGCAGCACATCGTCGCCGTCATCGCCGACGAGGTAGTCGCCTGCGTCGTCCCCGGACAGGATGTCGCTGCCGTTGCCGCCGTAGAGATTGTCATAGTCCCCGCCGCCGGAGATCACGTCATTGCCGTCATTGCCGCTGAGGCTGTTGCCGCCGGCATTCCCGGTCAGCGTATCGTCGTGCTGGCTGCCGTAGAGATTCTCGATATTCGATACGGTGTCGCCCTGCGCATCGCCGCCGCTCGCGGTCCCCGACGCCAGATTCACCGCTACCGCGGCGGCGGAGGAATAGTAAGCCGCGCTGTCGTTGCCGGCGCCGCCATTGAGCACGTCGGCGCCGGCGCCGCCATCGATATAGTCAGAGCCGTCGCCGCCGAAGAGGGAGTCGGCGCCGGCGCCGCCGTAGAGGGAATCGCTGCCGCTCTCGCCATAGAGCGAATCATTCCCGTCGTCGCCGTTGAGATAGTCGCCACCGTTGCCGCCGTGGAACACATCGTTGCCCAGGCCGCCATATCCGTTGTCGCGACCGCTGCCGCCATTGAAGGTGTCGTTCCCGCCATTGCCGGAGAAGGAATCGTCGCCGTCCCCCGCGGTCACGACATCGTCGCCGGAGCCGAGAGAGAAGTACAGCCTCTCGAAATTGGTGAACTGCACACCGCTGGAGGCGGTGGTGGTCGCCCCCGGCGTCGTGTTGGTCGTGACGGTGAGCACTGTCGAACCGTTCGCATAGTAGAACTGCAGGACATCCTGCCCGGCACCGCCATCGAGGATATCGGCGCCGGCATAGGTGGTGACGAAGTCGTCGCCGGTGCCGCCATCGATGGTGTCCACCGAGGTGGCGCTGTAATCACCGTCATAGATCGTGTCGTCCCCTCCGGCGCCGGTGATCTGGTCGCTGGACGTCGTGCCGGAGAAATTGTCGTCGCCCACGGTTCCCGGAATAACGGTCATGGCCATACCCCCTTGGGAAATAAATCATCGAATTTTCTGCATTGAAGACTAATTTTCGCGCGAAATTATGGCCTAATTCGGGGCTATGTCCTGTTAATCCGCCAAGGCTGTCGTCCGGAGTTCTGCCGATCCCTGTCCGCGGAGCAGGCGCGGCTATGGTCGCTTCGTCCCCCGCAGCGCCCGAACCTGGTCCTGCAGGCAGCGGACCAGGTCGCGCAGCGTGGGGTCGGCGATCGGCTCGGCCAGCTCGAGCGTGCGGCTGCGGCCATCCGTGTCGATCGTCAGGGTGAAGCTGCGGGCGTCGGGCACCGGCCGCGACAGGCTTTCCGGGGCCGCCGCGGGCCGGTCGAGGACATGCGCGGCGTGGATCAGCGCCTGGATCCGCGCCGCCTCGGCCGGCGGCAGCGCCGCCAGGTCCAGCACCACCGGCTCGGCCAGCCCCGGCGCGTAGAACAGGCCCGTGCTCGACATCGCGAAGGTGATCCGCATCGCCCGCTCCTGCCCGGCCCCGGCCGTCAGCCGGTCGGGATGCCGACCTGCTTCCAGGCATCGGCCACCGCCTTGACCTCGGCCTTCTTCGAGCCCGGCAGCCGGCCCGCCACATCCACCGTCACCGTGGCGAAATCGGCGAATTTCGTGGTCTCGGTCACACGGGCGTCGCGCAGCGTATCGTACCAGATGCGCCCCGCCCGCTCCCAGGCCTTGCCGCCGATGGCGGTGGCGGCGAGGTAGAAGGCCCGGTTCGGGATGCCGGAATTGATGTGGACGCCGCCATTGTCCTGCATCGTGTCGACATAGTCCTTCATGTGGCCGGGCTGGCGGTCGCGGCCCAGCACCGGGTCGTCATAGGCGGTGCCCGGCGCCTTCATCGAGCGCAGGCCGACGCCCTGCACCTTCTTGGTGAACAGCCCCTCGCCGATGATCCAGTCGGCCTCCTCGGCGCTCTGCTTCAGCACCCATTGCTTGACCAGCGATCCCCAGACGTCGGACAGGGATTCGTTCAGCGCGCCGGGCTGCTGCATGTAGACCAGGCCGGCCTCGTCCTCGGTGACGCCGTGGCCGAGCTCGTGGCCGATGACGTCGAGCGAGGCGGTGAAGCGGTTGAACAGGTCGCCGTCGCCATCGCCGAACACCATGCGCTGGCCGTTCCAGAAGGCGTTGTTGTAGTCCTCGCCGTAATGGACCGTGGCGTCGAGCGCCAGCCCGTCATCGTCGATCGAGTTGCGGCGATAGGCCTCGAGGAAGAAGTCGAAGGTGTGGCCCAGCCCGTCATAGGCCTCGTCGACCGCGACGTCGCCCGATGGGTCCTGCCCCTCGGCGCGCACCAGCCGGCCCGGCAGGCTCTCGCTGTTGCCGGCGGTATGGATGCTGCGCTGCCGCGCCGGCGGCAGGGCCAGCTTGCGGTGCCGCCGCTCGGCCACGGACTGGGCCACGGCCAGCCGCGACCGGATCGAGCGCAGGGTGGTGTCGATGCCCAGCGCCCGGTTGGCGGCCGCCTTCTGGGCCTTGCTGCCATTGGCCAGGATGGCCCGCAGCATGTAGGGCGGCAGGATGCAGAAGATCGAGTGGCGGTGATGTCGGATGCACATGCGGATCTCCCTTCCGGCCTGTCATGGCCGGCCTGTCATGGATAGAAGCCGTGACCGCCGGGTTGGTTCCTGGAAGAGTTTCCTAGCGGGAGAGGTCGGGCGTCCGCAGGACGACCGGGTGAGGGTCGGCCCGGGCCTCGACAAAGGACCCTCACCCGGAGCCGCTTCGCGTCTCCGACCTCTCCCGCAAGCGGGAGAGGCAACGCGAGTATTCGCATCGTACACCGCCGGCCTCACCCATGCCGGAGGATATGGGCCATCAGCTGGCCGTTGCGCCAAAGCGCGTTGCGCTCGCTCTCCAGGCGCTTGCGTTCGGCTTCGGCCGCCTCGGCCTCGGCGCGTTGCCGGGCCGGATCGGGGGGATCCGGCGGCGCGGTCGACGATGGCGGGCCGGTGTCACTGGCCTCGGGCGGGCCGTCATCCGTGGCCAGCTGGTGGATGACCGTCTTGCCGTCGAGCGAGTAGACCTCGCCGGTGGTGGTGTTGACGAGATGGTTCCCGTCCCCGGGCAGGCCGAGATCGTCGGCCGGGAAGAGGCGGTAGGAGCCGAGCTTGTACAGGCCCGGCGGAGGCCAGGAGGGCTGGCCAGAGGGTTCGGGGACAGCGCCCGGGACCTCGTCCCAAGGATTCGGGGCCCGCGTCTTCGAGGCGGCGGCGGCCTGGTCGGCCCGGGCCTTGGCCGCGGCCGGGTCGAGGCCATAGGCGATGGCGCTGCGCGACAGGCCGATGGCGCGGCCCAGGCGCTGGATCAGGGTCTCGACCGGCAAGG
>JAEKLZ010000330.1 GCA_019508225.1 Inquilinus limosus | reverse complement strand
CCCACGCCACTGACCAAGCTGTCTGCCAAACTCAGCTGACCCAGTTCCCGTCGCGACATCGCTTCGACCCCACACGTCTCCCTTTGCCAACCGAATCACGAAACCTCCATTCTGAAAAGATCTCGCTTGCGGGAGAGGCAATGGTCTCGCAAGCCCGTAGACGGTGTCGCCGATCGATGTGCGAATGCCGTAGGCCTCTCAGGAGAGCGGCGGAACCGCTTCGGTCTCGACCGCTTCGCTCTCGTCGGCCGTGGCGCGATCCTCGCCAGCCGCCGCCTCGCGATCGACCACGGTCCTTGCCGGTGCCTCCTCCCGCGCATTCGGGTCGCCGGGGGCCGTCTCCAGGCCCAGATCCGGCAGCGCCACGATGCGGTGGCCGCCGCGGCCGGCGGTACGGCAGACGATGAAGCTGCGCTGCTCCATATAGGACAGCAGGCGCCGGGTGCGGCCGACCGACTGGGTGCCGTAGGCGCGGGCGATGGTGGCGTCGGACGGGCAGGGGGCGCCGGCCATCGCCGCCTTGACCAGCAGCAGGAAGATGCCCTGCATGTCCTCCGGCAGCTCGCGCGCCAGGCCGGTCGCGTGCTGCCAGGCCGGGCTCTCCGCCGTGTCGGTGTCGACCCCGGCGCGGGCGACGGCCAGCCGGCCGCGGAAGCCGGCGAGGTCGAGCGCCGGGGCGCTGCGGCTGCCGACCCGCTGGATCCGGCAGCGCACCAGGAAATCCTGGTACAGCACCGCGATCGGGCGGAAGGCGGAATCCTCCGCCGCCACCAGGTCGCGCAGCACCGCGTCGATCGCGGCGTCGCGCTCGGCCTGGGTCATCGCGTCCGGCTCCTCCTCCGCCGCCGGGGCGGTGTCGGGGCGGCTGCGGATCAGCTGGGCCAGCAGCTCGGCGGTCGATTGCTGCGGCTGCGGCGGCGGCCGCGTCGGGCGCGGCATCGGCGGCTCGGATTCGGCGGCCTTGAAGATCAGCTCGTGCAGGTCCTCGGGCGGCGCCTCGGGCATCGGCAGCAGCTTCGGGCTGGTCGAGCGCGCGCCGGTCTCGACCGCGCCGATGCGGATCTCGATCGGCCGGCGCGACAAGGCGGGGCCGAGGGCGACGAAGCGGCCGCGGCCGAGGTCGCGGAACATCTCGGCCTGGCGCCGCTCCAGCCCCAGCAGGTCGGCGGCGCGGGCCATGTCGATGTCGAGGAAGGTGCGGCCCATCAGGAAGTTCGAGGCCTCGGCCGCGACGTTCTTGGCCAGCTTGGCCAGGCGCTGGGTGGCGATCACCCCGGCCAGGCCGCGCTTGCGGCCGCGGCTCATCAGGTTGGCCATGGCGCCCAGCGTCGCCTTGCGCGCCTCCTCCGACACGTCGCCGGCCGCGGCGGGGGCGAACAGCTGGGCCTCGTCCACCACCACCAGGATCGGGTACCAGAGGTCGCGCTCGGCGTCGAACAGCCCGTTCAGGAAGGCGGCGGCGGCGCGCATCTGGCTGTCGATGTCGCAGCGCTCCAGGTTCAGCACGGCGGAGGTACGGTGCTGCCGCACCCGCCCGGCGATGCGGTACAAATCCTCGTCGGAGCGGTCGCCGTCGACCACGATATGGCCGAAACGGTCGGCCAGGCTGATGAAGTCGCCCTCGGGGTCGACCACCACCTGCTGCACCCAGGCGGCGCTCTGCTCCAGCAGGCGGCGCAGCAGATGCGACTTGCCGGAGCCGGAATTGCCCTGCACCAGCAGCCGCGTCGCCAGCAGCTCCTCGAGATCGATCATGGCCGATGTCCCGTCGGACAGCGTTCCGATGTCGATTTGGACCGTCATTGCCCCTCCGCGCACGCCCCCCCGGGCACGGCGGGGCCGGGCATGGTCTATCACGACCGGCCACGGGTCGGGCAACCCGATGGGGCAAGGCAGGGTCGCGGCGGGACTCAGCCGGCGAGGCGATCCTCGACCCGGCGAATCAGGCCCTTCGCATCGGCCGGCGCGCGCACCTTGGCGTCGTTGTCGAAATAGACGTAGACGTCGCGCCTGCCTCGCTTCGGCCCCGGCGCGTCGACCACCCGCTCGGCATCCCCCGGCTCGCCGCCACGGGCCCAGGCGGCGACGCGGTCGGCCCAGCTGTCGAGCGCGTCGTCGTCATAGCCGCTGACATACAGCTGCTCCGACCCGTGCAGCCGGCAATAGACGAAGTCGGCGGTCAGGTCCATTTTCCGCGGCCAGTCCACCGTGTCGGCGCAGACCAGCGCCACACCGTGCCGGCGCAGCAGCCGGATGAAGGCGGGGTCGAGGAAGCTGTCGTGGCGGATCTCCATCGCGTGGCGCAGCGGCCGCTTGCGATCGGTCCTGGTCCAGGCCCGGCCGGCGTACCGCTCGTCGTGGCGGCGGGCGATCTCGGCAGCGGCCTCGGTGTCCTTCGGCAGCAGCTCGAAGAACGCCTCGATCCGCTCCGCGTCGAAGCGGAAGCTGGGCGGGAACTGCCACAGGATCGGCCCCAGCTTCGGCCCCAGGCGCAGCGGCCCCGACGCGAGGAAGTTGGCCAGCGGCGCCTCGACCTCGCGCAGGCGGCGCAGATGGGTGATGTAGCGCGGCCCCTTGACCGCGAAGACGAAATTCTCCGGCGTCTCCTCGGCCCAGCGGGCGTAGCTCTCGGGCCGCTGGGTGCCGTAGAAGGTGCCGTTGATCTCGATGGTCGGGAAGGTCTCGGCGGCGAAGGCCAGCTCGCGCTTCTGCGTCAGGCCCTTGGGATAGAACACGCCGCGCCAGGGCCGGTAGGTCCAGCCCGAGATCCCGATCCGCACCTGTCCCGTCTTGCCAGCCATCGCGGCCCTCCCGACGAGGCAACGCCGTCTGGACCCGGGCCGTGCCACACACGGACCCGCAAATGCAGAGAGGGCGGCCCCTGGCGCCGCCCTCTCCTTCGGTTCGTCAGGAGGTCAGACTTCGATCAGAAGGCGAGAACCACGCCCGAGGTCAGGTGGGTCGCCTCGTAGTCCTGGCCGCTGCGGAACTCGTTCTTCTCGTAGGACAGCTCGGTGAAGCTGTTGAGGCCCGGCGCCAGGTTGTAGAGGAACGAGCCGATGACGCTGTGGTTCGTCTTCAGGTTCTTGCCATCGGTAAAGGACGAGTTCAGGCCGTTGCCGTTCTCCGCCGTGGTGTAGGCGTAGCCGACCGAGACCACGAACGGGCCGCTGCCGTAGGACAGGTCGCCGGTGATCGAGTCGATCGCCTTGTCGGCGCGGAAGGTGCTGGAGTAGTGGACCCAGTTCACGCTGCCGCCGAAGCCGCTGGAGTGGATCACCTGGCCGCCGAGGCTGTAGGCTTCGAAGTCGTGGTTGCTGACCGCGGCCGTGCTCACGCCGTTGCCGTTGCTGGCCGAACCGGCGATGCGCACCGAGGTGCCGTCGAACGTGCCGGCATAGTTGATGCCGGCGGTGACGACGTTCTCGTAGCGGACGTCGTCGCTGCCGACCGGCGTCCCGTTATCGTTGAACAGGTCGTTGCGGCCGCCGTTGCCGGCATGGCCGTTGCCGCCCGCGACCGGGGTGAAGTCGACCGCGAAGGACAGGCCCGAGAAGCTCGGCGAGGAGTACTTGATCTTGGTGTCCTTGCCGTTCAGGCCGCCGATGCCATAGGTCGGGTCGACGGCGTAGAAGGTGTCGGAACCGCCGAACAGGTTGAACTTGCCGTCCAGGCCGTCGCCCCAGCTGGCGCCGAGGCCCAGCTTGCTGTTGAACACGTCATGGGCATAGACGTAGCCGACATCGGCCGCGACATAGGGCGCGTCGCCGAAGGTCAGCGTGCCGAAGCCGCCCTTGACGTAGACATAGGTGCGGTCGACGGTGACGTTGTTCTTCCGGTCGACATTGTTGAAGCGGATGCGGGCGCCGTATTCCAGGCCGGAATCGGTGACGTTCTTGACGTCGAACTGCAGACGCGCGTTGGAGATGAAGTCGTAGTCGCGGTCGAAGGTGCTGTCCTTGGTGTCGCTGATCGACAGGCCGGCCATGAAGCCGATCCAGCCATTGATCTTCAGCGACAGGCCCGACGTGACGGGCGTTTCCGCCGCCTGGGCAATACTCGTCCCTCCCGTGGCGGCCGCAAGGCACACCCCGAGCAACAGAAACTTCCGCATTTTACTTCCCCTCGCGTGTGGGCGCACGCCTCTGCAATCGAGGCGCCGACCCCTCCTGTAACGGCGAGGCTTATACAGAGCGGCAAATTTTAAAATCAATCGCCGGCCGCGACAAAACGGTGGGCTGTCCGCAAATTTCATAAAATAGTCATGGCACCGCACCCCCTCCGATGGCTGTGCATCGGTGGGCGGCCGATCGGTCGGGTCCGGCAGGCGGCCCGGGGCCGGGAATGGCGGGCGAGGGGAGGCCGCAATTCGCGCCAGGCGCCGGACAAGAGGAAGGGCGGCCCCTGGCGCCGCCCTTCAAGTCTGCTGGATGTCGGACGGTTGCCGCTCAGAAGGCCAGGGTCAGGCCCGTGGTCAGCGCCGTCGCCTCGTAGTCCTGGCCGGTGCGGAACTCGTTCTTCTCGTAGACCAGCTCGGTGAAGGTGCCGAGCCCCGGCGCCAGGTTGTAGAGGAACGACAGCGATGCGCTGTGGTTGGTCTTCAGGTCGGCGCCGTCAGTGAAGGACGACTCCAACTTGTTGTTCTTCTCCGCCGTGGTGTAGGCGTAGCCGAGCGAGATGACATACGGGCCGCCGTAATAGGACAGGTCGCCGGTGATCGAGTCGATCGCCTTGTCGGCGCGGAAGGTGCTGGAGAAATGCACCCAGTTCACGCTGGCGGCGAAGCCGCTCGAATGGACGATCTGGCCGCCGAGGCTGTAGGCCTCGTAGTCGTGGTTCAGGACCCGGTGACGATGTTCTCGTAGCGCGTGGTGCTGTCGTTGGTCAGGTCGTTGCGGCCGCTCGGGCCGGCATGGTCGCTGGTGCCGCCGCCGGTGCCCGGAGAATTCGCGGCGTTCCTGCCGCCGGCCACGGGCGTGAAGTCGATGCCGAAGGAGAAGCCGGAGAAGCTCGGCGAGGTGTACTTGATCTTGGTGTCCTTGCCGCTCAACCCGCCGATGCCATAGGTCGGGTCGAAGGCGTAGAAGGTGTCGGAGCCGCCGAACAGGTTGAACTTGCCGTCCAGGCCGTCGCCCCAGCCGGCGCCGAAGCCGAGCTTGCCGTTCAGCGTGTCATGGGCATAGACATAGCCGAAATCGCCGATGGCGTAGGGCGCGTCGCCGAGGGTGACGGTACCGAAGCTGCCCTTCAGATAGATGTAGGTGCGGTCGACGGTGACGTTGTTCTTCCGGTCGACATTGTTGAAGCGGAGGCGGGCGCCGTATTCCAGGCCGGAATCGGTGACGCTCTTGATGTCGAACTGCAGCCGCGCGCCGGACGCGAAGTCATAGTCGCGGTCGAAGTTGTCGTCGTCCGTGTTGCTCAGCGACAGGCCGGCCATGAAGCCGATCCAGCCGCTGATCTTCAGAGACAGCCCCGAGGTGACGGGTGCTTCCGCCGCCTGGGCCGTGTTGATCCCTGCCGTGGCGGCCGCAAGGCACACCCCGAGCATCAAAACCTTCCGCATCGCTCGTCCCCCGTTGACGGATTTCTGTCCGCTTCATGACGGCCTCGGCCGTCCCCCGACCGAAGCGCGAAAAACTTATGGGTCGATTGAATCGAAATCAATAGAGATTCAGTCAAAGAACCCAAGTTTCGGGATCATCTCTGAGAAAAATCCTGATCATTGCAGATTTGATAAAACATCCATGGATGTATGTTTGATGTATGCCAGTAAAATTCACCCGCGAATGTATGTTTTGATTGCTGGTGCTTTTGGTCGCGGACGGCGCCGCCTGAGGCAAGGAGGCATGGTTGCCAACGGTCTCCGCCACCGATATCAACCAGGGGTTCGAACGCGAAGGGATGCAGCAGATGCAGCGGGATTTCGGCCAGCCGGGGCGCTCGGCGCTGATCGTGGGCGAGGCGGCGATCGCCACCTCGCATCCGCTGGCCTCGGCCGCCGGGCTCGAGGTGCTGATGGATGGCGGCAACGCGGTCGACGCCGCGCTGGCCGCGGTTGCGGTGCAATGCGTGGCCGAGGCCCATATGACCGGCATCGGCGGCGACTGCTTCGTGCTCTACGCGCCGGCCGGGCGCGACGCGCTGGCGCTGAACGGCAGCGGCCGCGCCCCGCGGGCGGCCTCGGCGGAAGCGTTGGCGGCCCAGGGCCTGACGGCGATCCCGCAGCGCAGCCCGCATGCGGTGACCGTGCCCGGCGCGATCTCGGCCTGGTGCCGGCTGCATGAAGAGCACGGGTCGCTGCCGCTCGACCGGCTGTTCGCCCGCGCCATCCTGTATGCCGAGGAGGGCTATCCGGTGGCGCCGCGCGTCGCCTGGGATTGGGCCGAGGACGCCGGCTTCCTGGCCGGCGACGCCGGCTGCCGCGCCGTGTTCCTGCCCGGCGGCCGGATCCCGGCGGTCGGCGACCGCCATGCCCAGCCGCTGCTCGGTGCCCGGCTGCGCGACATCGCCGCCCGCGGCGCCGCCGCCTTCTACGAGGGCGCGGTGGCGGAGTCGCTGGTCCGCCTCCTCAAGGCCCAGGGCGGGCTGCACACGCTCGACGATTTCGCCGCCGGTCGCGAGGTCGCCAACTGGGTCGACCCGATCCGGCTCGACTATCACGGCACCGAGGTGGTCGAGTGCCCGCCGAACGGCCAGGGGCTGGCGGCGCTGATGATCCTCGGCCTGCTCTCCGGCCACGACCTGGCGGCGGAGATGCCGGAAGCCGACCGCATCCATCTGCATGCCGAGGCGACCAAGATCGCCTACCACCACCGCGACGCGCTGATCTGCGACCCCGACCACCTGCCGCACGACCCGCGCACCCTGCTGTCGGAGGAGGTGCTGGGCACGCTGCGCCGCCGCATCGACCCGAAGCGCGCCGGCCGCCCGGCGCTGTGGACCGAGCCGGAGCATCGCGACACCATCTATCTCTGCGTCGTCGACCGCGACGGCAACGCGGTCTCCTTCATCAACTCCATCTTCGACAGCTTCGGCAGCGGCCTGCTCGACCCCGAGACCGGCGTGCTGCTGCACAGCCGCGGCCGGTCCTTCCGGGTCGAACCGGGGCACCCGAACGCGATCGGGCCGGGCAAGCGGCCGATGCACACCATCATCCCCGGCCTGCTGCGCCGCGGCGGCCGCACCGCCGGCGTGTTCGGGGTGATGGGCGGGCACTACCAGGCGGCCGGCCAGGCCCAGTTCGTGTCCTCGATCATCGACCGGGGACTCGACCCGCAGGCGGCGCTGGACCTGCCGCGCAGCTTCGCCTTCGACGGCGAGTTGCAGCTCGAGACCCGGATCGGCGAGACAGCGGCGGCGGACCTCGCCGGCCGCGGCCACAAGGTCGCGCTCCGGGATGAGCCGCTGGGCGGCGGCCAAGCGATCCTGATCGACCATGAGCGCGGCGTGCTGATCGCCGGCTCCGATCCCCGCAAGGATGGCTGCGCGCTGGGGATTTGATAGCGACCGTGCAACTTATAGAACCGTCATGGCGAGCCCCGCAGGGGCGTGGCCATCCAGCGGCACCAGCTCCTGGATGGCCACGTCGCTTCGCTCCTCGCCATGACGGCTTCGGAGAACGAGCGGTGGTTCATCCGTTGTTCTCCAAGGGCAGCCACCCCAGCACGAGAGCAAAACCGGAGGACCCAACGTGCAGCTTCAGCTCAGCTCCTGGCCGGAGATCGAGGCCTATCTCGAGACCTCGCGCGGCGCGATCATGCCGATCGGCTCGACCGAGCAGCATGGCCCGAACGGGCTGATCGGCACCGACGCGCTGTGCGCCGAGGGCATCGCCCGCGGCGTCGGCGACCAGACCGGGGCGGTGGTCGGCCCGACCATCGGCGTCGGCATGGCCCATCACCACATGACCTTCCCGGGCAGCATGACGCTGAAGCCGTCCACCCTGGTGCTGGTGATCCGCGACTATGTCATGGCGCTGGCCGAGCACGGCTTCGACCATTTCCTGTTCGTCAACGGCCATGGCGGCAACATCGCCACCATCCAGGCCGCCTTCTACGAGATCTATTCCGAGCGGCGGGCGCTCGGCAGCCCGTCGATCCGCTGCCGCCTGGTCAACTGGTGGGACAACCCGGCGGTGCAGCGCCTGTCGAAGGAGCTGTACGGCGTCGCCGAGGGCAGTCACGCCACCGCCAGCGAGGTGGCGGTCACCCAACACCTGTTCCCCGACCACATCAAGTCGGCCGAGCTGGACCCGCCGATCGCGCCCTCGGGCCGGTTCTACGACGCGGCCGACTACCGCCGCCGCTTCCCGGACGGCCGCATCGGCTCCAACCCGGGCCTGGCGACGCCGGAGCACGGCAAGCAGTTCTACGATGCGGCGGTGGCGGCGATCGCCGGCACCTATGCGGAGTTCCTGGCCGAGACCTGATGCTGCCGTGACACGTCGCCGAGGGCCTGCAGCAGGGCTTCGCGCAGCGCCGCGGCATCGTCCTCCGGCACCAGCGTGACGCCCGGTCCCTCGTCGATGCCGCAGGCGGCGGTGGCGATCACCGGGATGCCCAGCGCCATGGCCCGCAGCAGCGCCCGCGGCTGGTGCTCGACGATTGCCGGCAGCACCACCGCGGCGACCGGGTCGGGCCAGGGGCCGGCCGGCAGTGTCCGGGCGGAGACGTTGCGCCAGAACGGCTTGTCATGCTCGCGCGCCCGGCCGGTCACGGCCAGGTCGATGTCCAGCCCCTCGACCGCATCGCGCAGGGCGTAGGCGCCCTTGCGGCCCAGGGCCGAGGCCGGAAACAGGATGGTGCGGCCGCCGATCGCGGGCCGTGGCGCCGCGGCGACGTCCGGCAGCGCCCAATCCAGATGCACCGCCCGGTCGGCGAAGCGCGCGGCGACGCCGGCATGCGGCGTGTAGAGGCGTGAGGCCGCGGCCAGCGCCTCGGCCTCCGCCGCGACGACCTCGTCCGGCGCCCGGAAATCGCCCAGGGTCGGGCTCTCGGGCCGGCGGACCAGGGCCCGGTCCAGCCGGGCCTGCAGCGCCGCCAGCGGCCAGCGTTCCATCAGCACGTCGAAGCTGCGGCCCTGCAGGCAGCCGAGGCGCCAGAGATGCGGCAGCAGCCCCTGGCCGACCACCAGATGGGTGTGGCGGTGGGACAGGCGCCGCGCATAGGCCTCGGCCAGGCGCCGGTCGAAATCCAGCGTCGCCCGGGGAAGGGCGCCGCCCGCGGCCGGCAGGCGGCGCAGCGCCCGGGCGCGGGCCAGCGCGACCAGCGTGGCGCGGTTCTCGCCGCCGGGTGTCTCCGGCCAGGCGTAGCGGGACCGGGCCGGCCAGCGCATCGGCAGGAACAACCGATCCTCCGGCCCGGCCTGGCTGCGCAGCAGCGACGCGAATTCCGGCCAGCAGGCATCGACCAGCCAGGCGGTCGGACGCCTCATGATCTCGGCCCCTTTCGGCAGATGGTGGCTGCAGCCGTCCTGGGCGCAGCCGAC
>JAEKLZ010000329.1 GCA_019508225.1 Inquilinus limosus | reverse complement strand
GGCGGCGTGGTCGCCGACATCGCCAAGCGGGCGCCGTGATCGGGCACCTGTCCTTCGGCGTGTTCGACCTCGACCGCGCCGTCCGGTTCTACGACGCGGTGCTGGCGCCGGTCGGCATGGTGCGGGTGTGGGCCGACGCCACCGCTGCCGGCTACGGCCCGCCCGGCGGCAACGACAAGCTCGCCCTGAAGCGGCAGCCGCAGCCGGTGGTGCCGCCGGGGCCCGGCTTCCACCTGGCCTTCGATGCCCCGACGCGCGAGGCTGTCGACCGCTTCCACGCCGCCGCCCTGGCCCAGGGCGGGCGGGACGCCGGCGCCCCCGGGCTGCGGCCGCATTACGGGCCCAGCTACTACGCCGCTTTCGTGTTCGACCCGGACGGCCACAAGCTCGAAGCGGTGTGCCAATAGCGAAGCGCGGCGGCTTGACGGACCCCGCGGCCGGACGCTACGACAAGCCCATGGCGACGATCATCACCCTGAAGCGCACCACCAAGACGACCGCTGCGGCGGGCGTTCTCTGGCGCGCGCGGTGACGACCGCGGCATAGCAGCCAGAGGCCCCGCCGAGGACGGACGGGGCCCAACGGTGCAGCCATCGTCCCTCCCGGTTCTTAGAGGAAGGACGACACCATGCTTGCATCACCCGATCTCCAGGACGCGCCACGCGGCGTGCGCTCGCCCGAGCCCGTCATCGCCATCGTCGGCGCGACCGGCGCCGTCGGCGTCGAGCTGCTGCGCTGCCTGGAGGCGCGGCGCTTCCCGGCCGCGGCGGTGCGGCTGCTGGCCTCGGCGCGCTCGGTCGGCCGGCTGATCCCGTTCCGCGGGCGCGACCTGGCCGTGGAGGAGCTGACCGAGGGCAGCTTCGCCGGCGTCGACATCGCCCTGTTCTCGGCCGGGGCCGGCATCTCCCGGCGCTATGCCCCGGCGGCGGTGGCAGCCGGTGCCGTGGTGGTCGACAACTCCTCGGCCTTCCGCATGCAGCCGGAGGTGCCGCTGGTGGTGCCGGAGGTCAACGCGGCGGCGCTCACGGGCCACAGCGGCATCGTCGCCAACCCGAACTGCGTCGCCGCGATCATGACGGTGGCGCTGGCGCCGCTGCACCGGGCGCATCCGCTGCGGCGGGTGACGGCGGCGACCTATCAGTCGGCCTCGGGCGCCGGCGCCGCCGCGATGGAGGAGCTGCGCGAGTCCACTGCCGCCCATCTGCGGGGCGAGGCCTTCGCGCCGAGGGTGCTGCCGCACCCCTATGCCTTCAACCTGTTCAGCCACAATGCCGATGTCGACCCAGACAGTGGCTATAACGGCGAGGAGCTGAAGGCGATCGCCGAGAGCCGCCGCATCCTCGACGCGCCGGACCTGCCGATCGGCATCACCTGCATCCGCGTGCCGGTGCTGCGGGCGCATTCGATCGCGCTGACGGTCGAGTTCGACACCGTGGTGACGCCGGAGGCGGCGCGGGACCTGCTGGCGGGCGCGCCCGGCCTGCGCCTGGTCGACGACCGGGCCGCGAACCACTTCCCGATGCCGTCCGAGGCGAGCGGGCAGGATGACGTGCTGGTCGGCCGCATCCGGACGGATCTCGGCGATCCGACCGGCCGCTCCCTGTCGCTGTTCGTGTCCGGCGATCAGCTGCTCAAGGGCGCGGCCCTCAATGCCGTGCAGATCCTGGAGCATCTGCGGTCTTGACCCCCGGATCGGTGGCGGCTCGCCTTCCCGGCGAATTGCGCTAGATTGGGAACCGATTGCGCCTGCCTGTGGCGGGCGCTCGGGGCCGCAAGGCCGATGGCGCGAAGGGTCGGGATCATGGCGAAGAAGGCCGACATGGCGAACCACATCGTCACCACCGCGGTCGACCTGGCGGGGGAGAAGGGCTGGCGCGCCCTGACCCTCGTGGACGTCGCCCAGGCGGCGCGGGTGCCGATGGCGGCGCTGTACCGCCACTGCCCGACCAAGCCGGACCTGCTGGCCGGGTTCAGCCGGATGATCGACCAGGCGGCCCTGTCCGAAGGCCTGCCCGGCGCGGATGAAAGCCCGCGCGACCGGCTGTTCGACCTGATGATGCGCCGCTTCGACGTGCTGTCGGGCCATCGCGCCGGGGTCAAGGCGATCCTGCGCGACCTGCGGCGGGACCCGCTGACCGCCCTGCTGCAGGCGCGGCAGCTCGAGCTGTCGATGCGCTGGACGCTGCAATCCGCCGGCATCTCGACCTCCGGCCTGATCGGCCGGGCGCGGGTGCAGGCGCTGTGCCTGGTCTACGGCCTGGTGCTGCGGGCCTGGGAACAGGATGATTCGCCGGAACTCGACCGCACCATGAAGGCGCTGGACCAGCGGCTGCGCCAGGCCGAGCAGTGGCAGAACACCTTCGGCCGCGGCCGCGGCGAGCGCCGGGACGAGCCGCCGGCCGAGCCGGCGGCCCAGGCCGGGCAGGAGCCGACGCTGCACTAGATGAGACTCGCGCTGCGCTGGATGACAACTTTGCTGCAGTGCACAATTTTCTTTTGCGGTGCGGTCGAGCCGGTGTAAGGTGCTGCTTTATTGTGCAGCCAGGAGTTGGGCCATGAGCAAGGTGCCGCCGGTCTGGGACGTCGACTTCACCAAGATGCTGGGCGAGTTCAAGGTGCCGGGTGTCGACCTCGACGCCGTGCTGCAGGCCCAGCGCAAGAACATCGAGGCGCTGACCGCCGCCAATCGCACCGCGATCGAGGGCGCGCAGGCCTTCGGCCGCCGCCAGAGCGAGATCCTTCGCCAGAACCTGGCCGAGCTGCAGAGCCAGTTCTCCAGCGCCGTCTCCGCCGGGGCGCCGGAGGAGAAGCTGGCCAAGCAGACCGAGCTGGCGAAGTCCGCCTTCGAGAAGGCGATCGCCGACATGAAGGAGCTGGCCGAGCTCCTGGCCAAGTCGAACACCGAGGCCGCCGAGATCGTCAGCAAGCGCGTCAGCGCCAGCTTCGACGAGCTGAAGGGTGTGCTGAAGGCCCCGACCAAGCGCTGAGACCGTCCGGAAACGCTACTGGCGTGGCCGTCTGACGGCGGTTTCTGCGCTTCCGGTGCTCACGGACCAAACGTCCGCTGCGCGCCGGTTCTCGAAACCACCGCCATCCGACTCACGCCAGCGCGTTT
This sequence comes from Inquilinus limosus, assembly GCA_019508225.1. Taxonomy (GTDB): domain Bacteria; phylum Pseudomonadota; class Alphaproteobacteria; order DSM-16000; family Inquilinaceae; genus Inquilinus; species Inquilinus limosus_D. The sequence goes on along the minus strand of JAEKLZ010000329.1, from coordinate 1,958 downwards.
CCAAACGGTCTCTGATCCCGACGTAAAGAAGGCCGCCTCCGGGCGGCCTTCTTGCCATCCGGGTGCCGGCGCGGCAGGGTGCCGCCGGTTTCGCGGAGGGCAGAATGACGATCAGCTACGACGATTTCGCCAAGGTCGATATCCGGGTCGGCACCATCGTGGCGGTGGAGCCGTATCCCGAGGCGCGCAAGCCGGCCTACAAGCTGACCGTCGATCTGGGGCCGGAGATCGGCCGGAAGCGCAGCTCGGCCCAGCTGGTGGCGCTGTACACGCCGGAGACGCTGCTCGGCCGGCAGGTCGCGGCGGTGGTGAACTTCCCGCCGAAGCAGATCGGCCGCTTCCTCTCCGAGATCCTGGTGCTGGGCTTCCCCGACGCCGACGGCAACGTCGTGCTGGCCGCGATCGAGCGCCCGGTGCCGAATGGCGGGCGGCTGTACTGACGCCAAGCGCCCTTCATTGTCATGGCGAGCCCCGAAGGGGCGTGGCCATCCATCGGCTCGATCTCTGGATGGCCACGTCGCTGCGCTCCTCGCCATGACGATTTTAGGATGAGTTGACGGGGTTGCACATTCAACCGATCATCGTCGCGATCGCAGGATCAGCCATACCCTCCACGTGACTGGCGAGACGGGGGAGCACCCCGAGGGAGCGTGGAGGACCGTTTCGATGCCGCTCGCCTGGGCAGCCTTCTTTTGAAGCTGGTCGGGCGATTCGTGTCCAGGCATCGAAACGGAGAACTCCCCATGGAATACCAGCATCAGCCCGACCCGGCCCCGGCCGACCTCGACCCGCGCGCCCGTCTGGCCGCCGCCGATCCGGAGGCCGCCGTCATCCTCGAGCGCGAGGAGCGCCGGCAGCACCAGGGTCTGACCCTGATCGCGTCGGAGAACCACGCCTTCCCCGAGCTGCGGCCGCTGCTCGGCTCGGTCTTCGCCGACAAATACGCCGAGGGCCAGCCGCGCCGGCGCTACTATGGCGGCAACCTCCATGCCGACGAGATCGAGGAGCTGGCCCAGGGCCGCGCCAGGGCGCTGTTCGGCGCCGAGCACGCCAATGTCCAGCCGCTGTCCGGGTCGCCGATGAACCAGGCGGTGTATTTCGGCCTGCTGCAGCCGGGCGACACCATCCTGGCGATGGACCTGTCGCATGGCGGCCACCTGACCCATGGCGCCCCGGTGTCGGCCATGGGCCGGATCTTCCGCTTCGTGCGCTACGGCACCGTGGCGGGCGGCGGCCTCGACTTCGACGCGATCCGCGAGACGGCGCGGCGCGAGAAGCCGAAGCTGCTGATCACCGGCTTCTCCTCCTACCCGCGCGACATCGATTACGCCGCCTTCAAGGCGATCGCCGACGAGGTCGGGGCCATCACCATGGCCGATGTCTCGCATATCGGCGGGCTGATCGCCGGCCGGGCGCTGCCGAACCCGCTGGCGGCCGGCTTCGACGTCGTCACCACCACCACGCACAAGACCCTGCGCGGGCCGCGCGGCGGGCTGATCCTGTGCCGCGAGCCGTTCCGCAAGGCGATCGACCAGGCGGTGTTCCCGGGGCTGCAAGGCGGCCCGCATATGGACCAGATGGCGGCCCTGGCCACGGCGCTGCACCTGGCGGCGCAGGGGGAGTTCCAGGGCTATGCAAGGCGCGTGCTCGACAACGCCAGGGCGCTGGCCGAGGCGCTGCAGGGCCGCGGCGCGCAGCTGGTGACCGGCGGCACCGACAACCACCTGATGGTGGTCGACGTCGCCGCCAGCTTCGGCATCGACGGCGACGAGGCGCAGCAGCGGCTGGACCGGGTCGGGCTGGTCTCGAACAAGCAGGTGGTGCCGGATGATACAAGGCCGCCGCTGCGCCCCTCCGGGCTGCGGCTGGGCACGCCGGCCGTCACCACGCGCGGGATGCGCGAGGGGCAGATGACGGCGCTGGCCGACCTGATCGTCGACGCGGTCACCGGCGCCCGG
>JAEKLZ010000328.1 GCA_019508225.1 Inquilinus limosus | reverse complement strand
CGCTGGTGGCACCGGAACATCGTGCTGCTCGGCGACGCCAAGGCCTCGGCGCATTTCTCGATCGGCTCCGGCACCAAGCTGGCGATGGAATGCGCCATCGCCCTGTCGGACGCGGTGGTGGCCAAGGCCGAAACGGATGTGGAGCAGGCCTTCGTCGCCTATGACAAGGCCCGCCGCACGCCCTGCCAGGTCACCCAGCACAATGCCGATGTGTCGCTGGCCTGGTTCGAGCACATGAACCGGTCCACCGACATGGATCCGATGCAGTTCGCCATGGTGGTGATGTGCCGGGCCAAGTCGATCACCTATGACAACCTGCGGATCCGCGACCCGGATTTCGTGCGCCGGGCCGACGACGCCTTCTACGACCGGCTGTGGCGCGAGACCGGCGACGATTACCGCAGCACCCGGCCGACGCCGATGTTCACCCGCTTCCGGCTGCGCGGCATGGAGCTGGCGAACCGGGTGGTGATGTCGCCGATGGCGCAGTATTCCGCCGACCGCGACGGCAACCTGACCGACTGGCATTTCGTGCACTACGCCTCGCACGCGCTGGGCGGCATGGGGCTGATGTTCGTCGAGATGACCTGCCCGTCGCCCGATGCCCGCATCAGCCTGGGCTGCCCCGGCCTCTGGACCGACGCGCATGAGGCACAGTGGACCCGGCTGGTCGGGTTCGTGCACGGCCATGGCGACACCAGAATCGCCATGCAGCTCGGCCATTCCGGGCGCAAGGGGTCGACCCAGCTGGGCTGGGAGAAAGCCGACCACCCGATCGCCGAGCCGGCCGACAACTGGCTGGTGGTCTCGGCCTCGCCGCTGCCGTGGATCGAAGGCGTCAGCCCGGTGCCGCGGGAGATCGACCGGGCGGAGATGGACCGGATCAAGGCCGATTTCGTCCAGGCCACCGCGCGCGCGGCCCGGGCCGGCTTCGACCATCTCGAGCTGCACTGCGCCCATGGCTATCTGCTGGCGTCGTTCCTGTCGCCGCTGACCAATCGGCGGACCGACGAGTATGGCGGGCCGGTCGAGAACCGGCTGCGCTATCCGCTGGAGGTGTTCCGGGCGATGCGGGCGGCCTGGCCCGAGGACCGGCCGATGTCGGTGCGCATCTCCGCCACCGACTGGGCCGAGGGCGGCATCGGCGAGGACGACGTCTTCGCCATCGCCGAGGCCTTCCGCGACGCCGGCTGCGACCTGATCGACGTCTCGGCCGGCCAGACCGTGCCGGACCAGAAGCCGGTCTATGGCCGCATGTTCCAGGTCCAGTTCGCCGAGGCGATCCGCAACGTGCCGAGGATGGCGACCATGGCGGTGGGCGCCATCACCGAGCCGGGGCAGATCAACACCATCCTGCACACCCGCCGCGCCGACCTGGTGGCGCTCGGCCGGCCGCATCTATGGAACCCGACCTTCGTCCGCCAGGCCGAGGCCTGGTACGGCGTGAAGTCCCAGTCCTGGCCGCAGCCATACTGGCCCGGCCGCGACCAGGCTTTTCGCGAGATCGCCCGGGCGGCGGACAAGCAGGCCGAGTTGCAGATCAAGGCCAAGCCGCGCCGCCACGCCCGTTAAGGGCGGGCGGCCGCCACGGCGTCGGCCAGCCGGTCCAGCTCGGCCTCGGTGTGCAGGTAGGAAACGGCGGCGCGGCAGATGTCGCCCAGGCCGCGCGCGGTCATGTCGAGCGGCGTGTACATCACGCCGTTGACGGCGATGGTGATCCCGTCCGCCGCCAGGCGCTGGCGCAGCACGACGGGCTCGACGCCCTCCACCGCGAAGGACACCAGCGCCGCGCGCTCGACGCCGCGGTCGTGCACGGTGACGCCGGGGATCGCCGCCAGCCGGGCGCGCAGCCCCTGCGCCAGCCCGTCGAGCCGGGCGCGGATGACGTCGATGCCGATGCCGCGGGCGAGGCGGATCGCGGCGCCGAGGCCGAGCCGCAGCGCCATCGGGAAGTCGCCGGCCTCGAAGCGCAGGGCGCTGTCCTGCAGCTTGGCGCCCTGCGGCGTCCATAGGGCGGTGCGGGCGTCGTGATAGGGCGGTTCGAGCCGGTCGAGGAAGCCCTGCCGGACATAGAGCAGCCCGGTGCCGCGCGGTCCGCGCAGATGCTTGCGGCCGGGCGCGATCAGCACGTCGCAGCCGAGCTGTGCGACGTCGATCGGGATCTGGCCGATGGCCTGCGAGGCGTCGATGAAGAACGGTACGCCGGCGGCGCGGGCGACCTGACCGATCTCCGCCGCCGGGTTGATCAGCCCGCCATTGGCGCCGATCCAGGTCAGCGACACCAGCTTGACCCGGTCGTCGATCATCGCGGCCAGCGCCTCGGGCGAGGCCCGGCCGGTGTCGTCGCAGGGGATCACCTCGATCGCCGCGCCGGTGCGGGCGGCGGCGCGCTGCATGGTGGTGAGGTTGCCGCCCCATTCCTGCCGGCCGACCAGGATGCGGTCGCCGGCCTTCAGCGGCAGCCCGGAGAAGGCCAGGCCCCAACCCTGGGTGGCGCTGCCGGTGAAGGCGATCTCGGCCGGCGTCGCGCCGATCAGGGCGGCTGCCTCGGCCCGCGCCTCTTCCAGCGCCGGCGCGGCGGCCTGCCCGGCCTCGATCGGGCCGGACACCGCCTCGCGCTGCAGATGGGCCAGCACCGCATCCAGCACCGGCTGCGGCGGCAGCGAGCCGCCGGCATGGTTGAAATGCAGCACCCGGTCTATGCCGGGTGTCTCGGCGCGCAGCCGGGCCAGATCCATGGTCAGTCCTCGAGCTCGACGACGGCCTCGACCTCGACCGAGACGCCGCGCGGCAGGGCCGCCACGCCGACCGCGGCGCGGGCATGCTTGCCCTTGTCGCCGAACACCGCGGCGATCAGGTCCGAGGCGCCGTTGCCGACCTGCGGCTGCTGGGTGAAGCCCGGCGCGGAGGCGACGAAGACGCCGAGCTTGACCACGCGGCGGATGCGGGCGAGGTCGCCGCCGGTCGCGGCCGACACCTGGGCCAGGATGGCGAGCGCGCAGGCCTGCGCCGCCTTCTGCCCGTCTTCCAGCGAGACGGTGTCGCCGAGATGGCCGAGCCAGGCCGGGCCGTTGCGGTCCTGCGAGATCTGGCCGGAGATGAACAGCAGGTTGCCGGCCTGGACATAGGGCACGTAGTTGGCGGCCGGGGTGGGAGCCGCGGGCAGCTCATGGCCCAGGGCGGCGACGGCTTCGGCGATGGTCTTCGGCATGGTCGGGTCCTCGGTATCGGAAGCCCGGATGCTAGCCGTCGGCGGCCCCGCCGACGAACGCCAAGTTTTCGCCCTATGGGTGACTCGGATTCATCTGAAGGCGCAGCAGCAGCCGGCCCGCTTCGGTGACGGTGACGGTCAAGTCCTCATAGTCCGCAATCACCGGGTGCCGCGTCGCCATCGGCCGGGCATGGGTGGCGCCGACGACCATGACCGCGGCGCCCGATGCCTCGGCCGAGGCGATGCCGGCCGGCGCATCCTCCCAGACCAGGCAGTCTTCGGGGTCGGCGCCCAGCCGCTTCGCCGCGGTCAGGAAGCCATCCGGCGCCGGCTTGCCGCGGACGACGTCCTCGGCGGTGATCAGCACCGGCGGCGGGACCAGGCCGGCGGCGGCAAGGCGCCTGGCCGCCAGGGCGCGGGGCGCCGAGGTGACGATCGCCCAGCGGTCCGGCGGCAGGGCCTGCAGGAAGCGCTGCACCCCGGCGATGGCGACCACGCCGTCGACATCATCGATCTCGGCCTGGGTCAACTCGGTGGCCTCGCGTGCCACCTCCGGTTCCGGGATACCCCAGCGGCGGATGGTCTCGACCGCGCGCACGCCGTGCATGCTCTCGACCACCGCGTCGGCGTCGAGCCCGTGCCGCTCGGCCCAGCGGGTCCAGACGCGCACGGCCGAGGCGATGCTGTCGAGCAGGGTGCCGTCCATGTCGAACAGGAAGGCGGCGTAGCTGCGGCGCGTCAGCATCGGGTCAGTCTTTCCATGGCACGGGATGTCCGGAGGCCTCGCTGCGGATCCAGTCGATGAAGGCGGCGACGGGTGGGGGCAGGGGGCCGGGCCGGATCACCAGCCAATAGCCGAGGCCGGGCGGGGCGAAGGGCGGCCCGCCCAGCGGCTCGACCAGCGCGCCGCTGCGCAGCCGCTCGCCGATCAGCGCGTGCCGGCCCATGGCCACGCCCTGGCCGGCAAGGGCCGCCTCTAGCACGATGTTGTAGTCGTGCAGCATCAGGGTGCGGGCGCGGGCCAGGTCGAAGCCATGCGCGGCCGACCAGGCCGGCCATTCGATCGGCTCGCGGGCGTAGGACAGCAGGAGCGTGTGCTGCAGCAGGTCGGCCGGCACCGCGATCGGCGGGCCGCGCTCCAGCAGCGCCGGGCTGACCACCGGCGCGATGCGGTCGGCCAGCAGCAGCGTCGCCTCGACCTCCGCCCAGCCGCCGGTGCCGTAGCGGATCGCCAGGTCGGCCTCGCCGGCGCCGACATCGACCAGGGTGTTGGACGGCTCCAGCCGCAGCTCGATCTCCGGATGGGCGGCGGCGAATCGGCCCAGCCGCGGCACCAGCCAATGGGTGGCGAAGGAGGCCAGCAGGCTGACCCGCAGCACCGCCCGCTCCGGTGCCCGGACCGCGCGGGTCTCCTCCGCCAGCAGGTCGAAGGCGCGGCGCACCCCGGCGAGATAGCGTTCGCCCGCCGGGGTCAGGACGATGGCGCGGGTCTTGCGCCGGAACAGGGCGGTGCCGAGCTCGCGCTCCAGCCGCTGCACCTGGTGGCTGATCGCGCTCGGCGTCACCAGCAGCTCCTCGGCGGCGCGGCGGAAGCTCAAATGCCGGCCGGCCGCCTCGAAGGCGCGCAGGGCAGGCAGGGAGGGCAGGCGCCGTTGCATCAGGGTCCGAAGACCGACCAGCCCATCGCTTTCGCGAGCCGCTCCAGCGCCAGGGTGCCGAGCAGCGAGTTGCCGTGCTGGTTCAGCCCGGGCGACCAGACGGCGACCGAGGCGCGGCCCGGCACGATCGCCAGGATGCCGCCGCCGACGCCGCTCTTGCCCGGCAGGCCGACGCGGAAGGCGAAGTCGCCCGAGCCGTCGTAATGGCCGCAGGTCAGCATCAGGGC
>JAEKLZ010000327.1 GCA_019508225.1 Inquilinus limosus | reverse complement strand
GGGCTTCAGGTCGGTGCGGACATCGACCTCGACGCCGCGGTCGCGGAAGATGGCGACGGCGGCCGGGGACAGGGCGTCGGAAATCAGAACCTTGGGCATGGACGTGGCTCCGTAAGAGCAATCGTCATTGCGAGCCCCGAAGGGGCGCGGCAATCCAGGGGCTGGTGCCGCTGGATCGCCACGTCGCTTCGCTCCTCGCGATGACGAGGATGTGGGGAGAGACTAGGCGGCCAGCTTCAGCTCGGCCCGGGCGCGCTGATACGCCCAGTCGAGCCAGGGCAGCAGCGCCTCGAGATCGGCGGTGTCGATCGTGGCGCCGCCCCAGATGCGCAGGCCCGGGGGCGCGTCGCGATAGCCGTTGATGTCGAAGGCGACGCCTTCCTTCTCCAAGAGCGAGGCGATCTTCTTCGGCACCGCGGCCTGTGCCTCGTCGTCCAGCACCGTGACCGCCGGGTCGACGATCTTCAGGCAGATCGAGGTGCAGGACCGGATCACCGGATCCGCCGCCAGGAAGTCGACCCAGGGGGTGCGCGCGACCCAGGCGGCGACGGCGGCGAGATTATTCTCCGACCGCTCGATCAGTCTATCCAGGCCGCCGACCGCCTCGGCCCAGGCGAGGCCGTCGATCGCGTCCTCGACGCACAGCATCGACGGGGTGTTGATGGTCTCGCCCTTGAAGGGGCCCTCGGCCAGCTTGCCCTTGGAGGTCAGGCGGAACACCTTCGGCAGCGGCCAGGCCGGGGTATAGCTCTCCAGCCGCTCCACCGCGCGGGGCGACAGGGCCAGCATGCCGTGCGCCCCCTCCCCGCCCAGCACCTTCTGCCAGGACCAGGTGACGACATCGAGCTTGTCCCAGGCCAGGTCCATGGCGAAGGCGGCCGAGGTGGCGTCGCAGATCACCAGGCCCTGGCGGTTCGCCGGAATGGCGTCGCCATTGGCCAGGCGCACGCCGGAGGTGGTGCCGTTCCAGGTCAGCACCACGTCGCGGTCGAAATCGACCTGGCCGAGATCCGGCAGTTCGCCATAGGCGGCCGTGAAGGTGCGGACATCCGGCAGCTTGAGCTGCTTGACGACATCGGTGACCCAGCCTTCGCCGAAGCTTTCCCAGGCCAGCAGGTCGACGCCGCGGGCGCCGAGCAGGGTCCACAGCGCCATCTCGACGGCGCCGGTGTCCGATCCCGGCACGATGGCCAGGCGCCAGTCGGCGGGCATGCGCAGCACGCGCTTCGACCGCTCGATCACGTCGGCCAGCTTGGCCTTGCCGATGCCGGCGCGATGCGACCGGCCGAGGGCGGCATTCTGCAGCGCCTCGAGCGACCAGCCGGGACGCTTGGCACAGGGACCGGAGGAGAAATTGGGGTTGCGCGGACGGAGTCCGGGCGGGGTGGCGAGCGCGCTCGCAGTCATGTCTATCCTTCCAGATAGCAGCGTCCCGGTGGGGGGACGTGGCCCGCCGCGGAGGATAGAGATCGCCCCGGTTCCGTCAATCGGTATTTGCAGGAGGGCTGGATCGTAGGTTGGGTTCGCGCTTGCGAACCCAACGATAGCTCAGGGGCACGATGTTGGGTTCGCCGAGCGAACCCAACCTACGCATCGAGAATCAGGCCGCCGCGGTCTCGATCGTGGCGCAGATCTCGCCGACCAGGCTCTCGATCAGCACTGCGTCCTCGCCCTCGGCCATCACCCGGATCACCGGCTCGGTGCCCGACTTGCGGATCAGCAGCCGGCCATCCTTGCCGAGACGGGCCTCGGCCGCGGCGATCGCCTGCTTCACCGGCGCCTGTTCCAGCGGCGACGGCGCGCCCGGCACTGGGGTGAAGCGGACGCTGCGCAGCCGCTGCGGCATCGGCTCGAACACCCGGAACACCTCGCTCGACGGCCGGCCCGACTGCTGGATCACCGCCAGCACCTGCAGCGCCGCGATCAGCCCGTCGCCGGTGGTGGCGTGGTCGCTCATGACGATGTGGCCGGACTGCTCGCCGCCGAGATTGAGTCCGCGCTCGCGCATGATCTCGACGACGTAGCGGTCGCCGACCGCGGTGCGAATCAGGCTGATGCCGAGGCCGCCGAGGAACCGCTCCATGCCCAGATTGGACATCACGGTGGCGGCCACCGCCGGCTGGGCCAGGCGGCCGCCGGAGAACCAGTCGCGTGCGATCATCGCCATCAGCTGGTCGCCGTCGATCTGGCGGCCGGTCTCGTCGGCCATGATCAGCCGGTCGGCGTCGCCGTCCAGCGACAGGCCGAGATGGGCGCCATGGGCCACCACCGCCTGCTGCATCACGTCGGTCGCGGTGGCGCCGCAGCCCTTGTTGATGTTCAGGCCGTCCGGCGACACGCCGATCTTGATCACCTCGGCACCGAGCTCCCACAGCACCGCGGGGGCGACCTTGTAGGCGGCGCCGTTGGCGCAGTCGACCACCACCTTGAGCCCGTCGAGCCGCAGCCCCTTGGGGAAGGTGTTCTTGGCGTATTCGATGTAGCGGCCGGAAGCGTCGTCCAGCCGCCGGGCGCGGCCGAGCCCGGCCGGAGGCGCCAGCTGGTCGTCGCCCGGCTGGACGATGCGGTCCTCGATCTCGCGCTCGACCTCGTCCGACAGCTTGTAGCCGTCCGGCCCGAACAGCTTGATGCCGTTGTCCTCGAATGGGTTGTGCGAGGCCGAGATCATCACCCCGAGATCGGCGCGCAGCGACCGAGTCAGCATGGCGATGGCCGGGGTCGGGATCGGCCCGACCAGGGTGACGTCCATGCCGGCGCCGATGAAGCCCGCGGTCAGCGCCGGCTCCAGCAGATAGCCGGACAGGCGCGTGTCCTTGCCGATCACCACCAGGTGGCGGTGGTCGCCGCGGCGGAACTGCGCCGCCGCGGCCGACGCCACCTTCAGCGCCGTCTCAGCCGTCATCGGTTCGACATTCGCGCGACCACGGATGCCGTCGGTCCCGAACAGCTTGCGCGTCATCTAATCCCCTGCCTCCGCCTCGATCCCCACCTGCAGCGCCGACCACACGGCCAGCGCCTGCCGCGTCTCCGCGACGTCATGCACCCGTAAGATTTGCACCCCCTGGGCGATTCCGTACAGCCCCGCCGCAATCGACCCCGCCACCCGCGCCTTCGGGTCCTCGGTCCCGGACAGGGTGCCGATGAAGCGCTTGCGCGAGACGCCCAGCAGCACGGCGCAGCCGAGCCCGTGCAGCAGCGACAGGCCGCGCAGCAGCGGCAGGTTATGGTCCAGCGACCGCTTGCCGAAGCCGATGCCGGGGTCGACCGCGATGCGGTCCGACGGAATGCCGGCAGCGGCGCAGGCCGCCACCCGCTGCTCCAGCCAGTCGAACACGTCGAGCAGGACGTCGTCGTAGACCGGGTTCTCCTGCATCGTCCGCGGCTCGCCCCGGATGTGCATCAGCACCACCGGACAGCCGGCGCGGGCGACGACGCCGAGGCTGGCGGGATCGCCGGTCAGGCCGGTGACGTCGTTGACGATGCGGGCGCCGGCGGCCAGCGCCGCCTGCATCACCACGGCGTGGCGGGTGTCGACCGACACGGTCAGGCCGCGGCCGGCGAGGTCGCGGATCACCGGCTCGATCCGCGCGATCTCCGCCTCCGGCGACACCGGGGCGGAGCCGGGCCGGGTCGATTCGCCGCCAATGTCCAGGATCTCCGCCCCCGCCTCGGCCAGGGCCAGCCCCTGGGCGATGGCGCGGCCGGCATCGGCGAAGTCGCCACCGTCGGAGAAGCTGTCGGGGGTGACGTTGACGATGCCCATCAGAAGCGGCCGGTCGAGGGCGAACCCGGCGAAGGCCGGCCGCGGCCGGCTGAGCCGGTCGAGATGCTGGTCGACCGCGGCGCCGAGGCCATGCCGGCCGGCCCAGCGACGGAGCGTGTCGAGATCGGCGACGGCGCAGACGTAATCCGAGCCGACCCCATCCTTGTCCCCCCTCCCCTTGCGGGAGGGGGTTAGGGGGAGGGGTCTGCGCGCGTCCGCGCGCGAATGGGCTGACGGTCCGCCTTCGTCTGCAGGCTGGTCTGGAACGATCCGGGCCGGTTCAGGCGGAGAGAACCCCCTCCCCCTATCCCCCTCCCGCGGGGGGAGGGGGGACTCTGTTTTCTCTGGTCCCCGCAGGACCAGTTCGACCCGGTCGAAGCCCAGCGGCCCGCCGGCCAGCGGCAGCGCGCCGGGCGCGGCGTCGCTCAGCCCGAGCGGGCGCAGATACGACCGCACCCCGGGTCGGGCGGCCCAGGGCGCGACATCGTCGGAGAGGGAAACGGCACGGGCCGCGTCGAAACGCGGCCCGTGGGTCTTGTCAGTCGTCATCCGGTCAGGTGCCCGCCCGATCACGTACCGGGCTGGGGCTCCGGATCGATGCCCTTGGCGCCGCCCGAGGGCACCGAGGTGCGCTTGCCGCTGGTCGGGCGCTTCGGCGGCGGCGGTTCGTCATTCGGCTCCGGCCGCACGATCGGCTCGCCGCGCAGGATCAGGCCCCGCACCTCGTCGCCGGTCAGCGTCTCGAACTCCAGCAGGGCGTTGGCCAGCAGGTGCAGCTGGTCGATATGCTCGGTCAGGATGTTGCGGGCCTTGGTCTCGGCCTCCTCGATCATGCGACGCATTTCCTCGTCGATGATCTTGGCGGTCTCTTCCGAGATGTTCTGGGTCTGCGTCACCGAATGGCCGAGGAACACCTCCTGGCCGTTCGAGCTGTAGCGCAGCCGGCCCAGCCTCGGCGACATGCCCCATTCGGTGATCATGGCGCGGGCCAGGTTGGTGGCCTGCTGGATGTCGCTGGCAGCACCGCTGGTCACCCGCTCCGGCCCGAAGATCAGCTCTTCCGCCAGGCGGCCGCCGAAGGTCATGGCCAGCCGGGATTCCATCTGGATCTTGGCCCAGCTGATCCGGTCGTTCTCCGGCAGGCTGACCACCATGCCGAGCGAGCGGCCGCGCGGGATGATCGTCGCCTTGTGGATCGGATCATGCTCCGGCACGTACAGCCCGACGATGGCATGGCCGGCCTCGTGATAAGCGGTGTTCCGCTTCTCCTCGTCGGTCATCACCATGGACCGCCGTTCGGCGCCCATCATGACCTTGTCCTTGGCCTCCTCGAACTCGGCATGGGCAACCACGCG
>JAEKLZ010000326.1 GCA_019508225.1 Inquilinus limosus | reverse complement strand
TCAGATGGATCGGCGCCTTCATGCCGGTGGCCTTGACGATCATCGCCGTCTCGGCCGCGTAATCCGCGGTCGGGGTGGCGCGCCGGCCGAAGGACCCGCCGGTGTAGGTCGAGTTGATCGTCACCTGGTCCGGCTTCAGGCCGAGAATGGCGGCGATCGTCGCCTGCTCGACGGTCTGGAACTGCGATCCGGCCCACCACACGGCGCCGTCCTTGGTCGGCTCCAGCACGCCGTTCAGCGGTTCCATCGGCGCGTGGGCCAGGTAGGGGAACTCGATCTCCACCTCCACCGTCTTGGCCGCCTTCGCCAGCGCCGCCGCGGCGTCGCCGCGCTTGGCCGCGGTCAGGCCGGGCGTCTGCGCCATGGTCTTGTAGCCGGCCATGATCGCATCGGTGGACTGGCCTTCGCCGGCCACCGCATCCCACTCGATCTTCAGCGCCTCGCGGCCCTGCATCGCCGACCAGGTGTCCTTCGCCACGACCGCCACGCCGGTCGGGATGGTGACGACATCGACCACGCCCGGCACCTGCTTGGCCGCTGACGCGTCGACGGTCTTCGCCGTGCCGCCGAAGCGCGGCGGATGGGCGACCAGCGCGGTCAGCTGGCCGGGCCGGCGGACATCGATCGAGAAGCCGGCCTTGCCGGTGATCTTGGCCGGGGTGTCCAGCCGCGGCACGTGGCCGCCGATCAGGGTGAAGGCCTTCGGGTCCTTCAGCGCGACGTCCGTCGGCGGCGTCAGCGTGGCCGCCTTGCCGGCCAGCTCACCGAAGTGGGCGGACTTGCCGGAGGCATGGCCGACGACGCCCTTCTGGACGGTGATCTCACCGGCCGGGACCTGCCATTCCGCGGCGGCGGCCTGCACCAGCATGGCGCGGGCCATGGCGCCAGCCTTACGCAGCTGGTCCCAGGAATTGGCGATCGAGGTCGACCCGCCGGTGCCCTGGATCGGGCCGAAGGCGAGGTTGTTGTAGAGCTTGGCGTCGGCCGGCGCGAATTCGAAGCGCATCTGACCCCAATCGGCGTCGATCTCCTCGGCGACGATGGTGGTCAGGCCGGTGGTCACGCCCTGGCCCATCTCGCACTGCTTGATCAGCACGGTGACGGTGCTGTCCGGCGCGACGCGGACGAAGGCGTTGGGGGCGAGGTCCCCGGTCGCGGCCATGGCGCGGCGGGCGAGCGGCAGATGGGTGGCGATCACCAGCGCGCCCCCCAGGGCGCTGGCGCCCTTCAGGAAGGAGCGGCGGTTCGGCTTGGCGAGATCGGCCTCGGGCGCGGCCGGGGCGACGATGGGCTGAGCGAACATGGGTCGTCCCTCCGGGTCAGGCCAGCTGCGACGCGGCGTCGTGGATCGCCGCGCGGATGCGCTGGTAGGTGCCGCATCGGCAGATGTTGCCGTCCATCGCCGAGACGATGTCGTCGTCGGTCGGCTTCGGCGTCTGGCTCAGCAGGCCGATCGCCGACATGATCTGGCCGGACTGGCAGTAGCCGCACTGCACCACGTCGAGCTTGGTCCAGGCGGCGCGCACCGCCTCGGCGACCTTGCCGTTGACGCCCTCGATGGTGGTGATCTTGCCGGCGCCGACATCGCCGACGAAGGTCTGGCACGACCGCACCGGCTGGCCGTCCAGATGCACGGTGCAGGCCCCGCACAGCGCTTGGCCGCAGCCGAATTTGGTGCCGGTCATGTCGAGATGGTCGCGCAGGGCCCAGAGCAGCGGCATCTGCGGATCGATGTCGAGCTCGTGGTCCGCGCCATTGATGTTCAGCTTCACCATGGTCGATGTCCCAATTTGAGATGCGGTGCGAAGAGGGCCGGGCACCGCGCCGGGGCTGGCAATGTCCGCGTTGGCCGCGGAACTAGGAACAAAGGTCTAGATCGAATATTCGATCTAATTCGATCAAACGCTCAAGGGTTGCGGGCGACGGCGCGCCAGCAGCCCTCGGCAATGTCGTCCAAAGTCGCGTCGTCCAGCGGCTCGTCCGGGGCCCGCCGGGCGAGGCGCGCGGCGAGGCCGAAGGACAGGTCGTAGACGATGTCCGTCGGCAGCGGCTTGAACGGGCTGCCGCCGTCGACGAAGCCCAGCCGCCGGGCCAGGATGGCGAAGTTCTCGTCCTCCTTCGCCAGCTCCTGCAGGTCGGTCGGGCAGTGATAGGGCGAGTTCTCGTACTGCTCGAGGAATCGCGCCTCCAGCCGGTGCGTTCGGTAGAAGTGATAGGCGTTGCACCAGGTATGCTTGAACGCCTGCTTGGGGGCGGCGCCGTCGAAATCGCCCTGCAGCATGGCCCGGGCCTTCACCGCCTTGACCTCCCTGTAGAGGTCGCGGATCAGCTCGTCCTTGCTGGCGAAGTAGTGGTAGATCACCCCGGGGCTGGCGCCCGACCGCTTGGCGACCTGGGACATCGGCGTGTCGTGAAAGCCACGCTCCGCCACCAGCTCCAGCGTCGCCTTCAGGATCGCATCCCGCTTGCTGTCGGTATCAGGGAACACCGTGTACTCGATCGAACGTTCGTTCTAGTAACTAGCCGCTTCGTCGGGTTCGAGTCAAGGCTGCGGGGTGCTACCGCTTGGCGCAGTCCAGGATGTTCTCCAGCGCGGCGCCGGAGCCGGCGAGGGTGAAGGGCTCGGTCACCGCGGTCACCGCGGGCTCCGTCAGGCCGACGGTCAGCGTCTTGCCGCGGCGCAGGCTTTCGACCAGGGCCTTCATCTGGTCGGTGGTGAAGGCCTTGGACGGGCCCCAGTCGAAGGCGGTCGAGGCTTCCTCGACATCCACCCCCATCGGCACCGTCGTGGCCTTGTCGTCGATGGTGAAGGTCACCGGGACGGCCTTGCCCTCCAGCGCCAGCTTGCGCGGCAGCGAGAACAGGACATAGGGGCCGGTGCGGATCGCCGAATTGTCCGGCGTCGACACGTCGGAGCAGTAGACGCCGAGATGGGCGCCGCCGGCATTGGTCAGCCCGGCATAGGCGGTGCCCAGGTGATAGCCGGTGCCCCAGCCCTCGGCCTCCTGCGCCGGGGCCGGCGCCGCGACGGCGAGCAGGAGGGGCAGGGCGAAGAGAGGGGCGCGGATCAAGCCTGGGCTCCTGAAACGAAGAAGGGCACGTTTTACCGTGCCCTTCGGGATCGTCACATGTCGAGCAGGATGCGCTGCGGATCCTCCAGGCACTCCTTGACCCGGACCAGAAAGGTCACGGCCTCGCGCCCGTCGATGATGCGGTGGTCGTAAGACAGAGCCAGGTACATCATCGGCCGGATCTCGACCTTGCCGCCGACTGCCATCGGCCGCTCCTGGATCTTGTGCATGCCCAGGATGCCCGACTGCGGCGGATTCAGGATCGGCGTCGACATCAGCGAGCCGTAGACACCGCCATTCGAGATGGTGAAGGTGCCGCCGGTCAGGTCGGCCATCGACAGCTTGCCGTCGCGCGCCTTGCGGCCCAGCTCGCCGATGGTCTTCTCGACCCCGGCGAAGGACAGGGTGTCGGCATCGCGCACCACCGGCACGACCAGGCCGGTCGGCGTGCCGACGGCGACGCCGATGTCGTAGTAGTTCTTGTAGACCAGGTCGTCGCCGTCGATCTCGCCGTTGACCGCCGGCAGCTCCTTCAGCGCGACGATGCAGGCCTTCAGGAAGAACGACATGAAGCCCAGCTTCACGCCGTGCTTCTTCTCGAAGCTGTCCTTGTACTGGTTGCGCAGGGCCAGCAGCGCCGTCATGTCGACCTCGTTGAAGGTCGTCAGCATGGCGGCGTTGTTCTGGGCCTGCTTCAGCCGGGTAGCGATGGTCTTGCGCAGCTTGGTCATGCGCACCCGCTCCTCCCGGTCCTTCTGCGACCGCGGGCCGCTTTCCGGACGGGTGAAGGCGGGGAGCTCGATCACGCTGCCCGAGGCCGGGGCTGCAGCCGGCTTGGCGCCGCCGGAGGCCGCGGCCTGCGCGTCCTCCTTCAGGATGCGCCCGCCCTTGCCGCTGCCGGCGATGGCGCCGGCGTCGAGGTTGTTCTCGGCGATGATCTTGGCCGCGGACGGCATGGCGATCGGCGCCTCGCCGCCATTGGTCTTGGCCGGGGCCGGGGCTGCAGCGGCCGGCTTCGCCGCCTCGGCCTTGGCCGCCGGCTTGGCGGCCGGGGCGCCCGCGCCCTCGCCGATGCTGCCCAGGAGGGCGCCGACCTCGACATTGGCGCCTTCCTCGGCGACCACCGCTTCCAGCACGCCGGCCGCGGTGGCGTTGACCTCGAGCGTCACCTTGTCGGTCTCGAGCTCGACCAGCGGCTCATCCATGGCCACGGCCTCGCCCGGCTTCTTCAGCCAGCGGGCGACAGTGGCCTCGGTCACCGATTCGCCCAGGGCGGGCACCTTGATCTCGACGCTCATAAAGTCTCCGTTCCTTCCGGTCCGTTCGGGCTCGGCCCGTTGGAGTCAATTGGCCGGGGTCAGCCGGCCTTCAGGGCCTCGTCGACCAGCTTGGCCTGTTCCTGGTTGTGGCGGCGCAGCAGGCCGGTGGCCGGGGCCGCGGCCTCGGGCCGGCCGGCATAGCGCGGCCGGGCGCTGCGATGCTTGATCTCGCCCAGCGCGGCCTCGATCTTGCGGTCGACGAAGTACCAGGCGCCCTGGTTCTCGGGCTCCTCCTGGCACCACACCACCTCGGCGTTCGGATACTTCGCCAGCTCCGCGCCCAGCGTCTTGCGCGGGAACGGGAACATCTGCTCCAGCCGGATGATGGCAACGTCCTTCAGGCCGCGCTCCTCGCGCTCCTTGCGCAGGTCGTAATAGACCTTGCCGGAGCAGATCACGACCCGCCGCACCGACTCGCCGGCCACCAGCTCGGCGGTCTCGCCCAGCACGCGGTGGAAGGTCGAGCCGTTGCCGAAATCGGCCAGGGTCGAGACGCACTCCTTGTGGCGCAGCAGCGACTTCGGCGTGAACACCACCAGCGGCTTGCGGAAGTCGCGGTGCATCTGCCGCCGCAGCGCGTGGAAGTAGTTGGCCGGGGTGGTCAGGTTGACCACCTGCCAGTTGTCCTCGGCCGATTGCTGCAGGTAGCGCTCGATCCGGGCCGAGGAATGCTCCGGCCCCTGGCCCTCATAGCCGTGCGGCAGCAGCATCACCAGGCCGGACATGCGCAGCCACTTCTGCTCGCCGG
>JAEKLZ010000325.1 GCA_019508225.1 Inquilinus limosus | reverse complement strand
GGACCTTCTCCAGCGTTACCGAAGCCATCGGACCTCGCTCACGATTTGATGCCGCCGAAGAACCGGAACCCGAACTTCCAACTGACGAAAAGATAGAGCGCCACCACCGGCGCCGAATAGACCACGGCATAGGCCGAGAGCAGCGTGACCACCGGTGTCCCGGCCTCGGAGTAGTAGGAGTAGATCGCCAGCGCCGCCGGCATGCGAGATTCGCTGCGCAGCAGGACGAAGGGGATCAGGAAGCTGCCCCAGATCTGCACGAAGGCCCAGACGGCGACGACCACGACGCCGGGGCGGATCACCGGCAAGGCGACGTCGAAGAAGGCGCGCAGCGGCGAGGCGCCGGCGACCAGCGCCGATTCCTCATAGGTCCGCGGCAGCCCGTCGATGAAGTCGCGCAGGATGAACATCGCGGTCGGCAGCAGGCCGCCGGCGAAGACCAGGATCACCGCGATGTGGGTGTCGATCAGGCCGATGGCGCTGACGATCAGGAAGATCGGCACCATGGCGGCGGAGCCGGAGACGACCGAGGAGAACAGCAGCAGCAGATAGGTGATCGGGCCCTTGCCCGGCACCGGCGCGCGCGACATGGCATAGGCCGCCAGCGTCGCCGCCGCGGTCACCAGGGCGACCCCGCCGACGCTCTGGATCAGGCTGTTCAGCAGGGCCCGCATGGCGAAGCCGTTCTCGAACGCCTTGGCGAAGTTGCCGAGGGTGAACGGGTCCGGCACCGCCAGCCCCAGCTCCGCCCGGCCGTTGAACGGCGCCAGCACGAACCACAGCAGCGGCAGGGCGAAGACCAGGCCGATCAGCGCCGCCAGGCCGGCGAACAGGATGCGGAGGAGGAGGGGGCGCAGCGCCATCTCAATGCTCCGCCGCGGCCTTGCGACGCCGCGCCAGGCCGAGATAGACCAGCGCGAAGGCCAGGTTGATCAGCATGATGACGACGCCGACCGCGGCGCCGCGGCCGAACTCGAAATGCTTGAAGGCCAGCTGGTAAGTGTAGATCGACAGGATCTCGGTGCGGAAGGACGGGCCGCCGCCGGTCAGCAGGAACGGCGTGAACACGTTGAAGGTCCACATCGTCACCAGGATCAGGTCGGTCACGACATGGCCGCGGATCAGCGGCAGGGCGATGTCGCGCAGCTTCTGCCAGGACGAGGCGCCGACCACGTTGGCGGTCTCGAAATAGCTCGGCGGGATCGACTGCAGCGCCGAGGAGAACAGCATCATCGAGAAGGCGGTGCCGCGCCAGGTGTTGAACACGACGATGGCCAGGAACGGCATCTCCAGCAGCCAGTCCGGCCGGGGCAGGCCGAGCGTGCCGAGGATGCCGTTCAGCGTGCCGGTGTCGCGGTCGAGATAGGCGAACCAGGCGAAGCCGATCACCACCTCCGGCAGGATCCAGGCCGCCACCACCGCCGCCTGCACCGCGGCCTTCAGGGCCGGATGGATGTTCTGCAGCAGCCAAGCCAGCAGCAGGCCCAGCAGCGCTTGGCCGATCAGCGCCGAGAGCAGCACGAACTGCACGGTCAGGATCAGCGAGGCGCCGAACTCGCCGGGGGCGAAGAACGAGCCGGCGTCGAACAGCGAGGTGTAGTTCTGCAGCCCGATGAAGTCCGGATGCAGCGCGGTGCGGCCCAAGAGCGTGCGATTGGTGAAGCTGACCGCGATGATCCAGAAGAACGGGACCACGACGAACAGCCCGACCAGCACCCCGGCCGGCACCATGAACGCCGCCCCGGACCGGGCGGAGAGCAGGGTGGGACGGTTCATCGGCGGGTCTGTGGCGGAAGCAGTGGCCGCGTTCCCTTCCTGTCATCCTCGGGCTTGACCCGAGGATCCAGGGGCGGCCAGAGCGGCTCTTCGTGGCCCCTGGATTGCCGGGTCAAGCCCGGCAATGACAGTGGGGGAAGAGGGCGGGCGAGCCTCACCCTCAGCTCTTGCTGGCGGTGTTGGCCTCGCCGACGATCTTCTTCACGGCGGCGCCGTAGCGGGCCATCGCTTCCTCCGGCGTGGCGTTGCCGGAGACTACGGCCTCGGTCATGCGCTGCAGCTCGGCCGAGACCTTGTCGTAATTCGGGTCGTTCGGCCGGGCCGTGGTGATCGGCATCAGCGCCTTGGCGGTGTTCTGCAGGAAGGCGGAGTTCGGCACCGGCACGTCGTCGCGGATACGGATCCGCTCCTCGAAGCCCTGATAGGCGGTCAGCGCCGGCTGGCTGTTCATGAAGGCCAGCAGCGCCCAGGCCTCCTTCGGATTCTGCGTGTTCGGGTTGAGCACGAAGCCGGTGCCGCCGGAGATGGTGACGAAGTCGCGGCCGTCCAGCCCGCGCCCCGCAGCCTCGGCCGGGATCTTGGCCCAGCCCATGGTCTGGTCGCGGTCGGCGACGGCGAATTCGCTGCCCGGCGCGGTGACCGAGCGGTAGAACCAGTCGCCCTCGACCAGCATCGCCGTCTTGCCGTCGCGGAAATTGGCGAAGCTGCGGTTGCGGCCGTCGGCCAGCAGCTGGGCCCGCTGGTCGCCCAGCTTCTCGTCGACATAGATGGTCTTGTACAGCTTCAGCGCCGCCAGGATCGCCGGGCTGCCGGTGATCCACTTGCCATCCTTGTCCTGGAGCGCCTCGCCGGCGCCGAGCAGCAGCGGATAGTAGCCCTGCATGGTGGTGGCCTCGCCCATCGAGACTCCGGCGTTGATCTGCAGCGGGAAGCTGTCAGGGTCGGCCTTCTTCAGGGCGCGTGCGGTGGTCAGCAGTTCGTCCCAGCTGGCCGGCTGCCAGCCCTCGGCCTTCAGCCCGGCCTTCGCGAACACGTCGCGGCGATAGTAGATGACGCGGACATCGGTGCCCTCGGCCAAGCCGTAGCGCTTGCCCTGATAGGACATCAGCGCCTGGGCGCCGGCCGAGATGTGCGACCAGCCGTCCCAGCCATCGACCTCGGGCCCGGCGATCTCGTCCAGCGGCTTAAGGAGGCCGCCCTCGACGAAGCTGGGGATCAGGAAGCCGTCGAAGCTGGAGACGTCGGCCCCGGCGCCGGTCGAGAAGTCGAGCGCCAGCTGCTGCGTCAGCTGCTCATCCGTGCCGCCGAAGCTCTTCAACGTCACGGTGTGGCCGGCGCCGGCTGGGGTCTTGGCGAATCCGGGAATGACCCAGGTCTTGATCCAGGTCGCCAGCTCGGTGTTCACGCCGCCCTCGACGCAGCGGCAGACGATCGACAGGTCGGCGGCCTGCGCCGGCGCGCCCCAGGAGAGGGTCGCGAGCAGGCCGGCGGCGAGAAACCCCAAGCGATGTGCGGTCATGCGCTGTGTCCTCCCATGGCGGCGCATCCTTCAGGCGGGATGCAGCTTCGAGCAGAAGTGAACACGCTTTCAATATTCCGTCAATCGCGATCATTCTGATACCCGATGTCTCTACGCTCCACCAAAAACGCGAGGAATTCAGCCAAAGCCCCGCGCAACCCTGCTTGACAGCCCCAGGCCGTCTGCCCAGTGTGGATGAAAGCGATTTCAGTTGAGGCGCCGGTGGCACGCGAGGACCAGCCCAAGGGACAATCCATCGCCGAGATCGTGGCGGACCGGGCGAAGGTCTCGCGCGCCGCGGTGTCCCGGGCGTTCAACCCGAAGGCGCCGCTGCGGGCCGACAAGCGCGAGCTGGTGCTGCGCATTGCCGAGGAGATGAACTACGTCCCCAACATGGCCGGCCGGGCGCTGGCGACGCAGCGGTCGCACCTGGTCGGCGTGATCGTGCCGCATGTCTGCAGCCCCTGGGAAAGCCTGGAGATCGACGCGCTGACCACGGCGCTGCAGGACCGCGGCTTCGCCACGCTGCTGTTCAAGACCCGGATCGACCGCAGCCTGGACCCGAAGCTGCTGTCCTACATGCGGGCCTACAACCCCGACAGCGTGGTGGTGTTCACCGAGAACGTGCCGCCCGACCAACTGCACCGCGCCTTCGACCAGGCGGTGCCGGTCTATGTCGACTATCCGAACGAGGCCGCCGATCCCGGGCCGCTGCCGGAATCGGGGATGCACCGCTTCGACTGCCTGCGGGTGCTGCAGCGCGACGGCATCGAGCAGGCGGTGGCCTTGTTGTCCGGCTTCGGCCGCCGGCGCTTCGCCTATTTGGCCGGCAATCCGAAGGCCCAGGCCAACACGGCGCGGCTGCGCACGCTGCAGCAGGTGCTGGCGGCGCGCGGCCTGCCACCAGCCGCGGTGGTTGAGGGCGATTTCAGCTATCAGCGCGGCCACGACGCCACCATCGAGCTGTTCCGCGGCGGACCCGGCGCCGAGGCGGTGTTCGCCGCCAACGACGTCAGCGCCTTCGGTGCGCTCGATGCGCTGCGCCACGCCTTGGGACGGCGGGTGCCGGAGGATGTCGGCGTCGTCGGTTTCGACGACATCGACCAGGCCGCCTGGCGCAGCTACGACCTGACCACGATCAAGATCGACGTCGAGGAGCGGGTGGCCGCGCTGGTGCGGCTGATCCTGCAGCGCCTGCAGAACCGCGGCGCCCCGCCACTGGTCGAGACGATCCGCACCAAGCTGGTCGTCCGCAGCACCGTGGGCTGACCCATCACGCCACCAGGAATGAGACGATGACCGGCCGGACGATCCATCTCGTCTTCAAGACGCATCTCGACATCGGCTTCACCCAGCTGGCCGAGACGGTGCGGCGGGAATACCACGAGGTGTTCATCCCGCGCGCGATCGACACCGGCGAGCACTTCTACGCCGAGGACCCGGCACAGCGCATGTTCGTCTGGACCACCGGCGCCTGGCTGATCTGGGATCATCTCGAGACCCAGCCGCGCGACCAGGTACTTCGGCTGGAGCAGGCGATCGAGCGCGGCCTGATCCGCTGGCACGGCCTGCCCTTCACCACCCACACCGAATTGATGTCGCCGGCGCTGTTCCGCGCCGGCCTGTCTTATGCGCAGGCGCTGGACCGCCGCTTCGGCACCAGCACCATCGCCGCCAAGATGACCGATGTGCCGGGCCACCCGCTGGGCATCGTGCCGATTCTGGCCGAGGCCGGCATCCGCTTCCTGCACATCGGCGTCAACTCGGCCTCGACCCTGCCGGAGGTGCCGCCGCTGTTCCGCTGGCGGGCGCCGTCGGGCGAGGAGGTGCTGGTCGCCTATCAGAGCAGCTACGGCGCCA
>JAEKLZ010000324.1 GCA_019508225.1 Inquilinus limosus | reverse complement strand
GCCGCCTGCTGGCCGCGGGCGACCGGCCGCTGGCCGAGATCGCCGCCGCCTGCGGCTTCACCCATCCAAGCCACCTGACCCGGCATTTCCGCGCCGCCTTCGGCGGCCCGCCTGGCGCCTGGCGGACCGCGGTGCGGGGCTGAATCCGGCTTCACCCGCTGTCGTTTCCACCGTCATAGTGGCGGAAACGGGGGAGAGCGAACAATGCGGCGGATCTCTTGCCTGGCCCTAGGCCTCGGGGCGCTTGCGGCTGCGGCCGGCCCAGCCTGGGCCCAGGCGACGGCGGAGGGGGCGACGAAGCTGAAGGCGGTGCTGGAAGCTTGGCAGCCCTCGAGTGCCAACCTGACGCCTACCGAAGCGCGATACCTCGTGACCAAACTTCGATTCGACCTATTCCCCGGCAGTTGGCAAGTGACCCCCGACGGAGACGGATATCGAATCCGGACCCCGGGGAGCAAGGCGGTACTGCCCGCCGAGTTCGAATCGATTTTCCTCGGCTACACTGTCCTTGCCTGCGATCCGGACCAGATCCACGCGGCGCCGGCCACCGCGGGGCTCTATGTCCTCGACGGTGACGAGCCGCTGAGTTGTCATCTGGAGACGCCAAGCGGTTCGGCTCGGCCGGTAGCCGCGGAAGGACGGCATACATTCGGCTCCATCGACCTTGATACGGCGAGCGTGTCGGTCGATGTCATCCTTGACCATGTCACGGTGAAAGGGAGGCGTGCCAACGACCCTGCACGGATTGATCGGCTGATCATATCCGGTGGTCGTCGCGCAGTGGACGGCCGTTCAAATCTGATTTCGCGCTACACCCTGGAAGGCCTCTCTTCCCCAACCCTCAGCGGCACGATCACTGCAGATCGGATCATAGCCAAGGCCACGGCCGAGAGTGCCGACATGGTCGCATCGAGCCGTGCCGCAACCGCACTGGCCAAGCGCCTCGCCGGCCTAGTGGGCGATGCCGAACGGGCGACCGGCGATGATCCCGAGGTGCAAGCCCTGCGGGACACGCTCCTCGGCAGCATCGGCCTGAAACTTCGTCAGGAAATAACAGTAGAGGGACTAACCGCCATAACGCCGGAGAGAACGATCAAGGCTGACACCATTGTCTTCGACACCACCGTCAGCGATTTCGATCGGAGTCAGGCGCGCGTGGACACGCGGCTGGACGGCAAAGGCGTTGCAGTGGGACCATCGTCTCCCTACACCGCCTGGATCCCGACCGAAGGCACGATTCGATTTGCGGCCGAGAACCTGCCACTTGGACTTATATTGCCGGGTCCCGCGCTATCGGACACGAGCGACCCCGCCACTGCAATCTGGCAAGCCGCCAGATCATCTCTGCGGATACACATCGAAACCGCTCATCTGACCGCGCCCGAAGCTTCGCTCGATCTGAGCGGCGCGATCTGGTCGATCCATGATGCCGTTCGAGGTCAGACCGGCGCCCTGCAATTGCACCTGATTGGTCTCGACGGGCTGCTGAAGACGCTGCAGGCCGACCCACAGGCCTCGGAGATCGCGGCAGCTCTGACTGTACTGCAGGTGCTGGGTCGGCAGGCCACACTGCCGGACGGCCGGTCGGCGCGTGACTACGACATCGTGCTTCGCTCGTCCGGCCAGATCCTGGTCAACGGCGCGGACGTACAGACACTGGTCCCGAAGCCGCTTTGATCAGCCGCCGTAGAAGCTGCGGTACCATTCGACGAAGCGCGGGATGCCGACCTCGATCGGGGTCGAGGGGCGGTAGTCGACCGCCGCCTCCAGCTCCTCGACATCGGCATAGGTCTCGGGCACGTCGCCGGGTTGCAGGTCGCGGAAGACCTTCTGCGCCTCGCGGCCCAGCGCCTGCTCCAGCACCGCGATCATGTCCAGGAGCGCCACCGGCCGGGTGTTGCCGATGTTGTACAGGCGGTAGGGCGCGGTGCTCGAGGCCGGGTTCGGCCGGTCGCCGGACCAGGCGGGATCGGGCTGCGGCACCCGGTCCAGCACCCGGGCCACGCCTTCGACCAGGTCGTCGACATAGGTGAAGTCGCGCAGCATGTGGCCGTGGTTGAACACCTCGATCGGCCGGCCTTCCAGGATGGCGCGGGTGAACAGGAACATCGCCATGTCCGGCCGGCCCCAGGGGCCATAGGCGGTGAAGAAGCGCAGGCCCGTCACCGGCAGACCGTAGAGATGGCTGTAGGAATGGGCCATCAGCTCGTTCGCCTTCTTGGTCGCGGCGTACAGGCTGAGCGGATGATCGACATTCTGGCGCACCGAGAACGGCATCGCCGTGTTGGCACCGTAGACCGAGCTGGAAGAGGCATAGACCAGGTGGCGCACGCCGTGATGGCGGCAGCCTTCCAGAATGTTGAGGAAGCCGACGACATTGGCGTCGACATAGGTCTCCGGGTGGGTCAGCGAGTGCCGCACCCCGGCCTGGGCGGCGAGATGCGCCACCCGCGCCGGCTTCACCTCGGCGAACAGCGCGGCCATGCCCGGCCGGTCGGCGATGTCGAGCCGGCGGAAGGTGAAGCCCGGCTGCCCGGCCAGCTGCTGCAGCCGCGCCTCCTTCAGCCGGACGTCGTAATACGGGCTGAGATTGTCGACCCCGACCACCCGGTGCCCGGCCGCGAGCAGCCGCCGGGCCAGGGCGAAGCCGATGAAGCCGGCGGCCCCGGTGACCAGGACGGGTTCGGTGGCGGGGGCAGGCATCACAGGCTCCAATAGGACAGGCGGGACGGCACGCTTACCGGGTCCAGCGCCGATTTCACATCCATCACCAGGCCGCCCTCGCGCAGGCAGGCCCAGAGGCTGTCGCGCGGCCGGTCGAGATAGGCCCGGTGCGGCACCGCCAACACCAGCACGTCGAGGTCGCGGAAGGCATCGAGCGCGACCAGGTCGAGGCCGTATTCATGCCGCGCCCGCGCCGGGTCGGCCAGCGGATCGTGCACCAGGGGGTCGATGCCGTAGGAGCGCAGCTCGGCCACGATGTCCGGCACCCGGCTGTTGCGCAGGTCGGACACGTTCTCCTTGAAGGTCAGGCCCAGGATGCCGACCCGGGCGCCGAGGATGGTGCGGCCCTGGCGGGCCAGCACCTTGACCAGCTTGCCGGCCAGGAACGCGCCCATCTGGTCGTTGATGCGGCGGCCGGCCAGGATCATCTCCGGCCGGTAGCCCACCGCCTCGGCCTTGGCGGTCAGGTAATAGGGGTCGACGCCGATGCAGTGGCCGCCGACCAGCCCGGGCTGGAACTTCAGGAAGTTCCATTTGGTGGCCGATGCCGCCAGCACCTCGGCCGTGCGCAGGCCCAGCCGGTCGAAGATCATCGCCAGCTCGTTCATCAGCGCGATGTTGAGGTCGCGCTGGGTGTTCTCGATCACCTTCGCCGCCTCGGCGACCCGGATCGACGGCGCCCGGTGCAGCCCGGCCGGGACGATGGCGCCATAGGCCGCCGCCACCCGCTCCAGCGTCGTCGAATCCTGGCCGGACACGACCTTGACGATGCTCTCCAGCCGGTGCTCGCGGTCGCCCGGATTGATCCGCTCCGGCGAATAGGCCAGGGCGAAGTCGATGCCGGCGCGCAGGCCGGAGGCGCGGGCCAGGGCCGGGCCGCACACCTCCTCGGTGGCGCCGGGGTAGACGGTGGATTCGAACACCACCACGGCGCCGCGGGTCAGCGCCCGGCCGATGGTCTCGCAGGCGCGCAGCAGCGGCCCGAAATCCGGCCGGCGCTCGGCATCGATCGGGGTCGGCACGGTGGCGACGAAGAAGCCGGCGCCGGCCAGCTCCGCCGGGTCGGCAGTGACGGCCAGGCCGCTGCCGGCCAGATCCGCGGCCTCGACCTCGCCGGTGATGTCATGGCCCTGGCGCAGGGCGGCGATCCGGGCCGGATCGATGTCGAAGCCGATGGTGCCGGGAAAGCGCCGGGCGAAGGCCAGCGCCACCGGCAGCCCGACATAGCCGAGCCCGATCACGGCGATGCGTTCGGTGGGGGTCATGGGATATCCTTGCCCCCGTTGTCCCGACAAAGCCCATTCGGAGCAGCTTCACCCCTCCATGCCCCCCTTTTACTCTCCCCCTCCCCTTGCGGGAGGGGGTAGGGGGAGGGGTTTGGTGCCGCCAGATCACTGCCGACCGATCGGCACGGCACGGCCGCATTCTCGAATGACCTCGCGCCGGCACTTTTCGATCGACACCCCCTCCCCCTACCCCCTCCCGCAAGGGGAGGGGGAGAGTAGAAATTCTGGGCCGGCACAGATATGGAGGAGACCCTCATGCCGCGGTCCGGCGGGCGCGGGGGCGGCGCTTCGGGGCGGCCAGGGGCTTGGACACCGGGTCGGCCAGCACCTCGCCCAGGGTCTTGCGGATCTGCGCCAGCTTGGCCTCGTGCGTCACCTTCAGCCCGAACACGTCCTTGACGTAGAACACGTCGACGGCGCGGGCGCCGAAGGTGGAGATCTTGGCCGAGGAGATCTGCAGGCCGAGGCCGGTCAGCGCCCGGCCGACCGCATGCAGCAGGCCCGGCCGGTCGCGGCCGTTCAGCTCGACCACCGTGTGGGTGCGGCTGGCCTCGTTGTCGACCAGGACGCGCGGCGCGATCGACACCGAATGCAGCCGCGGATAGCTGCGGTGCCGCCGCTCCAGCTCGGCCGACATCTTCATCTCGCCGGACAGGCTGCGCTCGATCGCGACCTTGACCCGGGCCCGCTTCTCCGGCGCGTCGAAGGCGCCGCCCTCGACCGCGTCCTGGACCAGGAAGGTGTCGAGCGCCATGCCGTCGGCGAAGGTGAAGATTTTGGCCTCGACGATGGTGCCGCCGGAGACGGCGATGGCGCCGGCCAGCCGCGAGAACAGGCCGGGATGGTCGGCGGTGTGGATGGTCAGCTCGGCCACCGTCCGCTTCTGGTCGACCTGGATGTCGATCGCCAGCGGCTCCTTGGCTTCCTCCGCCGCCCGCACCAGCCGGGCGTGGCGGGCCTGGGTGGCGCCGTCGAAGGCCAGCCAATAGCCGCGGCTGGCCTTGCCGACATAGGAGTCGACCGCCTCCTTCGGCCAGTCCGCCAGCGCCTGGCGCAGCAGGTCCTTGGCCTGGCCGACGCGATGCTCGACCCCGATCGCCTCGTCGGCGCCGGACAGCCGCTCATCGGCGCGGTGGTACAGCTCGGC
>JAEKLZ010000323.1 GCA_019508225.1 Inquilinus limosus | reverse complement strand
GCAGGGGGACTGCGGCATTCAACATCGACGGGCGAGAGCAGTCGCGGATGTAAGAGCGGGTAGCCTCTCCCGCTTGCGGGAGAGGTCGGACATCCGAAGGATGTCCGGGTGAGGGGATGGCGGCCTTGCCGAAAGCACCGCTTTGCCGCGAGCGACCGCATGATCCGCCACGTCCTGAAACGCTGATCTGGTGTCGCGGCCGAGCCGCCCTCACCCGGTCTCGCTGCGCGAGCCCGACCTCTCCCGCAAGCGGGAGAGGCAACGAAGGGGGGCCGACCTCTCCCGCCAGGCGGGAGAGGCGACGCGAAGGCGCAGGGTTCACCTGAAGCGGTCATGCCCCGGCCGGCAGGATCGGGTAGCGGGCGAGGTCGAGGCTGGCGGCCCGGGCGGTCGCGGCCAGGCTGCGCCAGACCTCGTCGCTCAGGGGCACGCCGCCGGCGATGCGCTCGGCGCGGCGGCGCGCCTCGGGCTCGCCGGGCAGCAGCACCTCGCCGCCGGCCTCGGCCGGGCGGCAGGCCTTGAAATAGTCGATGTAGCGCGTGGTCTCGGCCGCCAGGTCCTCGGCCGAGCCGAACTGGCCGGGCGCCATGTAGATCGACAGCATGCCGTTGCAGAAGCGGCGCGGCCCCGGCCCGGCGCAGCCCGACCCGGTCAGGGCGCCGGCCACCAGCTCGCAGATCAGGGCCAGGCCCGACCCCTTGTGCTCGCCGAAGGCGCGGATGGCGCCGAGCCCGTTCTGGGCGCTGCGTGCGGTGCCGGCGACCGCCGGGCCGTACAGCGTGTCGGGGTCCTGGCTCAGCGTGCCGTCGGGCTCGATCAGCGCGCCCTCGGGCAGCGGCTTGCCGCCATTGGCCGCCACCAGCACCTTGCCCTCGGCCACCAGCGAGGTGGCGAAGTCCAGCACCACCGGCGCCCGGCCGGGCACCAGGAAGCCGGCGGCGAAGGGGGCGGTGGAGAAGCGCCGCTCGACCCCGCCGAAGGGCGCCACCAGCTCGCTGCCGGCGACATTGACGAAGTGCAGCGAGCACAGGCCGGCCTGGGCCGCCATCTCGGCCCATTCGCCGATGCGGCCGAGATGGCCGGCATGGCGCAGCCCGACCACGGCGACGCCGCCCGCGAGCGCCTTGTCGATGCCCAGCTGCACCGCCTGCGGCCCGACCGTCTGGCCGAAGCCGTAGCCGCCGTCGACCAGGGCGAAGGCGGGGGTGTCGGTGACGATCTCGGCGGTGACGTCGCGCCGCACCTCGTCGGCGGCCAGCATGCCGACATAGCGCGGCACGCGGATGACGCCGTGGCTGTCATGCCCGGTCAGGTTGGCGGCGACGAGGTAGCGGGCGATGCGCCCGCTCTCGGCGGCGCTGCAGCTCTGGGCGGCGAAGATGTCCCCGACCAGCTGGGTCAGGGTGTCGTGGCGGATCAGCATCGAGGATGGTCCCATCGGTTCATTTCAGGCCCGTCGTCGCGATCCCCTCGATCAGCCGGCGCTGAAAGACGAAGAACAGGACGAACAGGGGGACCAGCGACAGCAGCGACATCGCCAGCATCGGGCCCCAGGCCGAGACGCCGGTCGAGGCCATGAACAGCCGCAGCCCCTGCGGCACCGTATAGGAGGCCATGTCGGTCAGGTAGACCAGCGGCGTCAGGAAATCCTCATAGGTCCAGATGAAGGAGAACACGGCCGTGGTGACCAGGGCCGGGGTCAGCAGCGGCAGGATGATCGAGCGGTAGATCCGGAACGGGCCGGCGCCGTCCATCATCGCCGCCTCGTCCAGCTCGCGCGGGATGGCGCGGATGAACTGCACCATCAGGAAGACGAAGAAGGCGTCGGCTGCCAGGAACTTCGGCACCACCAGCGGCAGGATCGTGTTCACCCAGCCGAGCGTGTGGAACAGGATGTATTGCGGGATCAGCGTCGCGTGCAGCGGCAGCATGATGGTGGCCAGCATCAGCGCGAACAGGGTGCGCTTGAACCGGAAGTTCAGCCGGGCGAAGGCGTAGGCCACCAGGCTGCAGGCCATGACGTTGCCGATCACGGCCAGGGCCGAGATCAGGAAGGAGTTGCCGAAGAACACGCTGAAGGGCAGGGCGGCGCCGCGCCAGCCATCGGCGTAGTTCTGCAGCCGCAGCTTCGACGGCCACAGCCCGGGGTCGGAGAAGATCTGGTTCGACGGCTTGACCGAGGCGCTGGCCAGCCACAGCAGCGGATAGATCATCACCACGGCGCCGGCGATCAGCGCCAGGTGGATCAGGATCCGCTTCGGCCGGACATCGGCCATCCAGAACGGCAGGGGCTGGGAGCCGGCGCGCATCCGGCCGCTGTCCTGCGCCGGGGCCGTCATCGCCCGTCCCCGTAATGCACCCAGAAGCGGGCCGACAGGAAGGCCACGGCCGTGGCGGTGGCGATGATCCCGACCAGGATCCAGGCCATGGCCGAGGCGTAGCCCATCTGGAAGTTGGTGAAGCCCTGCTCGTAGAGATACAGGGTGTAGAACAGCGTCGAATCCGCCGGCCCGCCGGTGCCGTTGCTGATGATGAAGGACGGGGTGAAGGCCTGGAACGCGCCGATCATCTGCATCACGAAGTTGAAGAAGATGATCGGCGTCAGCAGCGGCAGGGTGATCCTGAGGAATTTGGTCGCCGGCCCGGCGCCGTCGACCGCGGCGGCGTCGTACAAATCCTGCGGGATCTGCTTCAGCCCGGCCAGGAAGATGATCATCGGCGACCCGAACTGCCACACCGCCAGGCTGACCAGGGTGTACAGCGCGGTGTCCGGGTTCGAGATCCAGCTCGGCCCGTCGATGCCGAACCACAGCAGCACGTGGTTGATCAGCCCGTCATAGCTGAAGATCTGCCGCCACATGATGGCGACGGCGACGCTGCCGCCCAGCAGCGACGGCAGGTAGTACAGGCCGCGATAGATGCCGAGGAACGCGATGCCGCGATTCAGCATCACCGCCACGGCCAGGGCGAAGGCCAGCTTCAGCGGCACCGACAGGAACACGTAGGTGAAGGTGACCTTGACCGCCTGGAGGTAGCGCGGGTCCTCGAACAGCAGCCGCTCGTAATTGTGCAGCCCGGCCCAGACCGGCGGGTTGAACAGGTCGTAGCTGGTGAAGGACAGGTACAGCGACGCCAGGATCGGCCCCAGCGTCAGGCACAGGGCGCCGACGATCCACGGCGCCAGGAACAGGAAGGCGGCGCCGTTCTGCTCCGCCGTGCTGCCGACGCCCCGTGGGGCGACGCCGCGCCGCCTCACAGCCGCGCCTTCGCTTCGCCGATGAACTGGTCGGCGGCCTCCTGCGGCTTCATCTTGCCGAACGCCACCGCCTCGTTGGCCCGGCGCAGCATGCCGGACATCCCGGTGATGCCGGGATAGCGCGGCGGCGCCGGGTTCTGCTGCAGCAGGTCGATATAGGCGATGATCTTGCGGTCGGAATCGGTGCCCTCATTCGCCAGCGCGGCCCGGCCGGCCTTGGACGCCGGCACCATGCCGCTGCCGCGGTAGTACAGCTCGATCCCCGCCGGCTCGAAATGCATGAACCGGATCACGTCGATGATCCGATCCTTGTGCGGCGACTTGGTCCACAGGCCGGTGGAGTTGCCGGCATAGGTGTAGTGGTGCTGGGCCAGCGTGCCGCCCTGGAAGCCGTTCGGCATCATGTGCAGCACCAGATCGTCCTCGGTCAGCGCCTGCAGCCCGACGAAGCTGTCGGTCAGCGACGCGAACATCGCCGCGCGGCCGCTGATCAGGCCGGTCAGGGCCGGGTCGTCGCCATTGGCCAGGGCCTGGACCTCGCCGGGCGGGATGCCGCCGGCCTCGCGCAGCCGGGCCCAGTAGGCGAACCATTCGGCCATGTCCTCGCGGCTGAAGTTGAACTGCCGCTCCGGCGTGAACATCGACTTGCCCATGCCGCGCAGGAAGACGTCGCAGGGGATGTAGTTCGACCCCGCATCCTCCAGCCCCCAGAAACGCTTGCCCTTGGCCTTGGTGATGGCGACCGCGGTCTCGGCCAGCTGCTCCCAGGTCCACATCTGGTCGGGCAGGGGCACGCCCGTCTCCTCGAACACCGCGGTCTTCACCGTGATCGCCGGGGCGATGCAGTCGTTCGGGATGGCGTAGAGCTGGCCGCCCAGCGTGCCGGCCTTGATCGCCCCGTCGACATAGTCGGACAGGTCCAGCGGCTTCGGGATATAGCCGTTCAGCGGCGCCAGCACGCCGCGCCGGGCGTATTCGCCCAGCAGGTCGACATTGACGCTGAACATGTCGGGCGCGTTGCCGCCCGCGGCCTCGGTCGCCAGCTTGTCGGTGAAGGCGCCGAAATTGGTGAATTCCGGGACGATCTCGACCCCCGGATTGCGGTCGGTATAGGCCTTCAGCGTCGCCAGCGTCTGGGTCAGCTGCTCCTGCGATTCGACATAGCCGCCGAAGCGGATGCGGGCCGTGTCCTGGGCGAAAGCGCGGGGCGCCATGCCGGCCAGCGCCGCGCCGCCGATCAGCCCGGCGCCGTGCCGCAGGACGTCTCTTCGATTCAGTCTCCTGGACATGTCGGGTCCTCCCCATGGGCGGTGGTGCGCTTGCCGCGCCCTTCACCGTGAACCGGCTCATTGGTGCTCGGTTGGTGCAACGTAACACCAGGATTGTCGGGCGAGTCAACATGGAGGATTTTCATAGCGACAGCCTGCTCCTGAGATCCGCTATTTGACATCGGCGCCGGGCCGGGGCTATTCGTGATAAAACGTTGTACCGAACGAATGGACCGGGGGATCGTGGCGAGCATTCTCGACGTGGCGCGGGCGGCAGGGGTCTCGGCCAGCACGGTGTCGAACGTGCTGAACGGCCGGCATGGCCGCATGCAGGCCGAGACCAGGGCGCGGGTGCTGCGGGCGGTCGAGGAGCTCGGCTACACCCCGAACGCGCTGGCCCAGCAGTTCAAATCCGGCCGCAACCGCACCATCGGGCTGATCGTGCCGTCGGTCGCCAACCCGTTCTGGGGCGCGCTGGCGCACAAGGTCGAGCGCGCGGCCACCGCGCTCGGCTACAAGGTTCTGTTCTGCAACGCCGAGCGCGACCCGCAGCTCGAGGCCCGCTATGCCGAGACGCTGCTGTCCTCCGGCGTGCGCGGGGTGATCTTCAGCTCCTCGCCGCTGTCCTTCGACCACATCGCGCACCTGACCAGGCGCGGCC
>JAEKLZ010000322.1 GCA_019508225.1 Inquilinus limosus | reverse complement strand
GATGATTTCGGGATTCCGGAGTTCGGCTACTCCTGAAAACGACTTGGCTCCTATTGCCTCGGAGCGGTGGGGCTGGGCGGCCGCAAGATTCAGGTTGCCGGCGCCGGTCCCGGCGGGCGTGATGTCACCATGATCTTCGCTGACCCCATTCCCCCGATCAGGGCCGGCCGGGTCGACACGCCGCTGGGCCCGATGCTGGCCCTGGTCGACGCCGCCGGGGACTTGGTCGGCCTCGATTTCGAAGGGTCCGACGGCACCCCGACCTTCAGCCAGCGCCGCCTGGCCCGGGAGGGGCTGCAGACCGGGCCGGCCGACCCCGTCGCCCTCCGCCCGATCGCGGACCAACTGGCCGAATACTTCGCCGGTCGGCGCCGCGTGTTCGATCTGCCGATGGCGCCCTTAGGCACGCCGTTCCAGCGCCGGGTCTGGGCGGCGCTGTGCGACATCCCCTGCGGCACGGTCCTGACCTATCGCGACATGGCGCTGCGGCTCGACCGGCCGCAGGCGGCCCGCGCCGTCGGCGCCGCCAACGGCGCCAACCCGATCTCGGTGATCGTCCCTTGCCACCGCCTGGTCGGCAGCGACGGCACCCTGACCGCCTATGGCGGCGGCCTGCGCCGCAAGGCCGCGCTGCTGGAGCTGGAAGGCGCCCGGCCGCCGACGCTGTCGCTGGCGGTCTGACCCCTCACGCCGCCCGGCCGACCGGGCTGAGGCTGCTCTCGCCTTGCGGCCGGCTCCTGTGGTTCACTGCCGCCGCAACGACACTCCTTGGGGGGAGGATCCTCGGCCATGACGACCGCACCGCGCTTCACCTTGCATCATGCGCCGCGCTCCCGCTCCAGACGCATCCTGTGGCTGCTGGAGGAGGCCGGCGTGCCTTTCGAGATCGCGCCGCACGACTTCACCAAGGCGACGCACAAGGACCCCGGCTATCTCGCCATCAACCCGGCCGGCAAGGTGCCGGCGCTGGTCGATCGCGGACCGGCCGGCGACTGGTCGCCGCCGGCGGTGGTGACCGAGAGCGCCGCGATCTGCGCCTATGTCGCCGATGCCGTGCCCGAGGCCGGCCTCGCGCCGCCGGTCGGCTCGCGTGAGCGTGCCGCCTACGCCACCTGGATCGCCTACTGCCCGTCGGTGCTGGAGCCGGCGCTGTCCGATTCGGTGTTCCCGCGGCGGGAGGATCCGCCCGCCAGTGCGCTCGGCTGGTGCTCTTTTCCCGAGGCGCTGCGGCGGGTCGAGACGGTGCTGCAGGCCGGCGGGCCCTATCTGCTCGGCGCCCGGTTCAGCGCCGCCGACGTGCTGATCGGGTCGCTGCTGCAATGGCTGCAGGGCTGGGGCAAGCTGCCGGAGACCCCGATCCTGGCGGCCTATCTCGCCACGCTCGCGGCCCGTCCGGCATCGCAGCGCGCCCAGGCGCATGACGCGGCGCAGGGCGCGGCATGAGGCTCCGGCTCCTTCCCGCGGTCGCGGCCGCCGCATTGGTGATGGCCGCCGCCGGCTCCGCCCGGGCGCAGGCACCGCATCCCTGCGCCGCCGACGCCGTTGCCCATGCCAGCAAGCTGCTGGCCTTCCATTTCGGGGAGACCGAGCTGTCCATGACGGTCGACGACACCGCCAAGCTGGTCGGCACCGTGAAGGCGCTGCAGGGCAAGGGCCGCTTCGACGTGCTCGAGGTGATGGGCTACATCTACAAGGGCGAGTACCGCATGCACTTCATCTACGCGCAGATCCCCGGCGACTGCGTGCTGATGGGGCAGGAAATCCTGGAGACCAGCGATCCCTACTGACGCCCTCCGCCCCGCCGTTCCAGCCGACGCGCCGGCCATCGCCGCGCTGCATGTCGCGGTCTGGCGCGAGACCTATCGCGACCTGGCCCCGGCCTCGGCCATGGGCGCGCTCGACGTCGCCCGTCGCCAGGCGCGGTGGGAGGCGATCCTGGCCGACCCGGCGCAGATCGCCCTGGTGGCGGAAATCGGCGGCGTGCTGGCCGGCTTCGGCCTGGCGGGACCGCCGGGCGACCCGGCCTATGGCGACCGGGGCGAGGTGAAGTACCTCTATGTCGGCCGCGATTTCGCCCGGCGCGGCCTCGGCCGCCGGCTGCTCGCGGCCATGGCCGCGGCGCTGGTCGAACGGGGCTACCCTGCGCTCGGCCTCGGCGTGGTGGTCGGCAACGACCCGGCGATCGCCTTCTACGAGGCCCAGGGCGGCCGCCGCATCGGCGCCTACACCGATCCCGGCCCGTTGTGGCGCTCGGACAACCTGCTCTACGCCTGGGACGACCTCAAGGCGCTGGCGGCACGAGGCGGATAGGCCGAAGCCGGGGACGGAGCCTCGCTCCGCCCCCGCCACGGATCAGCGGATCGGCAGGGCGTATTGCAGCCCGCCCTGGCTCCACAGCGCGTTCTCGCCGCGCGGCAGGCCCAGCGGGGTCTTCTGGCCGAGGTTGCGCTCGTAGAGCTCGCCGTAGTTGCCGACCTGCTTGATCGCGTCATGGGCCCAGCTTTCCGGCAGGCCCAGCGCCTCGCCCATGCCCGGGGTCTTGCCCAGCAGGCGCTGCAGCGTCGGGTCCTTGGTGTCGGCGAAGCTGTCGATGTTCTGGCTGGTGACGCCGCTCTCCTCCGCCTGCACCATGGCGCTGAACACCCAGCGGGTGACGTTGGCCCACTGGTCGTCGCCCTGGCGCACGGCGATCGACAGCGGCTCCTTCGAGATGATCTCGGGCAGGATGACATAGTCGTCCGGCTTCGGCGCCTTGGCGGCGCGGCTGCCGGCCAGGCCCGAGGCGTCGCTGGTGTAGGCGTCGCAGCGGCCGGCGAAGAAGGCGGCCTCGACGTCCTCCAGCTTCTCGATCACCACCGGCGTGAAGGTGATGCCGTTGGCCCGCGCCCAGTCGGTCAGGTTCAGCTCGCTGGTGCTGCCCGGCAGGATGCAGATGGTGGCGCCGTTCAGCTCCTTGGCGCTGGAGATGCCGAGCGACTTCGGCACCAGGAAGCCCTGGCCGTCGTAGAAATAGGTGGCGGTGAAGTCGACGCCCAGCTTGGTGTTGCGGGTCAGCGTCCAGGTGGCTGCACGGATCAGCAGGTCGATCTGGCCGGACTGCAGCGCGGTGAAGCGCGTCTCCGACGTCAGCGGCGTGAACTTGACCTTCTGAGCGTCACCGAACACGGCCGCGGCCATGGCGCGGCAGGTGTCGACATCGAAGCCGGTCCACCTGCCCTGGCTGTCCGGCAGGGCGAAGCCGGCCAGGCCGGTGTTGACGCCGCATTCGACGAAACCGCGCTGCTTGATGGCGTCGAGCGTCGCGCCGGCCTGAGCCGAGGCGGCGAAGCCGAACGCGGCGGCGACCGCACCGCAGGCGGCCAGAAGGTGACGGAGCTGCATGAAACCTCTCGTTGCAAGTCCGCCTCCACGCGGGCGACAGCGATGCGTTCGGGACGGCGCCGGGGTTATAGGAAGATCCCGTTGCAGATCCATGACGGATTCCGTCGGGTTCCTCAATCGAAGCGCAGCCGATCGACCAGGAAGTCGATGAAGGCCCGCACCCGGGCCGGCATGGTGCCGCGGCCCAGGAAGACGGCGTGGATCTCTTCCATCTCACGTGAGTCGTGGTCCGGCAGCAGCTCGACCAGCCGGCCGGATTCGACGTCGGCCCTGACGTGGTAGAGCGCGGTGCGGCCGATCCCCATACCGGCCAGCACCGCCTGGCGCAGCGTCTCGCCATTGTTGACCACCAGCGGTCCGGTCACCTGCATCGGCTTCGGGCCATCCGGCCCGCCCAGGACCCAGTCGGTGAAGCTGCGCCGGTAGTTGAAGGTCAGGCAGTCATGCCCGGCCAGGTCGGCCGGGGTGCGCGGCACGCCACGCCGTTCGAGATAGGCGGGCGCCGCGATCAGGATCCGGCGGCTGACGCCCAGCTTGCGGGCCTGCAGGCCGCTGTCGCGCAGCGGTCCGTGGCGGATGGCGACATCGGTGCGCTCGGCCAGGATGTCGACGACCTCGTCGGTCAGGGCGACATCCAGCGTCACCGCCGGGAACCGGGCGCGGAACTCCGGCAGCAGCGGCACCACGCAATGGGTGCCCCGGCCTCGGCCTCGGCGATGTCGGCCAGGATGCGGCTGGCCTGCTCGTAGAACAGGTCGCCCTCCGGCGTCGGCCTCAGGCTGCGGGTGGACCGGGCCAGCAGGCGCACCCCCAGCCGCTCCTCCAGCCGCCCGATCAGCTTGGCCACGGCCGACGGCGTCAGGCCCAGGCGGCGGGCGGCGGCGGAGAAGCTGCCCTCCTCCACCACCCGCACGAAGACTTCCATTTCACCGGATCGGTTGATGTCCATGAGCGGTCCCGGTTTTGGCGCTGTGGTTCAGCGAAACCTTTTGGATAAAGGTTCCATCGTCGCTGGGGTGGATTTGGTAACGACATCCTGTCATGCTGCGATGCATCAAAACTGGTTTTGAGGGGTTGGATCGGCCCGGGCGGTTTGGGCCGCAGACCGAAAGGGGTATTCCCATGTCCAGGATTGTGATCGAGCAGGACGGCGTGCAGCGCAAGGCCAGTGCGTCGTTCTTCCGCGGCGAGACGACGAACTTCTATCCGAGCGACAAGTCGCTGGAGCGCATGGGCGTCGTCTCCGAATACTTCGCCAAGGGCTGGATGCCGGCCGAGCGGTTCGTGACCAAGGCCACGCCGATCGTCGCCTTCGGCTCCTGCTTCGCCGAGAACATCAGCCGGTACTTGCACAAGGCCGGCTTCAACGTGCTGACCAAGCGCGACAACCTCGCCTACATCTCCAGCATGGGCGACGGCATGGTCAACACCTTCGCCATCCGCCAGCAGTTCGAATGGGCCTGGCTCAACAAGACGCCGCAGGCCGATCTCTGGCACGGCTACGACGCCGCCGAGTTCGGCTATGACGAAGAGGTGCGGCTGCGCACCAAGGCGCTGTTCGACGAGGCGGAGCTGTTCGTCATTACCCTCGGCCTGTCCGAGGTGTGGTACGACGAACCGACTGGCGAGGTGTTCTGGCGGGCGGTGCCGAAGGACAAGTACGACCCGTCGCGGCACAAGTTCCGGGTCACCACTCACGCCGAGAACCTGGCGAACCTGCAGGCGATCCACGCGCTGATCCGCCGCTTCCGGCCGGATGCGGCGGTGCTGCTCACGGTCTCGCCGATCCCGCTGACCGCGACGTTCCGGCCGGTGACCTGCCTGTCGGCCAATGCGGTGTCGAAGGCGATCCTGCGCGCGGCCGCCGACGAGTTCCTCCGCGGCGCCGTGCCGAACGACCCGAAGCTGTTCTACTTCCCGAGCTACGACATCGTCATGTACGGCTTCAACCACCAGTGGCAGGACGACCGGCGGCACGTCTACTCGCATGTGCTCGACTTCAACATGAAGGTGTTCGAGCGCTACTACTGCCAGACCGGGCTGGACGACGACGCGCTGCTGCAGTCGTTCCGCTACGCCCAGCGCCAGGACCGGACGATCGGCCAGCTCGGCCACGCCGCGATGGTGAAGGCCGACGGCGCGACGGAAGAGGAGCGGATCGCCGCCCGCAAGGCGCGGGCCCAGGCCAAGCGCGAGCTGGAGCGGGCGCGGATCCGGGAGGCGCGGCGGCAGCAGCGCGTCGCGGAGCGTCGCGCGGCGGCCGGTACGGCGATCGCGGCGGAGTAGGGCAGCCGGCGTCGGAGTCTTCGGCACTTTGGAAGCTGTGTCACAGCTGATTGGATTTTCCGAAGCATAGTCCAAGGTGGGCGTGGCGACCATCTAGCGGTGAGCTTTCATCGCAAGGTGGCCGTCATGCCCGTTGCCCTCTATGCCCTCGCGGTCGGTGCCTTCGGCATCGGCATCACCGAATTCGTGATCATGGGCCTCTTGATGGAGGTCGGGACCGATCTCGGCGTCTCGATCTCCACCGCCGGCCTGCTGATCAGCGGCTATGCGCTCGGCGTCGTCGCCGGCGCGCCGATCCTCACCACCCTGACCGGCCGGATGCCGCGCAAGACCGTGCTGCTGGGGCTGATGGTGATCTTCACCATCGGCAACCTGGCCTGCGCGGTGGCGCCCGACTACGCCACGCTGATGGCGGCGCGGGTGCTGACCGCCTTCGCCCACGGCACCTTCTTCGGCGTCGGCTCGGTGGTCGCCACCGGCCTGGTGCCGGTGCAGAAGCGCGCCTCGGCCATCGCCATCATGTTCACCGGCCTGACCGTCGCCAACATCCTGGGCGTGCCGTTCGGCACCTGGCTGGGCCAGGGCTTCGGCTGGCGCGCCACCTTCTGGGCCGTGACCGCGGTCGGCCTCGTCGCCATGGCCGTGATCGCCGTCGCCGTGCCGAAGGACGAGGCGCCGGCCGAGGAATCGGACTGGCGGCAGGACCTCAAGGTGCTGGCGCGCCGCCCGGTGCTGCTGGGCCTCCTGACCACCGTGCTGGGCTTCGCCGCCGTCTTCGCCGTCTTCACCTATATCGCGCCGATCCTGACCCAGATCACCGGCGTGTCGGAGCACGCGGTGTCGCCCATCCTGCTGGTGTTCGGCGGCGGGCTGGTGGTCGGCAATCTGCTGGGCGGCAAGTTCGCCGACCGCTGGCTGGTGCCGACGGTGCTGGGCAGCATGCTGGTCCTGGCCGTGGTGCTTGGGCTGATGACCTTCGCCGTGCACAGCATCGTGCTGACCGTGATCTTCGTCGGCCTGCTCGGCGCTGCCGGCTTCGCCACCGTCGCGCCCTTGCAGATGTGGGTGATGGAGAAGGCGCAAGGCGCGGGCCAGAGCCTGGCCTCCAGCTTCAACATCGCCGCCTTCAACCTCGGCAATGCGCTGGGCGCCTGGCTCGGCGGCCAGGTGATCGAGCATGGGCCCGGCCTCGGCGCCGTGCCCTGGGTGGCGGCGCTGGTGCCCCTGGTCGGCGTCGCGGTGGCCACGGTCAGCCTGCGTCTCGACCGCCGCGCCCCGGCCCTGGTTCCCGCCGCGGACTGCGCCTCCTGACCGAGCAGAACGGCCCGCCGAACGTCCCGGCGGGCCGTTTCGCCTCAGGCGGTGGCCCGGCTCGGCTCCGGCACGAGGCTGTCGCCGATGTCGGTCAGGGCCATCTGCCGCTCACGATCGACCATGTACTCGCGGGTGATCGGCACGGTGTCGATACGCTTGGCGAATTGCAGCTGGAACACCACGGTGGTGCGGTAGCGGAAGCCGACCTCGCACAGCGCCAGGTAGAACTCCCACATCCGGCAGAAGCGCTCGTCGTACAGCTTCGCCGCATCGGCCCAGCGGGCCATGAAGCGTTCGCGCCAGTGCCGCAGCGTCTCGGCATAGTGGATGCGCAGCACCTCGACATCGGTGATGTACAGCCCGACGCGCTCCGCCATCGTCGCCAACTCCGACAGGGTCGGCAGGTCGGCGCCCGGGAAG
The DNA here is from genome assembly GCA_019508225.1 of Inquilinus limosus. Classification (GTDB taxonomy): domain Bacteria; phylum Pseudomonadota; class Alphaproteobacteria; order DSM-16000; family Inquilinaceae; genus Inquilinus; species Inquilinus limosus_D. The sequence continues at coordinate 1,903 of JAEKLZ010000322.1, read as the reverse complement.
ATGTATTTGCGGATGAACGGGTTGATCGGGCCTGGCGTGTCGGAATAGCCGATCGAGTGGATCAGGGCGACGCCGTCATCGGCGAGGAGGCTTTCCAGCTTGGCGAAGAACTCGGCGTAGTTGCGCTTGCCGACATGCTCGAACATGCCGACCGAGACGATGCGCTGGTACGGCCCGGCCTCCTGGCGGTAGTCGCGCAGGTGGAACTTCGCCCGGTCCGCCAGCCCGGCCGCTTCCGCCCGCGCCGTGCTCAGCTTGTGCTGCTCGGTGCTCAGGGTCACGCCGGTGACGTCGGCCCCGGTCTCGCGGGCGAGATACAGGCCGAGCCCGCCCCAGCCGGAGCCGATGTCCAGCGTCTTCAGCCCCGGTTTGTCGAACAGAAGCTTGGCGGCGATGTGCCGCTTCTTGTTCAGCTGCGCCGTCTCCAGGCTGTCGCCGGGGGTGGCGAAATAGGCGCAGGAATACTGGCGGTCGGCGTCCAGGAACAGGTCGTACAGCTCGGCCGACAGGTCGTAGTGATGGGCGACGTTCCGCTGCGCCTTGCCGACCGGGTTCTGCTGCTTCAGCCCGCGGGTCACCCGCTCGATCAGCGCCAGCCAGCCATGCCGGTCGACCTTCAGGTTCTTCGCCACCACCGCCAGGAAGTCGTAGAGCGAGCCTTCCTCGACGGTCAGCTGGCCGTCCATATAGGCCTCGCCCAGCGCCAGCCCGGGATTGCGCATCAGCGTGTAGGCCAGGCGCGGCGATTTCAGCCGGATCACCGCGCGGGGCGGGGAGCCGTCGCCGATGGCGTGAACGCGGCCGGCGGCGTCGATCACCCGCAGGCTGCCGTCCCGGACGATCGATTTCAGAAGTGCGATGAACATCCTGTCCGAATCTCTCTCTGACCGCCGTCAGGCGCGGATCGGACGCAGCCCATATGGGCATGGCAGGCGATCCGGATCGCCGCGGCGATTCCCTGTCCAAGCGCAAAGTTGGATCATGCCTGGGAACATTTGTGTACCCTTTTTGTCGAATTCCCGCCGATCAGCCGTGGCGGATCTCCGGCACCAGCGCCGCGGCCTGGCGCAGCTCCGCCACGAAGCGCCGGTGCTCCATCTCGCGGGCGGCCTCGTCGGGCAGGCGCAGCAGATAGGACGGGTGGATCGTGACCAGCCCGGGCAGCTCGTCGCGGAAGCGCAGCGGCCGACCGCGCAGCGTCGACAGCGGTCCCGTATGGCCGGACAATGCCCGCGCCGCGGTCGCCCCCAGCGCCACCGCCAGGCGCGGCTGCAGCAGCGCCAGCTCCCGCTCCACCCACCAGCGGCAGGCCTCGACCTCGCCGCTGTCCGGCCGCTGATGGATGCGGCGCTTGCCGCGCACCTGATACTTGAAGTGCTTCACCGCATTGGTGACGTAGATGCGGGACCGGTCGATTCCGGCTTCGGCAAGGGCTTGGTCGAACACCTGGCCCGCCGGTCCGACGAAGACCCGGCCGGCCAGGTCTTCCTGGTCTCCCGGCTGCTCGCCGAGGAAGACGACCGGCGCGTCCGGCGGCCCCTCGCCGAGGACCGGCTGAGTCGCCGGGCCGTGCAGCGGGCAGCGCCGGCAGGCGGCGATCTCCGACGCCAGCCCGGCCAGGGTGCCGGCGGGGCCGGGCTCGTGCAGATTCGGCGCCGGGATCGCCTTGCGCGGTGCCTCGGCCGTCGCCGCCATCATCGCCCGGGTGCGGGCCGCGGCGCCGTCCAGCAGTTCGGGGATCAGCGCGGCCTCCGGCAGGTTGCGCCAGTAGCGCTTCGGCATCTCCGACCGCAGCATCACCGGGTTGGCCCGCGCCGGATTGAAGGTGGCGGCGTAGTAGCGGCCCCAGGCCTCCTCCAGCGCATCCTCGTCCGGCGCATCCTCGCGCCGCATGCCCGGGCCG
>JAEKLZ010000321.1 GCA_019508225.1 Inquilinus limosus | reverse complement strand
GCTTCGTCTCGGGCGAGGCGCCGGACGTCTTCGCCGATCATCTGCGCTCCTACCCCGAATTCGTCGCCAACGAGCAGATCATGGACCTGACGCCGCTGGTCGAACGCGACAAGGTCGACACCAAAATCTACAGCCCCGGGCTGGTCGACCTGTGGACGCGTGACGGCAAGCTCTACGGCATGCCGAAGGACTGGGACACGGTGGCCCTGGTCTACAACAAGGAGATGCTCGACAAGGCCGGGGTGACGGTCGACGAGCTGCGCGCCGCCACCTGGAACCCGAAGGATGGCGGCAGCTTCGAGAAGATCCTGGCCAAGCTGTCGCTCGACGCCAACGGCAAGCGCGGCGACGAGGCCGGCTTCGACCCCAAAAACGTCGTCCAGTACGGGCTGATCATCCCGAAGATCGACGGCTACGGCCAGACCCAGTGGAGCTGGCTGGCCGTCTCCGCCGGCTTCAAGTTCATCGATGGACCCTGGGGCACCAAATATCATTACGACGACCCGGTGCTGGCGGAGACGCTGACCTGGCTGCGCGACCTGTCGCTGAAGAAGGGCTATGCCCTGCCGCAGAAGGATGTCGGCGCGCTCGGCGGCACCGCCTTGCTCGGCGCCCGCAAGGGGGCGATCGTCGCCGACGGCTCCTGGAACTCCACCTGGTACGGCAAGAACGTATCCTTCCCTTATGGCTTCGCGTCGCTGCCGAAGGGGCCGCAGGGCCGCAAGAGCATGTTCAACGGCCTCGGCGATTCGATCTGGACCGGCACCAAGCATCCGGACGAGGCCTGGGAATGGGTGAAGTTCCTCGGCTCCGCCGACTGCCAGAGCATCATCGGCAAGGCCGGCGTGGTGTTCCCGGCGATCCCGGCGGCGGCCAAGATCGCGCAGGACGCCTTTGCCGAGCGCGGCCAGGACGTCACCGCCTTCACCAGCGAGGCGACGCCGGACCAGACCTTCCTGTACCCGATCACCGACTACTCGCCGCAGATCCTGTCGACCATGAACGTGGCCTTCGAGCGGATCTTCCTCGAGGACGTGCCGGTCGCGCCGCTGCTGAAGGAAGCGAACGACCAGGTCAACGCTCTGTTCGAATAGCGCGCCTTCTCAATCCATCCGCCAACCGGGACCCTCCGCATGACCTCTCCCAAGATCACCTTCATCGGCGCCGGCAGCACGGTCTTCGCCAAGAACCTGATCGGCGACATCCTGTCCTATCCGGAACTGGCGGATGCGCGCATCACCCTCTACGACATCGACCCGGAGCGGCTGGCCACCTCCGAGACCGTGGCCAAGCGCATCGCCGAGACGCTGAAGGCGCCGGCGACGATCGAGGCGACGACCGACCGCGCCCGGGCGCTGGACGGCGCCGACTACGCCATCACCATGATCCAGGTCGGCGGCTACAAGCCCTGCACGGTGACCGATTTCGAGGTGCCGAAGACCTACGGGCTGCGCCAGACCATCGCCGACACGCTCGGCATCGGCGGCATCATGCGGGCGCTGCGCACCGTGCCGGTGCTGCTGGAGCAGGCCCGGGACATGGAGCGGCTGTGCCCGGACGTGACCCATCTGCAATACGCCAACCCGATGGCGATGAACTGCTGGGCGCTGAACCGGGCGACGAAGATCAAGACCGTCGGCCTGTGCCACAGCGTGCAGGGCACCGCGGCGGAGATCGCCGAGGATATCGGCGTGCCGGTCGAGGAGATCAGCTATCTCTGCGGCGGCATCAACCACATGGCCTTCTACCTGAAGTTCGAGCGTAACGGCGAAGACCTGACGCCCCTGATCCGCAAGGTGGTGGAGGAGGGCCGGGTGCCGGAGTGGAACCGGGTCCGCTACGACATGTTCCTGCGGCTCGGCTATTTCGTCACCGAATCCAGCGAGCATTTCAGCGAATACGTGCCCTGGTACATCAAGCGCGGGCGCGAGGAGCTCGTCGACCGCTTCAACATCCCGCTCGACGAGTACATCACCCGCTGCGAGCGGCAGATCGACAAATGGGGCGCGCTGAAGGCCCAGCTGCAGGACCCGTCGGTGCCGCTGGAGATCCGGCGCAGCGTCGAATACGGCTCGACCATCATCCGCGCCAAGGAGACGGGCCAGCCGGCGGTGATCTACGGCAATGTGCAGAATGGCGGGCTGATCGAGAACCTGCCGGCCGACTGCACGGTCGAGGTGCCCTGCCTGGTCGACCGCAACGGCGTGCAGCCGATCGGCATCGGCCGGCTGCCGCCGCATCTGGCGGCGCTGATGCAGACCAACATCAACGTCCAGTCGCTGGCGGTCGAGGCGCTGCTGACCGGCAACCGCGACCACATTTACCACGCCGCCATGCTGGACCCGCACACAGCGGCGGAGCTGGATCTCGACCAGATCTGGAAGCTGGTCGGCGACCTGCTGGCGGCGCATGGCGAGTGGATCCCCGAGGCGCTGCGCCCGCCGGCGAAGGCAGCGCCGCTGCTGCGGGTGGCGTAAGTCGGATAGAGCTGACGCGTAGCCTCTCCCGCTTGCGGGAGAGGTCGGAGACGCGAAGCGGCTCCGGGTGAGGGTTCTTTGTCGAGGCCTGGACCAGCCCTCACCCGGCCGTCCTTCGGACGTCCGACCTCTCCCGCCAGGCGGGAGAGGCTACGCGAATAGCTGGCATCTGCTCAACTCCCGGCGGCCCGCGCCGCACTCTCCATCAGCCACGCGCGCACGACCTCCACGCCCTGCCGGCTGGCCGAGCCGCGGGCGACGCCCAGCCAGTAGGCGGGCCAGGACACGCCGAGGCCGGGGAAGGGGGCGACCAGCCGGCCGCCGGCCAGGGCGTCCTCGGCCAGGACGTCGCTCTCCAGCACCACGCCGAGGCCCTTCACCGCCGCCTCGATGGCGACATGCGACGGGTCGAGCTGGATGGTGCCGGCGAAGCCGTCGTCCAGCGCCACGCCCTGGCGGCGGAACCAGCCCTCCCACGACATGCGGTTGTCGCGGGTGACGATCAGCGGCAGGGCCGGCAGGTCGCGCGGGCCGCGCAGATCGGCGCGCGCCGCCAGAGCAGGGGCGCAGAGCGGCTGGATCGTTTCCGTCAGCAGCGGCACCGCGGCGGCCGGGGCGTGATCGCCGTACCAGATCACCAGGTCGACCCCCTCGGCCTCCGAGCGGCCGCCGCTCTCGGTGGCGAGGCGCAGGTCGGCATGGACCCGGATGTCGATCTCCGGGTGGTCGGCCAGGAAGGCCGGCAGGCGGGGCAGCAGCCAGCTTCCGGCCAGCGACGGCGGGGTGCGCAGCAGTACCACCTCGGACCGGCGGGCGCGCCGGCCGCGCCGCGCTGCGGTCTCGACCGCCTCGGCCAGGGCATCGAAGCTGCCGCCGATCCGGCCGAGCAGCTCGGCGCCGTCGGGCGACAGCACCACGCCGCGGCCGACCCGGCTGAACAGCCGCAGGCCCAGCCGGGCCTCCAGGATCCGGACCTGGTGGCTGACCGCCGACGGGGTCAGCGCCAGCTCCGCCGCCGCCGCCCGGAAGCTCTCCAGGCGGGCGGCGGCCTCGAAGGCGGCGAGCGCGCGCAGCGGCAGGGGCGACCGGCTCATGGCCCGATGAATGGTGAATTGTCCTCATGAGTCCAGCGAATTCTCTGCGTTTGCCGGCAGGCAGAGCCGGGCGGAGAATGGCGGTATCCTCTGGCCTCGGAGCTTGCCATGGACACGATCGCGACCGATCTCGACGCCACGTTCTGGACCCGCGCCCGCCGCCACCTGCTGCGCTATGGCGGCGACTTCGTGCCCTTCGTGCCGGTGCGGGCCGAGGGCGCGTTCCTGTGGGATGCCGGCGGCCGCCGGGTGCTGGACTTCACCTCCGGCCAGATGAGCGCGATCCTCGGCCATTCCCACCCGGAGATCGTGGCCACGGTGCGCGACGGGGTCGGGCGGCTGGACCATTTGTTCTCCTCGATGCTGTCTGCCCCCGTGGTCGACTTGGCCGAGGCCCTGGCCGGTCTGGTGCCGGGCCTGCCGAAGGTGATGCTGCTGTCGACCGGCGGCGAGTCGAACGAGGCGGCGATCCGGCTGGCCAAGCTGGTCACCGGCAGATGGGAGATCGCCGCCTTCACCCAGTCCTGGCATGGCATGACCGGCGCCGCCGCGGCCGCCACCTACAAGGCCGGCCGGCGCGGCACCGGCCCGCTGATGCCCGGCCAGTTCGGCATCCCGGCGCCGAACGCCTATCGCCCGCGCTTCCCCGGCGTCGACTGGCGGCAGGAGCTGGACGATGCCTTCGACCTGCTGGACCGGCAATGCACCGGCAACCTCGCCGCCTTCATCGCCGAGCCGATCCTCAGCAGCGGCGGCGTGCTCGACCTGCCGCCCGGCTACCTGGCGGCGCTGCAGGCGCATTGCCGGGCCCGCGGCATGCTGCTGATCCTGGACGAGGCGCAGACCGGCATCGGCCGCACCGGCCTGATGTTCGCCTTCGAGCGCGACGGCGTGGTGCCCGATATCCTGACCCTGTCGAAGACGCTGGGCGCCGGGCTGCCGCTGGCCGCGGTGATGACCAGCGCGGCGATCGCCGCCGAGGCCGAGGCGCGCGACTTCCTGTTCTACACCACCCATGTCAACGACCCGCTGCCCGCCGCGATCGGGCTGAAGGTGCTGGAGATCGTGGCCCGTGACCGGCTGGCGGACCGGGCGGTCGAGGCCGGGTCCCGGCTGATCGAGGGCCTGCGCGGGCTGCAGCGGCGCCATCCCTGCATCGGCGACGTCCGCGGCCGCGGGCTGCTGCTGGGGCTGGAATTCACCGATGCCGGCGGGCGCGACGCGGCCCGGATCTCCGACGCCGTGACCGACACGGCGCTGGCTCTCGGCCTGTCAGCCAACATCGTCCGCGCCGGCCTCTCGGGCGGCACGATGCGGATCGCGCCGCCGCTGACGGCGACCGATGCCGAGATCGACCTGGGGGTCGAGCTGCTGGACGCCGCGATCGCGCGGGTGATGGCCGCCGGCGGCTAGAGAGCGGGATGAGGTCAGGCCAGGGTCGTTCGATCGCCGCAAGGCGTGAGGTGTTGCCTCTCCCGCTTGCGCCACGGCATTTTTACATCGCCTCTTTTGAGTCCCCCCTCCCGCAAGGGGAGGGGGGACAATGAAAAAAACGGTCAGACCATTCCGAAAAGGTCTGGGTCGACGGGACGATCCCGGAATCGCCCTCAGCTGCTGTCGAGCAGGGCCCCGGGGCCGTTCTCGAGGCAGATGTC
>JAEKLZ010000320.1 GCA_019508225.1 Inquilinus limosus | reverse complement strand
CGGGTCCTCCATGAACCGGGCCGAGTGGAAGGTGCGGATGGTCTCGTGATGGGCGACGCCGGGGGCGATCACCTTGCGGCCGCCGGACCAGCCGGCCATGAAATGCGGCTCGACCAGCCCGGTGGCGATGCGCAGATCGGCCTCGACGAATTGCCGGTCGATCTTCACCGGCGTGCCGCGCGTTGCGGTGCGGCCGAAATCGACATGGGCGGAATCGTCGCGGGCATCGTGGTTGTCGACCCGGACATGCTCCAGCACCCAGGGGTCGCCCACCAGCTCGGCCAGCTCCTCGCCCAGGTTGGGCCGGTGCAGGCCGGTGGCGACCAGGATGCTGATGCGGTCGAGCGGGATGCCGGACGCGATCATGGTCTCGACCATCGGCCGCAGGAACAGCCGGTTCGGCACCGGCCTTGTGATGTCGCAGATCAGGATGCAGGCGCTGCGCCGGCCGCGCGCGAGCTCGGCCAGGCCGGGCGCGCCGATCGGCTGCGCCAGCGCTCGGGCGATCGCGGCCTGCGGGTCGGTCAGCTTCGGCAGCGGCTGCTTGCGCACCACCGTCGCCTGCGCCCCCGCCGGCAGGCGGATCGGCAGATGGCCGCGGCCATAGGAGAGGGTCAGTGTGCTCACGGCGCTGCTCCGCTTCGGCTTCAGGCGGAGGCCGCTGGCGCCCCGCCGAGATAGAGGTCCCGCATCAGATCCGCATTCCTCAGCTCGGCGATCGGTCCCGAGGCGACGACGCGGCCCTGCTGCATCAGATATCCATGCGTGGCCACGCCGAGCGCAAGCCCCGCATTCTGCTCGACCAGCAGGATCGAGGCCCCGAACCGCTCGCCGATGGCCAGGATGATGGCCTTGATCTCCTTCACCATCAATGGCGACAGGCCCAGCGACGGCTCGTCCAGCAGCAGCACGCGCGGCCGCGCCATCAGGCCGCGGGCGATCGCCAGCATCTGCTGCTGGCCGCCGCTGAGCGACCCGCCCTTGTCCCGCCGCTTGGCGGCGAGGATCGGGAAGAACTCCTCCATCAGCCGGACATCGGCGTCCACCGCCGCCTGGTCGCGCCTGGCATAGGCGCCGAGCCGGAGATTCTCCTCCACGCTCATGTCGGCGAAGATGCGACGCCCCTCCGGCACTAGCACCACGCCCTGCTTGGCCATGACGTCCGGCGGCTGGCCGGTGACGTCGCGGCCGTCGAAGACGACGCTGCCGCCGCGCGGCTTCACCAGCCCGGCGATGGTGCGCAGCAGCGTGGTCTTGCCGGCGCCGTTGGGGCCGAGGATGGTGGCGATCTCGCTTGCGCCGAGCGCCAGCGAGACGTTGCGGTTGACCGTGGTCGGGCCATAGCCGGTGGTGACGCCGGAGACCTCAAGCAGCGTCACAGCGCCCCTCCCAGATAGACCTCGAGCACCTTGGGGTCGGACAGCACCGCGGTGGTCGGGCCGTCGGCGATCTTGCTGCCGAAATCCAGCACCACCAGGCGGCGGCACAGGCGCTGCATCAGGCTCATGTCGTGGTCGATGACGCAGACGCTGATGCCGTGGCCGGGCAGCTGCCGCACCAGATCGACCAGCGCCGTCGTCTCCTTGTCGTTCAGCCCGGCCGCCGGCTCGTCCAGCAGCAGCAGCGCCGGCCGCGTCGCCAGCGCCAGGGCGATGCCGAGCAGGCGCAGGCTGCCGAAGGGCAGCACCCCGGCGGTCTCATGCCGCAGCGCCTGCAGGCCGGTGAAGCCGATCAGCGCGTCCGGCGTCGGCCACGGGAAGTCCGCCGCCGACCGGCAATGCTCGGTGGCGATCTGCACATTCTCGAACACGCTGAGGCCGGGGAAGGCCATGGCCTGCTGGAAGGTGTGGGCGATGCCGGCATGCGACACGGCATGGGCCGGCACCCCGGTCATGTCGCGGCCGCGCCAGGTCACCGTCCCGGCGGTCGGCTTGTGCACGCCGGTGATGACGTTGAACAGCGTGGTCTTGCCCGACCCGTTCGGCCCGACGATGCCGAGGATCTCGCCCTCGACGATGGTCAGGTCGACTCCGGCCAGGGCGGCGACGCCGCCGAACTGCTTGCGCAGGCCGCGGATCTCGAGCGCGCCCATCCCTCAACCCTCCCGCCCGGCGCGGGCCGGCTTCGACGTGGTCTGGACGGCCGCGTCGCGCTGCGGCACCAGCCGGCGCCACAGATCGAGCAGGCCGCCGATCACGCCGTTCGGCAGCAGCAGGATCACCGCGATCAGGCAGATGCCGTAGAGGATGCGGGACTGCACCGGGTCGAGCGCGAACAGCTCCGGCAGGAACGCCACCAGGATGCCGCCGGCCAGGGGGCCGAGCAGCAGCCGGGCGCCACCGATCATCACCATCAGCGCCAGGTAGATGCTGGGGAATGAGGCGAACTGGCTGGGCGAGATGTGGCGCAGGAAATAGGCCAGCAGCACGCCGGAAATGCCGGCGAAGACGCCGCTGACGACGAAGGCGCCGATCTTGTGCCGCCCGATATTGATGCCGAGCGAGGCGGCCAGCTTCTCGTTCTCGCGGATCGCCCGCAGCGTGCGGCCGTAGCGGGAATGGACGATGGCCCAGCTGGCGATGGCGGCCAGCGCCACGAAGCCGAGGGTCAGCAGGTAGAATTGCGGCAACGGATCGAGCCCGCGGCCGAACAGCGCCACCGGCTGGCCCAGGTCGAGACCCGTGGCCCGGCCGGTGAAGTCGCCGCCATTGGTCAGCACGATGGTCAGCAGCTGGCCGAAGGCGAAGGTCAGGATCACGAAATGATGGCCGCTGACCCGGAGCGACGGGAAGCCGACCACCGCCGCCAGCAGCGCCGTGGTCGCCGCGGCGCAGGGCAGCGCCGCCCAGAAGTCGAGGCCGAGGTCGCGGGCCAGGATGGCGGCGGTATACGCGCCGACGCCGACCAGCGCGGCATGGCCCATCGACAGGATGCCGGTCTGGCCGAACAGCACCGACAGGCCGTACAGCGCCACGATGTTGATGCCGGCGGTGATGGCCAGCGACAGCAGCCGGTTGCTGGGGCCGAGCGCCGGCACCAGCGCCAGCAGCGCGAACAGGACCAGCGCCAGCACCAGTCCCCTGAGGGGCGATCGAGAATCCGTCATGTCACACGCGGGCCGGAAGTGCCGCCGAACAGGCCGTGCGGCCGGACCAGGAGCACGATGATCATCAGGGCGAAGGAATAGGCGTCGGTCCATTCCGACAGGCCGTAGCCGGCGCTGAAGCCTTCGACCAGGCCGAGGATCAGCCCGGCCACCACGGCGCCGGTGAGGTTGCCCAGGCCCCCGATCAGCGCCACGGCGAAGCCCTTCATCACGATGGTGCCGCCGGTGAAGGGGGTGATCGGGAACAGCGCGATCAGCAGGGCGCCGCCGAGGCCGGCCAGAGCGCTGCCGAAGACGAAGACGCCGGTGATGTAGCGCCGCACCGGAATGCCCATCAGCGCCGCGGTGTCGCGGTCTTCGACGCTGGCGCGCAGGGCGCGGCCGTAGCGGCTGCGGGTGATCATGAAGAAGGTCAGGGCCACCACCGCGGCGGTCACCGCGATCACCATCACCCGGACCGCGGCGATGCGCACGCCGCCGACCTCCCAGATCGTGTTCAGCGGCCGCGGGATGCTCTTCTGGTTGGCGTTCCAGAACAGGATGACGATGTGCTGCAGCACCACGATCAGGCCCAGCGATACGATGAAGCCGTTGGTCGGCCGGTCGAGGGTGAAGCGGAACAGCCCGCGCTCCAGCACCAGGCCGAGCAGCGCGACGGTGGCGATGCCGGCGACCAGCGCCAGCGGGAAGCCCCAGCCGGCGCCGACCGCCAGCCAGGTGACGATGCTGCCGACCATCAGGAATTCGCCATGGGCGAAGTTGATGATGCCGGTCAGGCCGAAGATCAGCGTGACGCCGACCGCGATCAGCGTGATCACGCTGGCGATCGACAGCCCGTTCAGGATCTGCTGCAGGAGGATGTCCAAGGCGCGTCCCGGTGCGAGAGGGTCGGCCTGCCGGAAGGGATCGGGTGGGGGAGGACCCCTCCGGCAGGCCGATGCCGGCGGCGCTGGGAGACGCCGCCGGAACGGATCACATCGGCGCGTCGGCCGGCGGCTGCTGCATGGCGCAGGAGATCTTGCCCTCCGGGTCGGCGACGCAGACCTCGGTGGCGTGCGTCACCTGGTGGTGGGCGTTGAAGCTGAGATCATCCGACACCACGCCCTGGTGGTGCAGCACCAGGAGCGCGTCGACCACCTTGTCCGGGTCGAAGCTGCCGGCCTTGGTCCAGGCCTCCGCCAGCATGTGGACGTAGTCGTAGTAGAGCAGCGAGACCGAGGAGGTGACGCCCTTCGGCGCGCCGGCCGCGAAATAGGCGTCGAAATAGGCCTTGGCCTTGGCGTTGGAGGATTCGCCCCAGCACACCGGCACGCAGCTCATCGCCACCGGCACGTCGGCCGAAAGCCCCCGCTCCTTCCAGATACCGGGGTCGACGCCGAACAGAAAGTAGCTCGGCGCCACCGCCAGTTCCAGCGCCTGCGGCAGCGCCGTCAGCGTCGAGTCGCCGTTGTACCAGAAGTGCACCACATCCGGATTCAGGCTCTTGGCCCGGGTCAGGATCGGCGAGAAGTCGGTGGTGTCGGGCGGGTAGAAGATGATGTCCGGCACCTCCTGCCCTTCCGCCTTCAGCGCCTTGATGTAGTAGGAGGACAGGAACTGCCCGGTGGCGTCGTTGCCGGCGATGATCACCGACTTCTTGATCGGGTGGTCGACCAGCGGCTGCAGCAGGCCGAGCACGCCGCGGGCGGTGCTGCCGCTGCGCTGGAACTCGCGCGGCTCGGACTGGAACAGGTAGTGGGCCTCGCCGCCCGGGGCGACCGCCGCGTCGGTCAGGATGGTGTCGAGCGTGCTGTTGCCGGCGAAGTGCAGGATCTTGGCCGGCTGGGTGATCTTGGCCATGGCCAGGGTGAAGTCGTGCGACTCCGACCCGAAGATCGCCTTCACCCCGACATCGCGCACCAGCTCCTGCGTCGCCGCCACCGCGGTGCCGATGTCGGTGCGGTCGTCGCGGCGCACCAGCTCGATCTTGTAGGTCTTGTCGCCGACCTTCACGCCGCCGGCATCGTTGATCTCCTTCACCGCCAGGCTGACGCCGGCCGGCAAGGTGTGGCCGGCCGAGACGAAGGAGCCGGATTCCGCCGCCACCACGCCGATCTTGACCGTGTCGTCGGCCGCCATGGC
>JAEKLZ010000319.1 GCA_019508225.1 Inquilinus limosus | reverse complement strand
CAACGCTCCTCATCCTGAGGTGCGTAGCGTAGCGAAGCCTCGAAGGACGCACGGCGCTCGCCGAAGAACAACCTTCAATGTCTACCGTCCACGACGCCTGGAGTACTCGCCGCGATGAGCGGAATCGTGCAGGCTACCCCGCCGGCGCCTTGGCCGCCTCGGCCGCGCGCAGCAGGCGCAGGACGTTGCCGCTCCAGATCTTCGCAAGGTCGGCCTTGGTGTAGCCCTCGGCCAGCAGGCGCTCGCTGATCTTCCAATAACTGGCCGCGTCGTTCAGGCCCGTGACCCCGCCGCCGCCGTCGAAGTCCAGGCCGATGCCGACATGGTCGACCCCGGCCACCTTCAGGGCGTGGTTCAGATGGTTCATGAAGTCCTCGAAGGTGGCCTTGCGCACCGGCCACTTGGTGTCGATCGCCTTGTATTCCGTCATGAAGGCGGCGCGCTGGTCCTCGGTCATCTTCGCGCGGGCCCCGGCCTTAGCCATCAGGGCGCCCATCGCCGCCTCGCGGTCCGGGTTCTTGGGCGTGTCGATCAGGTAGCTGGAATAGGCGTCGACCTGGATCACCCCGCCGCTGTCGGCCAGGGCCTTGATCCGCGCGTCGTCGACGTTGCGCGGATGGTCGAACACCGCCTTGCAGCCCGAATGGGTCAGGATCACCGGGGTCTTGGACAGGGCGATCAGCTGGTCCAGCACGTCGTCGGACGAGTGCGAGCCGTCCAGCACCACGCCCAGGCGGTTGGCCTCGGCCACGAACTGCTTCCCCAGGGGCGACAGGCCATGCCACTCCGGCTTGTCCGTCGACGAGTCGGCCATGTCGTTGTTCTTGAAGTGGGCCAGGCCGCTGATCCGCACGCCCATGGCGTAGAAGGCCGACAGCAGGGTGACGTCGCCGTCGATCGGGTAGCTGTTCTCGATGCTCATATACACCACGCGCTTGCCCTGGGCGGCGATGGTCGCGGCGTCGTCGGCCTTCAAGGCCAGGCCGAACTTGTCGCCGTGCTTGGCGACCATCTCGCGGATCTCGACGCCGCGGATCAGCGCCGAGTCGCGGGCGGCGCGGGTGGCCTCAGGCGTGCGCGGGCCCTGGGGCGTGTAGATGGCGAAGCAGCCGCCATCCAGCCCGCCCTCGACCATGCGCGGATAGTCGATCTGCGAGCCGTCCTTGGCCGCGTCGTGGCGGTCCAGGATGTCCCAGCCGGGGCGGCCGAAGTTGGCCGGAGTGTCCAGGTGGGTATCGAGGGTCAGCAGGCCCTCGTGGATGGCGCGGGCCGAGGCGGCGGTTTCGGCGGCCTGGACGCTGGTGGCCAGGGCGAGGGCCGAGACGGCGGCCAGCAGGATGGATCGGGTCATGGATGCACTCGAACGCTGTCCGGCCGGTCCACCTTGAGGGGGAGACCGGCCGGAACGTGGGCCTAGAAGTCGGCGGAAAGGGTGAACTGGATCGTCCGGTGCGAGCCGGGCCGGAAGCTGGCCGGGGTGGTCACCGTGGTGTTGATCGTACCCAGATAGTCCTTGTCGAAGATGTTATCGACATTGACCCGCGCCTTGATCTGCTCGAACGGCCCGGCTCCGAACCCGTCGCCCAGGTCGAGATAGGCGTTGACGATCGTATAGCCCTTGGTGGTCTCGTTGTTGATGAAGTTGGTGAAGCGGTCGTCGATGTGGCGGGCCGAGACGTTGAACACCACCCCGTCCGTCGGCTCGACCGTCACCCCGCCCTGGAACAGCCATTCGGGGAAGTCCGGCACGACCTTGCCCTTGGTCGGCAGGGTGACGGGCGCGGCCGTGGCGCTGGACCGGTAGTTCAGGACGTCGTCCTGGAACTTGGACTTGTTGTAGGAGAGGTTGGCGTTGAAATAGATCTTGCCGCCCAGCAGGTCGGGTTTCCACTGCCCGCTGAACTCGGCGCCCGACGCCTTCACCGCCCCGACGTTCTGATAGAAGCTCTCCAGGGTGGTGCTGCCGGGAACCAAGGCGCTGAACTGCTGCAGGCGGTTCTTGAACTCGGTCTTGTAGGCCACGAACGAGGCGTTGAAGGTCGAGCGGTTGGCGCGGTAGCCCAGTTCGATGTTGGTCGAGGTTTCGGGCTTGGGGCCCGGCGCGCTGGGGCTGGCGGCCGAGAATACGTCGTCGGCGCCGCGCGGCAGGGCCATGTTCTCCGAATAGGACGCGAAGACCTGGTCGCGCGAATTGACGCTGTAGACCAGGCCGACCTGGGGCAGGAAGTCGTCCTTCCAGTTGGCGTCGATCGACGGCGTCCGGCCGGTCCGGTAGTCGGCGATCTGGCGTTTGCCATGGATGTTGTAATCGACGTCCAGCGTCTTGAAGCCCAGCTCCAGCTTCAGGGTCTCGTCCAGCAGGCTGAGGGTGTCCTTCAGGAAGAACTGGGTCGTGTCGCGGGTCGAGACATAGTCGCGCTGCAGGTGGACCGGTTCGTTCAATAGCGGCGCGCCGTCGGGATCGCCGTTGACGGTGTTGTAGCGCGCCTGGGTGCGGTGATAGTCGTCCTTCTCCAGCCAGACGCCGGCCTCCAGCTTGTTGAAGCCGAACTTCCAGCTGCCCTTGGCCGTGACGCCCTTGCGCGTGCCGTCGATGGCCGAGAGGCCGTACTGCAGGCCCTTGGGCGCGGTCAGCCCCGTCAGGCCGGCGGCCACCTCGGCGTCGTAATTGCCCTTGGAGGTCGCATAGTCCTCCGGCGAGACGCCATAGCCGCCCTTGTCCTCGTAATAGGCCGTCGTGGTCAGGTCGATCGCGTCGGTGATCGGCGTGTTCAGGGTCAGGCCGTAGAGGTGGTCCTTCCGCTTGTTGACCGCGAACTTGTAGTAGTTGGCGTAGTTGGGGTTGGAATAGACGATCCCCGCCACGGTCTGCGGCAGGCTGGCGGTCGGGACGATCACCGGCGTGCCGAGCGGCACGGACAGCGGCACGGCGCCCAGATAGGCGAAGCCGCGGCCCTTGCGCCCGAAGATGTCGCCCGCCGTGCCGGCGTACTGCGCCTTGGTGATCGAGGGGCTGTCGTAGTCGTAATAGTCGTTGTGGACGGTCTGGAAGCTGAGGTCGCCGCCGTTGGGCAGGTCGTAGCGCAGCTTGCCCTCGTAGTGCTTGCGGTCGATCGTGCCCGGGCCGCGCCACAGGTCGCCCTTGATCCACGAGCCGCTGACATAGCCCGACAGCGGGCCGACCTTGCCGGATTCCAGGCGCAGGAAGCCGCGCTTGAGGGCGTCGCTGCCGAGGGTGAAGCTGGCCGAGCCGCCGGCGGTCTCGGACGGCTTCTGGGTGAAGTAGTCGACGATCGGCCCCAGCGAGGCGTAGCTGGGCAGGGCGACGTCGCCGGCCCCGGCCGAGGCCGTCACCCGCAGCAGGTTCTCGTTGTCGACATAGCGGTAGATCGGGCTGCCGCCGAACTGGTCGCTGCGGCCCATCGGGATGTTGTCCAGCAGGAAGCCGATCTGCTGGAAGTTGAAGGCCCGCACCGAGACCGAATTGCCGAACTCGTACATGCCCAGGGCGTCATTGGCCTGGACGTTGAAGCCGGGCAGGCTCTCCAGCATCTTCAGGCCGGTCACGCCGGCCGGGGCCGACAGCAGGGCCTCGCGGGTGATCGACACCGTGGCGGTGGCGTGGTCGGTGCCGATGGCGACGCTGGCCTCGGACACCCGGGCCCCGGTCACCACTAGTTCGTCGACCGTCGAGGCCTTGTCGGCCTCCTGAGCCAGGGCGGGCGTCGCGCCGCCCAGCACCGAAGCGGCCAGCAGCAGGGCCCGGAAGCGGCGCAAGGCCGGCGAAGGACGCGTGTTCGTCATGACTATCCCCAATCTTTTTTGACGGGGGCAAGCTCGACGGTTCGTCTATCGCGGTAAATTCAGAAAAGCTGTTTGCGGCAACAATATAACGTCAAGATCAGGTGGTGCGCATTCGTGTCTAAATTATGAACATTGAGAATGGCCCATATTGTTTCTGCAAATAAGTATCTCACGAAAACCTGTCAGGTCATCGTGTTGAGGTGGCGCGAGCTCTTTGGAAAATGGAACGGCAGGACGTCTGTTCAGGTCATGGGCAGCCGAGAGGTGTCGCGACGGACCGTCGTGGCCCGCCTTCCGCACCCCCGCTGTCCTTGGCGCCTGAGAGATTCAGCGATGCGGGATCGCCTTGCTCCTTCGGCGAGGGCGCACGCAGACGCGCCCTGCTTTCCAGCGTTTCGAGGCCGTCGCGGTCCTTTTGCTTGAGCGTTTCCGGGGCGGTTTCGCCTTCAGCGCCGGGCCAGGCCCGGTCTCTCCCGCGAGAGCGCCCTCAGCAGGATCCGTAACAGCGCTTGCGTCAATTCATGGCGACACGGCGCGCTCGCCAAGACGCCGGGCGCCGTTTTGAAACGCAACCCGCGCCGCTTTTCGCGGCGTCGAAGGCGGGCTTTGTTCGCCCTCGTGCAAGTCGGGGCGCCTAGAGCCCGCGCACGAACTGCGCCAGGACCGCGGGATACAGCTGGTGCTCCTGCTCCAGCACGCGGTCGCTCAGCATGTGTTCGGTGTCGCCGGGCAGGATCGGCACGCGGGCCTGGCCGAGGATCGGGCCTTCGTCGACGCCGGCGGTGACCAGGTGGACGGTGCAGCCGGCCTCGACCTCGCCGGCCCCGAGGGCGCGGCCGTGGGTGTCCAGGCCTGGATAGGCCGGCAGCAGGGAGGGGTGGATGTTCAGCATCCGGCCTTCCCAGGCGTTGACCAGGAACGGCGTCAGGATGCGCATGTAGCCGGCCAGGGCCACGACCTGGATCCCACGCTCGCGCAGGGCCGCGTCGATGGCGCGCTCGTGCGCCTCGCGGTCCTTGCCGTAGGACTTCTGGTCGACGGCCAGGGCCTCGACGCCCGCCGCGGCGGCGGCGAGCAGGCCGCCGGCCTCGGGCTTGTTTGCCAGCACCAGGGCGACCTCGAACGGGCAGGCGGGGTCCTGGGCGGCGCGGACCAGGGCCTCCATGTTGGAGCCCCGGCCGGAGATCAGGACGGCGACCTTGGTCCTGCTCACGCCTGGACCAGCTGTCCGCAGATGAACGCGTCCTCGCCCGCGTTCAGCAGGGCGGCCAGCACCGGCTCGGCGTCCGACGCCGCCATCACCAGGATGAAGCCGTCGCCGCAGTTGAACGTGCGGCGCAGCTCGTGGTCGGAAATGCCGCCCTCGCGCTGCAGCCAGTCGAAGACCGGGGGCAGGGGCCAGGCGTTCCAGTCGAACTCGGGGACCAGGCCCTCGG
>JAEKLZ010000318.1 GCA_019508225.1 Inquilinus limosus | reverse complement strand
ACATCTCGGCCGCCCCGGCAAAGAAGATCGAGGCTAGGACCATGGTGGCGACGGTGGTGACGGCGTAGGTCTCGAACAGGTCGGCGGCCATGCCGGCGCAGTCGCCGACATTGTCGCCGACATTGTCGGCGATCACGGCGGGGTTGCGCGGATCGTCCTCAGGGATGCCGGCTTCGACCTTGCCGACCAGGTCGGCACCGACATCGGCGCCCTTGGTGAAGATGCCGCCGCCGAGGCGGGCGAAGATCGAGATCAGCGAGGCGCCGAAGCCGAGCGCCACCAGCGGGTCGATCAGACCGCGGCCGCTGGCGCCGGAGGCGAGGAGAATGGTGTAGTAGCCGGCGACGGCGATCAGGGCCAGGCCGGCCACCAGCATGCCGGTGACGGCGCCGGAGCGGAAGGCGATGGCGAGGCCGGCGGCCAGGCCCTGGCGGGAAGCCTCGGCGGTGCGGACATTGGCCCGGACCGAGATGTTCATGCCGACGTAGCCGGCGGCGCCGGACAGGACCGCGCCGATGACGAAGCCGATGCCGACCGAAATGCCGAGAAGCAGCGAGACGATGATGGCGATGACCACGCCGACCACGCCGATGGTGAGGTACTGCCGGTTCAGATAGGCGCCCGCGCCTTCCTGGATCGCGGCGGCAATGGCCTGCATCCGTTCATCACCCGGACTGGCCGACAACACGCTTCGTGACGCCCACACGCCATAGGCTAACGCGCCGAGGCCGCAGGCCAGCACGAAGACAAGGACCGCTGACATCATTCTTGAGTCCCTCGCCCCTGTTGGTGACGCACCCGGCCCGCTTCAGGCCGGCTCCGCTTCTTTTGCGCGGAAACGATGCCAGAGCAGCATGGGGAGGGCAATCAACGTGAAATATTTTTGCTTTTGGACCCGAAGAGTGGCGTGGAGACTAGCGATTCGGGCCGTTTGATGGCGTCCGGAGCGGCTGGTGCGATCAGAAGTGCCTCCAGCCGGTCAGCGACTCGACGGGAACTCCCTGCGGATCGAGCAGGCGCACGCCCTGCCCCGCCGCGATCCGGCCGACCCGGGTCACCGGCGTGCCCGCCGCGGCGGCGGCAGCCGTGATAGCGGCGCGGGCCGATACCGGTGCGCTGAACAGCAGTTCGTAATCCTCGCCGCCGCCCCAGGCGACGTCCCGCAGGGTGGGGTCGAGGGCGATGGCGGCGCGGGCGGCGTCGGACAGCGGCAACGATGCCAGCTCGACCTCCGCCGCCATGCCGGACGCGCCGCAGAGATGCGGCAGGTCGCCGGGCAGCCCGTCCGACACGTCCATTGCCGCATGGGCGAGGCCGACCAGGGCCCGGCCGAGCGCCATGCGCGGCTCCGGCACCCGGTGCCGCGCAGCCAGAGCTTCGGCAACATGGGGCGCCAGCCCCGGTCGCCGGCCGAGGATCACCCGCAGACCCAGCGCAGCGTCGCCCAGCGTGCCGCTGACATAGAGGTCGTCGCCGGGCTGGGCGCCGGAGCGGCGCAGCATGGCGCCCCGCGGCACCGTGCCGAAGGCGGTGACCGACAGCACCGCGGTTCCCGGCGTCCGCACCGAATCACCGCCGAGCAGGCCGATGCCGTAGAGCGCCTGGTCGGCCGCCAGCCCTTCGACGAAGCGCTCGATCCAGCTCTCGTCCGGCTGGGCCGGCAGTGCCAGCGTCAGGGTATAGGCGAGTGGCACCGCGCCCTTGGCCGCCAGGTCGGAGAGGTTGGAGCGCAGCAGCTTCCGCGCCACCCGCGCCGGGTCTTCGTCCGGCAGGTAATGGACGGTCTCGACCATGGCGTCGGTGGTCACCACCAGGTCGCGGCCCTCGCCGGGGTCGAGCAGCGCGGCGTCATCGGCCAGACCGAGCGCGCCGGGCGTCGCCCGGGCCAGCGGCCGGAAGTAGCGGTCGATGCGCTCGAACTCGCCGAGGCCCATGGGGTTGCTGCGGTCAGCCGGCGCGGGGTTCGTCGCCCCGCGGTTCATCGGGCCGCTGCTCGCGGGCGATGCGGTCGAGCACCGCATTCACCATCGCCGGCTCCTTGCCGCCGAAGAAGGCGCGGGTGACGTTGACATATTCCGAGATCACGATCGGCGCCGGCACATGCAGGTTGGCCAGCAGCTCCCAGGCGCCGGCCTGCATCACGCAGCGCAGCAGCAGGTCGAGCCGGGCCAGCGAGAACTGGCTGTCGAGCGCGCCGGAGACCAGGGCGTCGACTTCGACACTGCGCACCCGGGTGCCGCGCACGATGTCGCCGAACAGCGGGGCGTCGGGCTCGACCATGGCCTCGCCCTCGACCGGCTCGCCGAAGCGGTGGTGGACGAACTCGGAGATCACCTTGTCGAGCGGCGTGCCCGACTGCTCGAGCTGGTACAGGGCCTGGACGGCGGCGAGGCGCGCGGCGCTGCGGCGGGCCTTGGCGGAGGGTTTCTGCGTCGTCGCCATCGGTCAGGCCGTGAGTTGCTTGAAATGCCGCTTGAGCTCGATCATCGCCAGGGCGGCGCGGGCGGCGCCGCCGCCCTTGTCCATCTCGGCGACCCTGGCGCGGGCCCAGGCCTGGGCCTCGGTCTCGACCGTCAGGATGCCGTTGCCGATGGCCAGGCCATGGCGCAGGGCCAGATCCTGCAGGCCGCGGGCGCTCTCGTTGCACACCGTGTCGTAATGCGAGGTCTCGCCGCGGATGACGCAGCCGAGCGTGACATAGCCGTCGAAGCGGCGCGCCGAGGTTGAGGCGATCTGAACCGCTGCCGGGATCTCCAACGCCCCCGGCACGGCGATGCGCTCATAGCTGGCGCCGATCTGCTCCAGCACCGCGACGGCGCCGCGCGCCAGCTCGTCGGTGATATCCTCGTAGAAGCGGGCCTCGACGATCAGGATGTGCGGCGCCGGGCCGGTGAAGGACACGGGCCGCTGTTCTTCGGTCTTGGCGACCATGTGTCAGTCCTCCTGGAGGCCAGCGATGGCGCGCTGCTCGACCACGGTCAGGCCATAGCCGTCGATGCCGACGATGGTGCGGGGGTGGTTGGACAGCACGACCAGCTTGCTGACGCCGAGGTCGAGCAGGATCTGGGCGCCGACGCCGTAGTCGCGCAGCTCGTGCCCGCTTTCCTTCGCCGGCATGCCCCCCAGCCGGCGCTGCAGCCGCTCGCTCAGGCTGTCGGGCTGCGGCTCGCGGATCAGCACCACGACGCCCCTGCCCGCGCGGCCGATCTCAGCCATCGCCCCGTGCAGGATGCCGGCATTGCCGCCATGGACGTCGCCGAGCACGTCGTCCAGCACGTTCAGCGCGTGCATCCGCACCAGCACCGGATCGTCGCCGGAGATGTCGCCCTTTACCAGCACGACATGCTCGGCATAGCGCGCGGTGTTGACATAGACCAGCATCCGCCAGTCGCCGCCCCAGCGGCTCTCGATCGTGGTCTCGAGCTTGCGCTCGACCAGCGATTCCTTGCAGCGGCGATAGGCGATCAGGTCGGCGATGGTGCCGATCTTGAGGTTGTGGAACTGGGCGAACTTCACCAGGTCCGGCAGCCGCGCCATGCTGCCGTCGTCGTTCATGATCTCGCAGATCACCCCGGCCGGGTACAGCCCGGCCAGGCGCGAGATGTCGACCGCCGCCTCGGTGTGGCCGGTGCGCTCCAGCACGCCGCCGTCGCGCGCCACCAGCGGGAAGACATGGCCGGGCGTGGCGACGTCGGCCGGGCCGCAGGCCGGGTCGATGGCGACCGCGATGGTGCGGGCCCGGTCGGCGGCCGAGATGCCGGTGGTCACGCCCTCGCGCGCCTCGATCGAGACGGTGAAAGCGGTCTGGTGGCGCGAGGCGTTGCTGCGCGTCATCAGCTGCAGGCCGAGCTCGTCGATCCGCTTGCGCTCCATTGCCAGGCAGATCAGGCCGCGGCCGTAGCGGGCCATGAAGTTGACCGCCTCGGCATCCGCCATCTGCGCCGGAATCACCAGGTCGCCCTCGTTCTCCCGGTCCTCGTCGTCGACCAGGATGAACATCCGGCCCTGGCGCGCCTCCTCGATGATCTCGTCGATCGGCGAGAGCAGCGCCTGGTCGTCGGGGCTCAGCCGGCTGTCTTGCGATCCCGCAGCAGGCGCGCCGTGTACCGCGCCAGCATGTCGATCTCCAAGTTCACCCGGCGATCCGTGCTTAAGCTTCGAAAGGTCGTGCATGACTGCGTGTGCGGAATGATGTTGACGCCGAAGCGGCAGGTGCCGGACGGGGTGTCGGCGACCTCGTTGACGGTGAGCGAGACGCCTTCGACGGCGACCGACCCCTTGGAGGCGATATAGTCCGCCAGCTCGGCCGGGGCCTCGATGGTGAAGCGGACGCTGTCGCCCTCGGGCCGGCGGTCGATGATGGTGCCGACACCGTCGACATGGCCGTAAACCAGATGGCCGCCGATCTCGTCGCCGAGCCTGAGCGAACGCTCGAGATTGATCTCGGTGCCGACCGCCCAGTCGCCCAGCGTGCTGCGCGACAGGGTCTCGGCCGAGGCCTCGACCGCAAAGCGGCCGGGGCTCGTCTCGATCACGGTCAGGCAGACGCCGTTATGGGCGACCGACGCGCCGATCTCGATCGTCGACGTGTCGAAGGCCGTCTCGATGATGTAGCGGGTGTCGCCTCGCCGCTCGATCGCCGCGACGCGCCCCACATCGGTGATGATGCCGCTGAACATGGCGCGCACCCTATGACGGTCGCGCTGTGGTTTCCAGCGAAACCACATTGCGCCCGACGCAGCCCCTCCCTGTCAGAGGCTGTCTTGAAACGCGCTGCGAGATGTCGGGCCGCCTCTCAGGGGCGTTCGCCGCGCAGCTGGTCGACGAAATCGCTGAAGGCGCCGGGCTCCTGGAAGTCACGGTAGACCGAGGCGTATCGGATATAGGCGACCTTGTCGACGCCGCTCAGCGCCTTCATCACCATCTCGCCGATCGATTTGGACGGGATCTCGCTCTCGCCCGAGCTTTCAAGCTGGCGGACCAGCGAATTGACGATCCGCTCCAGCCGCTCGATGTCGATGTCGCGCTTGCGCAGGGCGATGCGCATCGAGCGCAGCAGCTTCTCGCGGTCGAAGGGCTCGCGCTGCCCGCCCGACTTGATCACCGTCAGCTCGCGCAGCTGGATTCGTTCGAAGGTGGTGAAGCGGGCGCCGCAGGCCGGGCAGAAGCGCCGACGCCGGATCGCCGAATTGTCCTCCGTGGGCCGCGAATCCTTCACCTGGGTATCGTCGTGGCCGCAGAATGGACAGCGCATCGGTGCCCCC
>JAEKLZ010000317.1 GCA_019508225.1 Inquilinus limosus | reverse complement strand
GGTCGGCGACCCGGCCAAGGAGGGCAAGCTGGACTTCGCCGGCTCCATGGAGGGCTACCGCCAGTTCTACGGCACGGCGGAACAGCCGAACCTGCCGGCCCGCTCGGCCATGCAGGTAGCAGCCCTGGTCAATCCCGGCTATCTGGTGGAGATCGAGGTCACGGCGGTGCGGCCTTAAGGGCTGGCGGCCCGGTGAGTCGGGGCGATAAGATCCGACAAAACGAACGGAGTCCCGACGTGATCCATGTCATCGCCCTGCTCACCGCCAAGCCGGGCAAGCGAGCCGCCCTGCTGGAGGAGTTCCGCAAGATCATCCCCGCGGTCCATGCCGAGCAGGGCTGCATCGAATACGGCCCGGCGGTGGATGCCGAGGGCAGCCCCGACCGCTTCGGCGACGACACCTTCGTCGTGATCGAGAAATGGGAGAGCGCGGAGGCGCTGAAGGCGCATTCGATCGCCCCGCACATGAAGGCCTATGGCGAGCGCGCCAAGGACCTGATCGCCGGCCGCGCCGTCCATATCCTGACGCCGGCCTGAGGTCGGACGGCCGGGGTCAGTGCCCCGGACGGCCGGCGCGGCGGCTGTGGCGCTCGACCAGCGCCTTGGCCGCCAGCGTCACCAGGGCCAGCAGCGCCAGGGTCGAGGCGGCGGCGAAGGCGCCGACGGCGTTGTAGTCGTTGTACAGCAACTCGATCTGCAGCGGCAGCGTGTTGGTCTGGCCGCGGATATGGCCGGAGACGACGGAGACGGCGCCGAACTCGCCCATCACCCGGGCGTTGCACAGCACCACGCCGTACAGCAGCGCCCATTTGATGTTCGGCAGGGTGACGCGGAAGAAGGTCTGCCAGCCATTGGCGCCCAAGGTCGCCGCCGCCTCCTCCTCGTCGCGCCCCTGCGCCTGCATCAGCGGGATCAGCTCGCGCGCCACATAGGGCGAGGTGACGAACAGGCTGACCAGCACGATCGCCACCGGCGTGAACATCAGGCGGATGCCGTGGTCCTGCAGCCAGGGGCCGAACAGGCCATTGGCGCCGTACAGGAACAGGTACACGACGCCGGCCACGATCGGCGACACCGAGAACGGGATCTCGACCAGCGTGGTCAGCAGGCGCCGGCCGCGGAACTGGAACTTGGCGATCGCCCAGGCCGCCATGATGCCGAACACGGTGTTGACCGGCACCACGATCAGCGCCGTGGTCACGGTCAGGCCGATGGCGTCCAGCGTTTCGCTCTGGCCGATGTTGCGGGCGAAGACGGCGAGGCCGGCGGAAAAGGCCTGGGTGAAGATGATGACGATCGGCGCCACCAGCACCAGGGCCGCGGCCAGCAGGGCGAGGCCGATCAGGATCCGCCGGGTCCAGCGCCCCTCGCCGATGCGCGGCGACCGTCGCGGCCGGGCGCCGGCATTCGCGGTCACGGGCGCCACCGCCGGCGCGCGGTCAACGGCGATCGACATGGCGCAGGAACCGGGCCTGGAGGATGTTGGTGGCCAGCAGCAGGAGGAAGGCGGCGGCCAGGATGGTCAGCGCCAGGGCCGCGGCGGCGGCGTAGTCGTATTCCTCGAGCCGGATGAACACCAGCAGCGCCGCGATCTCGGTCTGCATCGGCCGGTTGCCGGCGATGAAGATGACGGCGCCGAACTCGCCCAGGCTGCGGGCGAAGGCCAGGCTGCAGCCGGCCAGGAAGGCGGGCAGGATCGCCGGCCAGACGACATGGCGCAGGGTCGACCAGTCGCCGGCGCCCAGCGTCCGGGCGGCTTCCTCGACGCCCGCGTCCAGGTCCTCCAGCACCGGCTGCACGCTGCGCACCACGAAGGGCAGGCTGGTGAAGGCCATGGCCACGGCGATGCCCAGCGGGGTGTAGGCGACCGGGATGCCGATCGCCGCCAGCGGCGCGCCGAACCAGCCGTTCTTGGCGAACAGCGCGGTCAGGGCGATGCCGGCCACCGCAGTCGGCAGGGCGAAGGGCAGGTCGACAATGGCGTCGAGCAGCCGCCGCCCGGGGAAGCGGTAGCGCACCAGCACCCAGGCCAGCAGCAGCCCGACCAAGCCGTTGAAAACCGTCGCCGCCAGCGCCATGCCCAGCGTGACTTCATAGCTGGCGAGGGCCCGCGGCGAGGTGACGATGGCCAGGAACTGGGCCGGGGTGAGGCTGGCCGCCTTCAGCGCCAGGGCGGCCAGCGGCAGCAGCACGATCACCGCCAGATAGACCAGCGTGCAGCCCAAGGTCAGCTGGAATCCAGGCAGCACCCGGCGCCGGGCGGGACGGGGGGCGGCGAGGGCGACGCTGGTCATCGGGCGCCGCGGCTCACTGGTTCACGAACACGGTGTCGAGGATGCCGCCGGAGGCGAAATGCTCGGCATTCAGCTTGTCCCAGCCGCCGAACACCTCGTCGACCGTGGCCAGCGTCACCGCCGGGAACTGGTGCTTGGCCGCGACCTCGGCCAGGGTCGGGCGGTAGAAATGCTCGGCCAGGATCTCCTGGGCCGCCGGCTGGTACAGGAAGTCGAGATAGCCCTTGGCGACCTCGGCCGTGCCGCGGGCGTCGGCGACCTTGTCGACCACCGCCACCGGGAAATCCGCCTTCAGGCTGGTCGGCGGCACCACCACCTCGAAGCCCCGGTCGCCATATTCCTTCTGGATGCCGCGGGTCTCGGCCTCGAAGGTGATCAGCACGTCGCCGGTCTCGCGCTCGACGAAGGTGGTGGTGGCGCCGCGCCCGCCGGTGTCGAACACCGGCACATGCGACAGCACGGTCTTGACGAACTCCTGCGCCTTCCCCTGGTCGCCGCCATTGGCCTTCAGCGCCCAGGCATAGGCGGCGAGATAGGTGTAGCGGGCATTGCCGGAGGTCTTCGGGTTCGGGAACACCGCCTCCACGTCCTCACGCGCCAGGTCGCCCCAGTCCTTGATGCCCTTCGGGTTGCCCTTGCGCACCAGGAAGGCGGGGAAGGAGTAGTAGGGCGAGGCGCCGTTCGGGAAGGCCGCCTGCCAGCCCGGCTTGACCGCGCCGCCCTTCTCCAGCGCGGTGATGTCGGTCGCCTGGTTGAAGGTGACGACATCGGCCTGCAGCCCCTCCAGGATCGACCGCGCCTGCTTCGAGGTGCCGGCATGCGACTGCTCGACCGTCACATCCTGGCCGGACTTGCCCTTCCAATAGGTCTGGAACGCCGGGTTGATGTCGACATAGAGCTCGCGGCCGACATCGAAGGAGGCGTTGAGGATGGTGGTCTGGGCCGCGGCCGTGCCGCCGCTCAGCAGGCCGGCGGCCAGCGCCAGCGCCAGGAAGGAACGATTCATCGAAATCTCCAGAATGCTCAGGCGGCCTGGCGCGCCGGGAACAGGCCGAAATGGCTGGTGCCGACCTGCAGCGTCTCGCCCGCAATGGGCAAGCGGGCGGCGAGCTGGCGCCGGTGCCATTCCAGGTCGAGCGGGATGGCGCCGTGCTGGGTCACCGCCTCGACCCGCACCAGCGGGCCGATGACGTTGACGCTGCGGATGGCGATCGGGAAGGCGTCGCCGCGCGCGTCCTGCGGCACCAGGTCGTGCGGGCGGACGAAGATCTCGCCGGCGCCGTCCGGCCCGGCATAACCCGCTGGCCGGGGCAGCACCGCGCCCTCGACATCGACCCGATCCGGGCCGATGCGGCAGGGCAGGCGGACGGCCTGGCCCAGGAACTCGTAGACGAAGGGCGTCGCCGGCCGCTCATAGACCTCGGTCGGGCTGCCGATCTGCTCGACCCGGCCGTGATCCATCACCACCACCTGGTCGGCCAGCTCCAGCGCCTCCTCCTGGTCGTGGGTGACGAAGACGGTGGTCAGCTTCAGCGTCTGGTGCAACTCGCGCAGCCAGCGGCGCAGATCCTTGCGCACCCGGGCGTCGAGCGCGCCGAAGGGCTCGTCCAGCAGCAGGATGCGCGGCTCGATCGCCAGCGCCCGGGCCAGGGCGACGCGCTGGCGCTGGCCGCCGGACAGCTGGTCGGGATAACGGTCGCCGAATTTTTCCAGCTGAACCAGGGCCAGCAGTTCCTTGGCGCGGGCGCGGATCGCCTCGGCCTCGGGCCGGGTCTGGCGCGGCCGCACCTTCAGGCCGAAGCCGATATTGTCCAGCACGCTCATATGCCGGAACAGGGCGTAGTGCTGGAACACGAAGCCGACCTGGCGGTCGCGGACATCGACCGCCGACATGTCGGTGCCGCCGATCCGCAAGCTGCCGGCATCGGCATGCTCCAGCCCGGCGATGATGCGCAGCAGCGTCGTCTTGCCCGAGCCGGAGGGGCCGAGCAGGGCGCAGAGATGCCCCGCCTCGATGTCGAGGCCGATCCCCGACAGGGCGCTGAACTCCTGAAACCGCTTCTCGATCCCGCGAAGCTCGACGCGCATCGATTGTGCCTATTTTTAATGTAAATAAAGGGCTTCCATCATAGCCGAGCGTAGAAAGTGCGCCAGCGGAAAATCCGGCATTCGTTGGATAGGGGGTGAGGTTCAACAGTCCTGATATGGATTATTAGGGTGCGGCCCACCCGTTGCTGTCATCCTCGGGCTTGACCCGAGGATCCAGGGGCTTCCGGGAACAGCTCCTGATGGGTGGATTGCCGGGTCAAGCCCGGCAATCCAGGGAGGGCGGCCTCTAGGCCTCCTCGACCGGCTCCAGCTGGATCACCGAGCCGTCGATCAGCACCTTGCCGCGGTTCTCGAAATTCACCGTGATCCGGCTGCCGATCACCGACTGCACCTGGCCGGGACCCCAGTCGGGCTGGTCCGGGTGCCGCACCCACATGCCGGGCGCCAACCCGAGATCGATCCCGAACCCGTTCTCGAACGCCATCACAAGCTCCCGAAGCCTTCCAGCACGTTGCCACGGATTGCAGGGCCGCGTCAGGGGAGTTACACCCGGAAGGCACTCCGGAGTTCCCATGGTCGATCGGCCGCCCTGCCGCCCCGAAACCATCGCCGCCCGCCTCGACGGCTATCTCTGCGGCGACACCGGCGCGATCGTGCCGCCGATCCACCCGTCCTCGACCTATGCCCGCGATGCCGGCTACGTCCAGGTCGGCGGCCGCGGCTACAGCCGCGACGACAACCCGACCTACCTGCAGGCCGAGGCGCTGCTGGCGCGGCTGGAGGGCGGGTCCGGGGCGATGCTGTTCGCCTCCGGGATGGCGGCGATCGCGGCGCTGTTCCAGGCGCTGGCGCCGGGCGACCACGTCGTCTGCTCGCGCGACATGTATTTCGGCACCGCCAAGCTGCTGCGCGAGCTGCTGATCCCCTGGGGCCTGGCCTGCGACCTGGTCGACA
>JAEKLZ010000316.1 GCA_019508225.1 Inquilinus limosus | reverse complement strand
CGCCGAATGCCATATCAGCCAGCGCGGCAATGACGGCACCCCGCCGCAGTTCAGCGACTACGGCCAGATCGCCATCGCCCTGCCGCGGAACATGCAGATCCCGGCCAATGCCGATCCCGCCTATGTCGATCTCGGCGTCTGCGGGCCGCTGCGCACCGACCTGAAGGACCACCCGGAGTATTGCGGCCTGTTCCGCACCCCCACCTTGCGCAACGTGGCGCTGCGCCGGACCTTCTTCCACAACGGCGTGTTCCACAGCCTGCGCGACGCCGTGGCGTTCTACGCGACCCGCGAGACCGACCCCGGCCGCTGGTATCCGCGCAACCCGGACGGCAGCGTGCGGCTCTATGACGACCTGCCGGTGCAGTACCGGGCGAACATCAACCGCGACCCGCCCTTCGACCGCCATCTCGGCGACGCGCCGGCCCTGACCGATGCCGAGATTGACGATGTCGTGGCTTTCCTGAAGGCGCTGACCGACGGCTACCATCCGCCGTCTTGAACGAGGGCGGCGCGACACGGCGCCGCGCGGTCGATTGCGGCGCCCGGCCGCCGGGCCCATATCAGCGGCGGAAGGGGATGCCCGCGCCAGCGGGCCCGACCGGAGAGCGCAAGATGACACCCCAGGAACGTGAGCTGCTGACCAACTTGGTCGCCCGGCTCAAGCAGGCCCCGCCCGCCGAACAGGACGAGGAGGCGGTGGCGATGGTCCGGGACCTGGTCCGCGACCTGCCCGACGCGCCCTACATGCTGGCCCAGACCGTGCTGATCCAGGACTACGCCCTGCACCAGGCCCAGTCCCGGATCGCCGAGCTGGAGCGCCAGGCCCAGCCGCAGCGCGCCAGCGGTGGCGGCAGCTTCCTCGGCGCCATCTTCGGCAGTGCCGCGGCCCCGCGTCCGCAGCCGGCGCCGCAGCCGCAGGCTCCGGCCTATACCCAGGCGCCGCCGGCCTATGCCCCGGCCCAGCCCGGCCCCTGGGGCGGCGGCGGGCCCTTCGCCCAGTCCTCCGGCCCGTCCTTCCTGCGCAGCGCCGCGGCCACCGCGGCCGGCGTCGCCGGCGGCGCGCTGCTGTTCCAGGGCATCGAATCCCTGTTCGGCGCGGGCCATGGCGGGCTTGGCGGCTTCGGCAGTGCCGCCCCCGGCCTGACCGAGACGGTGGTCAACAACTACTACGGCGACGCCGCCCCCGGCGCCGACGCCGTGCCCGTGGACGATAGCAGCCAGGGCGTCACTGATGCCGACTACCAGGACGATGGCAGCCAGGATTTCGGCGGCGATGATTTCGGCGGTGGCGGCGACGACACGGTGGGCGTCTGAACCCCGGCCGTAGGTTGGGTTCGCGACGCGAACCCAACAATGCGATGCCGGATGGATGTTGGGTTCGCCAGGGCGAACCCAACCTACGCGGGAGTGTCCAGGATCTCCTCCAGCCGGTCCAGCAGGGGCCGCTGCGCCTCCAGGATCTTCTTCCGGGCTGTCGGCAGGTCGAACCACTCGGCCCGGTCGACCTCCGGGAAGGACCGGATCCGGCCGCTCCGCGGCGGCCATTCCAGCTGGAACTCGCCGCCGCGGATCCGCGTGGTGTCGAAATCGCCGGCGAGGGCGAAGGCGGTGACCGTCTTGCCGCGGCGCTGGCGAATGCTGCCCAGCGGCAGCAGCGGCCCTTCGGGCGCGGTGCCCAGCTCCTCGGCAAATTCGCGACGGGCCGTGGCCTCGAGATCCTCGCCGGGCTCCGGCTCGCCCTTCGGGATCGACCAGGCGCCCAGATCCTTGCCGCGCCAGAACGGGCCGCCGGGATGCGCCAGCAGGACAAGCCTTTGTCCGTCCACGCGCTTGTGCATCAGCAGTCCGACGCTCTCCGCGGGCATGGCACCTTCCTCAGGCGACGGCTTCCTCCAGAAGATAGCGCGCCAGCCGGTCGAGGCACCCGCTCCAGCCCTCATTGTGGCGATCGCGGGCCGGCTCGTCGAAGAACTGCTCATGGGTCAGGATCAGCACGGTGCCGTCGCCGTCCGGCCGGAAGCTCAGCGTCACCTGCGATTCCCGCTCCGGCATGGTCCGCCAGGCCCAGCTGAACACCAGCTTCTCCTCCGGCACGACCTCCTTGTACACGCCGCCGACATCGTGGCGCTCGCCGTCCGGCGTGCGGAAGGCGACATGGTAGCGGCCGCCGGTGCGCGGGTCGGCCTCGGCGCTGATGGTCTCGGCGCCGTCCGGGCCGAACCAGCGCATCATTTTTTCCGGGTCGATCCAGGCGCCGTAGACCCGGGCGGGAGGGGCGGCGAGGCGGCGCCGGATGCTGAGGCTGGGCTTGGCGAGCATGCTTCCTCCTCGACGAAGGCGGCCAGTCGGTCGAGCTGTTCGGACCAGAAGCGCTGGTAGCGGGCCAGCCAGTCCATCGCCTGCTCCATCGGTGCCGCGGACAGGCGGCAGGTCACGGTGCGCCCGGTCTTGGTCCGCGTGATCAGCCCGGCATCGGACAGCACGTCGAGGTGCTTCATCACCGCCGGCAGCGACATGGTGAAGGGCCGCGCCAGCTCGCTGACCGAGACGGTCTGTTCCTCCCCTAGCCGGGCGATCAGCGCCCGGCGCGTCGGGTCGGCCAGGGCGGCGAAAGTACGGTCGAGGACGGGCTCTTGATAGTTAACCATCAAGTGAACTTTGCGTTTGCGGGATCGGGCTGTCAAGCCATATGCGACGACATGGGGAGCGGGGTCCAGAATGCCAGACGTTTAGGGTCCGGACGCCTTATCGAATCCAGCGCCGGAAGCCTCGCCGCTCGACCAGCACCACCAGGCCGAAGGCGACCAGCCCCATCGCGGCGGCGACGAAGACGGCGGCGAACAGGCGGTCGGCCTGGTAGTTGAAGGTGGCCTGGATGATCAGCGCGCCCAGCCCGGCATTCGACCCGATCCATTCGCCGACGATGGCGCCGATGACGCTGCCGGTGGCGGCGATGCGCAGCGCGGTGAACAGCATCGGCAGCGACCGTGGCGCGCGCAGCCGCCAGAAGGTCTCCCAGCCGCTGGCCGACAGCACCCGCATCAGCTCGCGCTCGTTCGGCGTCGCCAGGGTCAGGCCGCGGACCATGGCGATCAGGGTCGGGAAGAAGCAGATCACCGCCGCGATCACGATCTTGGGCAGCAGGCCCAGCCCGAACATCAGGATGAAGATCGGCGCCAGGGCCAGCACCGGGATGGTGTTGAGGAACAGCACGATCGGGAAATAGGCGGCGCGGACCGGCCGGCTGTAGGTGAACAGGATCGCCAGCAGCACCGCGACCGTGTTGCCCAGCAGGAAGCCCAGCACCGCCTCCAGCACCGTCGGCCAGGTGTTGGCCAGCAGCAGCGCCCGGTCGG
Organism: Inquilinus limosus; assembly: GCA_019508225.1. GTDB lineage: Bacteria > Pseudomonadota > Alphaproteobacteria > DSM-16000 > Inquilinaceae > Inquilinus > Inquilinus limosus_D. Next base: position 1,939 of record JAEKLZ010000316.1, on the reverse strand, counting down.
TCCACAGCTTGGCGAACACCGCGGCCGGCGCCGGCACGATGAAGCCCGGCACGCCCAGCGCCGGCAGGCCGAACTGCCAGGCCAGCAGGATCGACAGCGCGCCCAGCGCCGGCCACAGGATGTCGCTGGGGCGGGTCATGATTTGTACCCCAGCGGCGCGAGCCCCCTCCCCCTAGCCCCCTCCCGCGAGGGGAGGGGGGACAGGATGGGCGCGGCTTGGAGAACGGTTCCCGATGACATGAAAAACCGAGTCCCCCCTCCCCCTGCGGGAGGGGGGTAGGGGGAGGGGGCTCTCTCGGCCAGAACCGACGCTGCCGTCATGCCGCGACCTCCGACCCCGCCGCCAGCAGCCGCCGCAGATGGGCACAAATGGCGGTGGTCTCGGGCGCGTCGCGGTCGCAGCGGCCCTCCGCATCCTTCAACGACCGCAGATCGACGATCTCCTGCACCCGGCCGGGATGGGCGGCCAGCACCAGCACCTGCTGGCCCAGATACGCCGCCTCGGCGATGCTGTGGGTGACGAAGACCACGGTGGTGCCGGTGCGCCGCCACAGCGCCAGCAGCTCGTCGTTCAGCCGGTCGCGGGTGATCTCGTCGAGCGCGCCGAAGGGCTCGTCCATCAGCAGGATGCGCGGCCGGGACAGCAAGGCACGGGCGATCGCCACGCGCTGGCGCTGGCCGCCCGACAGCTGGTCCGGCATCCGCTCCGCCAGCCCGCTGAGGCCGAGCAGGGCCAGCAGCTCGTCGGTGGCGGCGACTTCGGGCCGGGCGGCCCTGCGGCCGACCAGCAGCGGCAGCTCGATATTGGCGCGCACGCTGCGCCAGGGCAGCAAAGTCGGGTCCTGGAACACGAAGCCGATGTCGCGGCGCTGCCGGGCGGCTTCCGGCGGGCCGCCCAGCACCGCGATCTCCCCGGCCAGCGGCGCCAGCAGGTCGGCCACCACCCGCAGCAGGGTCGACTTGCCGCAGCCCGACGGCCCGAGGATGGTCAGGAAGCCGCCCTGCGGCACGTCCAGGTCGACGCCGTCCAGCACCGGCACCGCGCCCGCGCCGAGCCCGGTGGCCGGATAGCCGATGGCGAGGCCCCGGCAGCGGATCGCGGCGCTGTCCACCCGGTCCGTCACCCCAGCTTCGGCCGGTCGGCTGCGGTCATCTCCAGGATCGCGCCGGACCAGCACTCCTCCGGCTTCGGCGCGCTGCCCTGGAACTGGCCGATCGAGTCGTAGATCCGCACCTGCTCGGCGATCGCGGCCGGGTCGAACCAGCCCCAGCCCTTCGCCTTGGTGTCGGCGTCGAAGCTCAGCCTCAGCACCAGCCCGACCGTCGCCTGCTCGGTCGCGCGGTCCAGCTGCGGATAGGCGTCGACGGTCAAATCCACCGCCTCCTTCGGATGCGCGTGAGTCCAGGCCCAGCCCTTGGCCACGGCGCGCAGGAACTTCGCCAGCACCTCGGCATTCCCGGCCAGCGCCTGGTCGGTGGCGAAATAGACGTTGGAGTAGGAGGGCAGGCCGGTGTCCTTCATCATCAGGTCGATCCGGTCCGGCCCGATCACCGACAGCGCCTGGGTGTTGGTGATCCAGCCGGTGACGGCATCGACCTGGCCCGACATCAGCGGCGTCATGTCGAAGCCGATATTGGTGATGTCCATCTGCGACGGGTCGATCTTGTTCTGCGCCAGGATCGCGTCCAGCACGAAGCGGGCCGTCGGCTGGATGCCGATGCGCTTGCCGATCATGTCCTTGACCGTGCGGATCGGCGCCTTGGGCAGGGAATAGAAGGCGAAGGGGCCGGAGCGGTAGCCGCAGGCGATCACCTTGACCGGCACGCCGGAGCCGCGGGCCAGCAGCAGCTGCGCGGAATCGGAGAACTGGCCCAGCGCCGCCTGGCCGGTGACCACCGGCGGCACGGTGGCGGAGTTCGGGCCGCCGGGCGAGAACTC
>JAEKLZ010000217.1 GCA_019508225.1 Inquilinus limosus | reverse complement strand
TTGGTGGCATAGGCCGACGCCAGCGCCTCGGCCATCGACTGCGCCGAGGCCGAGGCGGTGCCCAGCATCAGCGCGGCGGACAACACCGCGGTGGAGAGCCCGAACCGTCCGTATCGTGTCATCGTCAATACCGTCCCATGGTAGGATCGATCTCGCACGCCCAGGCATCGATGCCCCCGCGCAGATTGACCGCGTTGTCCATGCCCCTCGCCGAAAGCCATCGCACCACCTGCGCGCTGCGCCCCCCGTGGTGACACATGACGACCACCGGGCGATCGCCCGGAATTTCCTCGACCCGGCCCGGGATCTCGCCCATCGGGATGTCGAGCGACCCCTCGATCCGGCATACCGCCAGCTCCTGCGGCTCGCGCACATCGACCAGCACATGCCCCGTGCCGTCGCGCCGCCACTCCGCCAGGGTCGTCACGTCGATCTCGAACTGCTGCACCCGATGCCCCGCCATCTCTTCCTAAAACACACGCTCAGAACTGGAAGGCCGGCTTGCGCTCGAAGCCGGGCAGCGTCGCCGTCGCCGCATCGAATAGCGGGCGCTGCGACACGACTCCATCGACCGCGCTGACCAGCATAGCACGGCCGACGCGGTCGCCGTCATCCACCACGGTGAGCAGCCGGCCGCCGGGCGCCAGCTGCGCCACCAGCGCCGCCGGGACATCGGCCACCGCGCCGTCGACCAGGATGACATCATACGGCCCCTCGGCCGCCCAGCCTTCCACCAGCCGCCCCTCGGCCAGCGTGACGCGCTGGACGCCGAGCTCGTACAGCGCGTCACGCGCGGCGGCGAGCAGGGTCTTGTCCTCCTCGAGCGCCACCACCTTGGCGGCGAGGCGGGAGATCAGCGCGGCACTGTAGCCGGTGCCGGCGCCGACGATCAGCACGCGGCTGGCGGGCGTGATCCGGGCGTCGTTGAGAAGCCGCCCCAGCACCCGCGGTTCCATCAGCACCCGGCCGCCGCCGATCGCGACATCCTCGTCGACATAAGCGACGCCGCGCCGGTCGGCCGGCACGAAGCGTTCGCGCGGGACGGCCATCATCGCGTCGATCAGAGCCTGGTCGATGACCTTGTTGGGCTTGATCTGCCCTTCGACCATGTTCAGGCGGGCGGCTGCGTAGTCGACCATGGGATTCCGCAATCTGAGGACGGCGAGACGCAGCGGCCGGGTGGCCGCCGCGCGCTCAAACGCAGCGGTTATATCGGCCTTCGCGCCCGCAACACAATCGGTCTGATGCCGTCCGGCCCAATCGCCCGCGCAAACCGGATCGAAAGTTCGACGCGTTCGTCCTTGACCCTGCTTCTCGGCGGACGATATACGGGGGCCGCCGCTTGGGGCGCGATGGCTGAGTGGTCAAGCAGCGGACTGCAAATCCGTGCACGCCGGTTCGATTCCGGCTCGCGCCTCCAAACGGCCCGCCCGAAAAATCCCGGCCGGACCAGCACCCCAAAAAGTGTGATCGGGGTGCACGTCAGGCTTGGCAGGGCGGGGCGAGGTTGCTATAAGCCGCGCCACCAACAGCCCGGAGCGATCCGGCGCTCATGTTCCCTGGTAGCTCAGTTGGTAGAGCAGCTGACTGTTAATCAGCGGGTCACTGGTTCGAGTCCAGTCCAGGGAGCCACCTTTCCCCATACCATCGATCATGCAGCCGATACATTCGGTCGCGCCATCTTGGCATTGGCGGGCGGTTGGATTAAATCCAGAGTGTCCCCGGGCATTGTCTGACGGTCCCGGCATCCGGAACCGCGATGGCCCTGTACGACGCACCCTTCGGCACCGACCTCCTGCCCCAGGCACCGAACGAGACGGTTCCCGTCCGCCCGGTCGTGGTCGGCTCGTACAACGTGCACAAATGCGTCGGGCTGGACCGCCGCTTCGACCCGCTGCGCATCGCCGCCGTGGTCGACGAGCTGAAGGCCGACGTCGTGGCGCTGCAGGAGGTGGACCGCCGCTTCGGCCGGCGCTATGGCCTGCTGGACGCCGAGACGCTGCGGCGCGACAGCGGCCTGCATCTGGTGCATGTCTCCGATCTCCCCGACGGCCATGGCTGGCACGGCAATGCCCTGCTGGTGCGCGACGGCGAGGTCACCCGCCTGCGCCGCCTGACGTTGCCCGGGGCCGAGCCGCGCGGTGCCATCGTCACCGAGCTGGCGCTTCCCGCCGGCCGGCTGCGGGTGGTCGCGGCCCATTTCGGCCTGCTGCGCCGCTGCCGCATGCGCCAATCGGCCATGATCCTCGACGAGATCGCCGCCGGCGAGAGCATGCCGACCCTGCTGGTCGGCGACCTGAACGAGTGGCGCCCCGGACGGCGCTCCTCGCTGCGGCCGCTCGACGCCCTGTTCGGGCCGCTGCAGGCCAGCCCGCCCAGCTTCCCGGCGCCGCTGCCGCTGGTCTCGCTCGACCGCGTCCTGGGCTGGCCGCAGGGCGTGCTGCGCCAGGTCCAGGTGCACCGCAGCCCGCTGTCGCGGATCGCCTCCGACCACCTGCCGTTGCGGGCCGTGATCGACCTCGGGGTCACCCTGCCGGCCGACGCGGCTCCGCTGTCGAAAGCCGCCTGACTTCCTCAGCGGGATGCGTCGACGCCGAGCTCCTTCGCCAGGGATTCGAACTCATCCCGGATATCGTTGACCGTTGGCAGGCCGAGCGCCTTCAGCTCCGCATGCACCTTCCGCGCCGGCTCGGAATCGAGGTCGCGCTTGAAGTTCACCACAACCTCTTTCGCCGAGCCGTAGCCGCGATAGCGCTCCACCTCGGTCCGGGTCGCCTTCTGGACATGGTCCAGCTTGCGCTTCTCGGCCTCGGACCGGCCTTCGGCCGAGGCTTTGAGGACGGGGTCGAAGGCGCGCCGGGTGACGAAATCGACCAACTTCTCCCTGGCGTCGGGCATGAAAAACTCCTGTCGATCTGACGTGTTCCAGGTCTTCGAGGTGTACGGCCCGAGTTGAGTCCCGGTTCCAAAGCCACCCTCCCCCCTTGGGGTGATGGCGCGCGCCGGCGCCGGCTTTCCATAGTCTTCCCGGGACTGAACGTGGCCCGCCGACCGCAGCGACAAGGCGGCGGCCGGCCCAGGGAGGACGAGATGACGGACCAGCCCATCAGGCTCACGCGGACGCTGCGGTTGCCTTCGGTCGTGCTGTTCGGCTTGGCCTACATGACGCCGATGATCGTGTTCGGCACCTTCGGGATCCTGGCGCAGAAGACCGGCGGCGCCGTGCCGACCGCCTATCTGGTGGCGCTGGTGGCCGTGCTGCTGACCGCCTGGTCCTATGGCCGCATGGCCGCTTCCTATCCGGTCGCCGGCTCGGCCTACACCTATACCCGCCGCGCCTTCGGCGGCCATGTCGGCTTCCTGGTCGGCTGGGCCATCCTGCTGGACTATTTCTTCCTGCCGATGGCGATCTGGCTGATCGGCGCGGCCTATCTCTCCGCCGCCTTCCCCGACGTGCCGCAATGGGTCTGGATCCTCGCCTTCATCGGCGTGACCAGCGCCATCAACATCGTCGGCATCAGGCTGGCCAACGGCGTCAACATCGTGCTGATGCTGGTCCAGTTCACCGTCCTGGCCGCCTTCGTCGCACTGTGCGTCCGCTACGCCCTGGCCGGCCCCGAGGCCCGGCCGCTGTTCTCGATCGACCCGTTCTCCGGCAGCGGCGGCACCCTGCCCGCCTATCTCGCCGGGGCCGCCATCGCCGCCTACTCCTTCCTCGGCTTCGACGCGGTGACGACGCTGACCGAGGAGACGGTGGAGCCGGCGCGGACCATCCCGAAGGCGATCATGCTGATCGCGATCCTGGGCGGCGGCATCTTCATCCTGGCCGCCTACTGCACCCAGCTGGCCTTCCCGGGCGGCGACGTCGCCAATGTCGACAGCGCCGCCTTCGACATCGCCAAGGCGATCGGCGGCGACGTCTTCGTCATGCTGTTCCTGGCCGGGCTGATCGTGGCGCAGTTCGCCTCCGGCCTCTCGGCCCAGGCCAGCGTCGGCCGGCTGCTGCTGGCGATGGGTCGCGACGACGTGCTGCCGAAATCCGCCTTCGGCTATGTCCACCCGATCCTGCGCACGCCGGTGTTCAACATCGCCCTGGCCGGGGCGGTGGCCCTGGCGGCGCTGAAGCTGGACGTCACCACCTCGACCTCCTTCATCAATTTCGGCGCCTTCGTCGCCTTCATCGGCGTCAACCTCTCCGTGATCCGGCTGCTGTGGCTGCGGGCGCCGCAGCGCAGCCTGGGCACGGTGGTCGGGGCGCTGGTCGTCCCCGTGCTGGGCGCCCTGTCCAACCTGTGGCTGCTGGTCAGCCTGGACGAGCACGCCAAGGTGCTGGGGCTGATCTGGCTGGCGGTCGGGATCGTCTATCTCGCCTACCTCACCCGGATGTTCAGCCGGCAGCCGCCGGAGACGCAGTTCCGCGAGGTCGAGGACACGGCCGGGCGCTGACGGGCTCAGCCCGGCGGGCCGGCCAGGAAGGCGGTGAAGCGGGCGAACAGCTCGGCCTGCGAGGCGATGCCGAGCTTGCGGTGGATGCTCTTGCGATGGGTCTTCACCGTTTCCTGTCCCAGCCCGAGCAGGGCGCAGATCGAGGGAGTCGAGTGGCCCTTCAGGATCAGCCCGACGATCTCGGCCTCGCGCCGCGTCAGCCGGCCGCCGCCGAGAGCGACGATGCGGGTGACGAGGTCGCCGGTCCCGGCCGGGTCCGGCGCCGCGCCGAAGCCGGTCCAGTGCCGCTCGGCCAGCGCGCAGACCATCGGCGCCGCGTCGCGCAGCCGGGCGATCTCGGCCCGGCGAAACCGGGCGTGGCCGCGGCGCCGGGTCACCGACAGCACACCGGTCAGGCCATGCCCCAGATCGAGCACGTAGCCGACCTCGTCCAGGATGCGGGTGCGGATGTAGTGGCGGTGGTAGTACTCGCTCTGCGCGAAGCGGTCGGGGGCGAGGTCGGCCATCACCAGGAACCGGTCCGCCGTGCCGCTCCGCACCGCCTCGAAGAACGGGTCCAGCAGGTAGGAGCCGGCGATGTAGCCGTCGACGATGATGGCGGCGAGGTCCGGCGCCTGGCGGTTGTGCAGGTCGAGCGGCGGCGCGTCGCCGCGATAGGCGAAGCCGTTCAGCATGTCGAACGGCACAAGCGCGACCAGCGCCTCGCCCAGCCGGTCCGGGAAAGCCGCCGTGCCGACCGCCGCCATCGCCGCCGCGAGGCCGGCATTCCAGGCCGAGAACTCCATGCCGTGCCTTTCCGCTGCAGCCTGCTTATTCTCGGCCCGCTATCCTTGGGCCGAGCGGCGCAGGCCGCAAGCCGTCCCTGAGGATCACAGATGCCCGACACGCCCCCGCCCAGCGCCCGCAGCATCACCGATGACATCGCTGCCGGCCGGACCAGCGCCCGCGAGGTGATCGCCGATGCCCTGGCCCGCGCCCATGCGGCGCAGGCCAGGCTGAACTGCTTCACCCTGATCCTGGACGACGAGGCCCTGGCCACGGCCGAGGCCGCCGATGCGGCGGTCGCGGCCGGCCGGGCGCCGGGGCCGCTGCACGGCGTGCCGGTGGCGATCAAGGACTTGACCCCGACCCGCGGCCACCTGACCACGCTGGGGTCGCATTCCACCGGCGACTGGGTGCCGGACCGGTCGGCGCTGGTGGTGCGGCGGCTGGAGGCGGCCGGCGCGATCGTGATCGGCAAGACCACCACCCCGGAATTCGCCCATTCCAGCTTCACCTATAGCCCACGCTGGGGCGTCACCCGCAACCCCTGGGACCCGGAACGGTCGCCGGGCGGGTCCTCCGGCGGCTCCGGCGCCGCGGTCGCCGCCGGCGTCGTGCCCTTCGCCGAGGGCACCGATATGGGCGGGTCCGTACGGATCCCCGCCGCTTTCTGCGGCGTGGTCGGGTTCAAGCCCAGCCTGGGCAGGATCCCGATGACCATCCTGCCCAGCCAGTTCGACGACATCTCGCATTTCGGCCCGCTGGCCCGCAGCGTCGACGACGCCGTCGCCTTCATGGCCGCGACCGCGGGGCCGAGCGACGAGGACATCGGCTCCCTGCCCCTGCCTTTCGATGCCGCGGCGACGCGGATCGACGGGCTGGCCGGGCGCCGCTTCGCCCTGTCGATGGATCTCGGCTACTACGCGGTCGATCCTGCCGTCGAGGCTTCGGTCCTGGCGGCGGCGGAGGCCCTGCGCCGCGCCGGCGCGGTGGTCGAGGAGGTGCGCCTTCCCTGGACGCGGGCGGCGAGCGACCGCTGGGTCGACCTGTGGTGCGTGTTCATGGCGGCGTTCCAGGGCCATAGCCTGGCGGAATACCGCGACCGGATGGACCCGATCCTGGTCGGGCTGATCGATCGCGGCCTGACCCTGGGCGCCGTCGAGGTCAAGCGGATCGAGATCCTGCGCAGCCGGATGTGGGACGAGTTGGCGGCCGTGCTGGCCGGCCGCGACGCCCTGCTGTGCCCGACCTGCGCGGTGCCGGCCCCGCCCGTCACCCAGACCGATGATGACTTCATGGCCGACCGGCCGGACGGGCGCTATGGCGGTCTCGACCTGACCGCGCCGTTCAACCTGCTGTCGCCCTGCCCGGCCCTGTCGCTGCCGGCCGGGCTGACGCCGCGGGGCCTGCCGGTCGGGCTGCAGATCGTCGGCCACCGCCATGCCGACGAGGCGGTGCTGGGCCTGGCCCGGGCGATGGAGTCGGCGCTGCTGGAGGCGGGCCTGACCGAAGCGGTGCGCCGCGGGCCACCGGCTGAATGACCGTCCCGGCCCTGCTGCGCCCTTGGAACGGAGCGAGGCCGCGCCAGATTGTTGAGTCAGGGCCGGCATTGCGTCAGTCTTTCCCTGTCGCCGATCAGCCCCGAGCGGGCGCGGCCAACAAGGAGTCGATGGCATGGCCAAGGTTCTCGCCTGTATCGACGGCTCGATCTACTCCCATAGCGTCTGCGATCTGTCGGCCTGGGCGGCCTCGCGGCTGAACCAGCCGGTCGAGCTGCTGCATGTGCTGGGCCGCCGTGAGGTGTCGACCATCCCGGTCGACATCAGCGGCACGCTGGTCGCCTACTCCCAGGACATCCTGGCCGAGCTGGCGGCGATGGACGAGCAGCGGGCCGGGCTGTCGCAGAAGCGTGGCCGGTTGATCCTGGAGGAAGGCCTCGCCCGGCTGAAGGAAGCCGGCGTCGCCGATGTCGACACGCATCTGTACAACGGTGACCTGGTCGACACGGTCGGCGAGTTCGAGCCCGACTCCAGCATCATCGTCATCGGCAAGCGCGGCGAGGCGGCCGATTTCGCCAAGCTGCATCTCGGCTCGAATCTCGAGCGGGTGGCACGCACGGCGAAGAAGCCGGTGCTGGTGGCGGCCCGCGCCTTCAAGCCGATCCAGCGCTTCCTGATCGCCTTCGACGGCGGCCCCAGCGTCACCAAGGCGATCGACCTGATCGCCAACGGCCGGCTGCTGCGCGGGCTGGAGGGGCATCTGCTGATGGCCGGCAGCCCGGACGAGGAGGCCGAGGCCAAGCTGGACGCCGCCGAGACCCGGCTGCGCGACGCCGGCTGGAACGTCCGTGCCCGCATCCTGCCCGGGGAGCCGGAGGCGGTGATCTCTGCCGAGGTGGCGGCGGCGTCGATCGACCTGCTGGTGATGGGCGCCTACGGCCACTCCCGCATCCGCAACCTGATCATCGGCAGCACCACCACGGCGATGGTGCGGTCGTGCCTGATCCCGGTGCTGATGATGCGGTGAGGGCTCATTCTCCCCGCTGCATCAGCCACAGGCCGACGGCGCAGCCGAGCGCGCACAGCGCCAGCATGTAGTAGAGATGCGCCAGCGGGTTCAGCGCCAGCAGCGCCGGGATCACCAGCGGCGTCAGCCCGCCGAACACGGCGTAGGAGATGTTGTAGGAGAAGGACAGGCCGCTGAAGCGGACCGCCGCCGGGAAGGCCCGGACCATGACGAAGGGCACCCCGCCGACGACGCCGACCAGCAGGCCGGTCAGGGCGTAGGTCGGCAGCAGCAGGCCGGGATCGGTCGCGCCGCGGGTGTAGAACAGCCAGGTGGCGCCTCCGAGCAGCACGCTGCCGACGGCGAAGAAGCGGCCGGCGCCGATCCGGTCGACGATCGCGCCGGCGGCGATGCAGCCGACCAGCAGGCACAGCGTCGCCAGCGTGTTCGCCTCCAGCGCCAGCGGCAGCGGCACGCCGTTCAGCTTTGCCAGCAGCGGCGGCGTCATCAGGATCACCACCACGATCGCCGCCGCCAGCAGCCAGGTCAGCAGCACCGACACCGCCACCGCGCCCAGATGGTCGCGCACCACCACCTTCAGCGGCAGCTCCGCCGCCAGCGACTTGCGGGCCCGCATCTCCTGGAACACCGGGGTCTCGTGCAGCATCCGGCGCAGATGGACCGACAGCAGGCCAAAGGCGCCGCCCAGCAGGAAGGGCAGCCGCCAGGCCCAGTCGGCGATCTCGGCCGGGCTGAAATGGCCGTTGATCACGGTCGCCACCACCGACCCCAGCAGGATGCCGGCGGTCAGCCCCGCGGTCAGCGTGCCGCAGGCATATCCCATGCGGTTGGCCGGCACGTGCTCGGCCACGAACACCCAGGCGCCCGGCACCTCGCCGCCGATCGCCGCGCCCTGCAGGATGCGCAGCAGCAGCAGGGCGATCGGCGCCCAGACGCCGATCTGGGCATAGGTCGGCAGCAGGCCCATGCCGAGCGTGGCCGCCGCCATCAGCAGGATGCCCAGGGTGAACATGCGCTTGCGGCCGAACAGGTCGCCGAAATGCGCCATGACGATGCCGCCCAGCGGCCGGACCAGATAGCCGGCGGCGAAGATGGCGAAGGTCTGGAACTGGCGCAGCCAGTCCGGGATCTCCGCCGGGAAGAACAGCTGCCCGACCGCGGTCGCGAAGTAGATGAAGACCACGAAGTCGTAGAATTCCAGCGCCCCGCCGAGCGCGGCAAGGCCAAGGGTGCGGTAGTCGCCGGCATTGAGATGCCGCCTCGACGGCAGGTCGGCGGCAATGGCATGGGTCATGTCGGGCTCTGTCGTTCGATGCTGGTCCTGCGCCACGGCGCGTTCGCGGCGACCGTAGGACAGCGCAGACGAACCGGGCAGCGCTACGCCGTCATGTCCGGGTCCACCAAAGGCGTTACATTCGTAACCGTCAGACCCGCTCCAGCGGGCGGTGCGGCTGCGGCGGCAGTTCGACCCCGATCGGGTCGCCCGGGCGCACCGTGCCGCCGGCCAGGACAATGCCCATCACCCCGGCCTTGCGCACCAGGTTGCCGGCCTCGTCCCGGCCCACGACCAGCTTGAGCAGCCCCTGCTGGAAGCCGTCGATCTGGCTGCAGGGATTGCGCAGGCCGGTGATCTCGACCACCGCCTCGGCGCCGAGCCGCAGCTTCGCCCCGGTCGGCAGGCCCAGCAGATCGACGCCGCGGGTGGTGACGTTCTCGCCCAGATCGCCGGGCACCACGGTGAAGCCGGCGGCCGCCAGCTCGTCATGCAGCTCGCCCTGGATCAGATGCACCTGGCGCAGATTCGGCTGGGTCGGGTCGACCCTCACCCGCGACCGGTGCTTCACCGTCACGCCGAGATGGGCGTCGCCCTCGACCCCGAGCCCGGCCAGCAGCCGGATCGTGTCGACCACCGGCTTGCTGAAGCTGTGGGCCGGGCTGAGGCCGACCGCCGTGACCACCGCGGTCATGTCGCACCGCCTTGCAGCTTATAGCGGCCGGTGACGAGGAACGGGGCCTTTCGGTCGGCCTGTTCATACACCGCGATCGCATCGATGCGCAGCGGATCGAGGCAGACCGGCGCGGTCCGCTCGGCCAGCACGGCGCGGACGTGGTCATGCTCCGCCTTGTCCGTCAGGCGGGCAGTCAGGGTCATGTGGAAGCGGAACTCGTCGAACACATAGGGATAGCCCCAGCGATCGAGATGCCGGTCCTGCGCCGGAGTCAGCGGCGACCGGCGCCGCCGCTCCAGCTCCGCCGCCGTCAGCGGGGCGCGGAACCGGTCGAAGGCCTCGACGCAAGCATCGGCCAGGGCGTGCACCTCGGGCGCCGCCGCCGAGGGCACCAGGGCCAGGAACCCGCCGATCGAGGCCAGCGCCAGCGCCGGACCGATCGCCGGGGCGCGGCTGGCGGCGAAGGTCTCGGCGGCCCCATGCAGCGTCTCGCCCGTCACGCCCTCGGCCAGCGCGAACGGCGCCTTCAGCGTGGCATGGAAACCGTAATGCCGGGGATCCTCGGTGATCGCATGGAACCGATCGGGATCGATGCCGTCGAGACGTGGCTGCGGCCGCGCCTCTCCCGTCTCCGGATCGCGGCCGAGAATCTCGGCCCCCAGCTCCGCCAGGGCCGAACGCGCGGGCGGTGCGAAGTAGATGGCGTGGCGTCGGCTCATACTCACGCAACCCGCTTGCCGGCGCGCCACACGGCGCGGATATGCGGCACGCCGTCGATCAGGCGGAAGCGGACGAGGTCGGCCCGCAGCCCCGGCGCGATCCGGCCGCGATCGTCCAGCCCCGCCGCCCTGGCCGGGTTGGCGCTGACCAGCGCCATCGCCCCCGGCAGGCCCAGCCCGACCGGTGCCTCGGCCAGCAGGCAGACGGCATGCAGCATGCTGATCGGGACATAGTCGGAGGCCAGGATGTCGAGCAGCCCGGCGGCCGCAAGATCCGCCGCCCCGACATTGCCGCTGTGCGAGCCGCCGCGGACCACGTTCGGGGCGCCCATCAGGATCGATAGGCCATGGCTGCGGGCCGCCTGGGCCGCCCCTGTGGTGGTCGGGAACTCCGAGATCGAGACACCCAGCGACACCGCCTCGTCGACATGGGCCGGGGTCTCGTCGTCATGGCTGGCCAGGGACAGGCCGCGGGCGGCGGCGAGCTCGGCGATGGCGTGGCGGTGCCGGTCGGCATGCGCCTCCTGCGACGCCATGCGCTGCTGCATCACCACGTCCAGCTCCGCCTCGCTGTAGCGGTGGCGGTTGGCCTGGCGCCACTTCTCGACCTGGGCGTACTGCCGCTGGCCGGGCGTGTGGTCCATGATCGAGAGCAGCCGCACCGCCGGGTCGTCGACCAGCACCGAGAGATAGTCGAGCACATGCGGGTCGCCGACCTCGCAGCGCAGATGCAGGAAATGGTCGGCCCGCAGCATGTCCTGGCGGCGCGCCGCCTCCAGCCCGTCGACCATCGGCCGCAACAGCTTGCCGCGCGGCACGCCCTTGTTCTCGCCCATCAGCGACAGGCTGTCGAACACGGTGGTGATGCCGGCGGTGGCGACCTGCGCGTCATGCGCCATCGCCGCCGAGACGTTGTTCCACATCACGCCCGGCCGCGGCGCCACATGGCGCTCGAGATGATCGGTGTGCAGGTCGACCATGCCGGGGATCAGGTAGTCGCCGTCGGCGTCCTCGCCGGCGCCGGACGTGCCCTCCTCCACCGCCGCGATATGGCCGTCCTCGACCCGCAGCGTTCCGGTGACGACGGCCTCGGGGGTGACGATCCGGGCGTTCGAGAAGATCAGATCCGTGCTCATGCGGCCGCCTTGTAGAGCGTGACGTCGAAGATCCGGGTCGCCACCCGGTCGCGCACCGCCGTGTCGTGGAAGATCCCGACGATGGCGGCGCCGCGTGCCTTGGCCTCCTCGATCAGCTCGATGACCACGCGCCGGTTGTCGGCGTCGAGCGAGGCCGTCGGCTCGTCGAGGAGGAGGATGGGATACTCCATCGCGAAGCCATGCGCGAGGTTGACCCGCTGCTGCTCGCCGCCGGAGAAGGTGGCCGGGGGCAGTGACCACAGGCTCTCCGGCAGGTTCAGCCGGGCCAGCAGCGTGCGGGCGCGGCGGTCGGCCTGCACCTCGGCGACGCCGGAGGCCAGCATCGGCTCCTTGACGATCTCCACCGTCGGCACGCGCGGGATCACCCGCAGGAACTGGCTGACATAGCCGAGCGTCCGGCGCCGGATCTCCAGGATCTTCCGCGGCGTCGCGGCGGTGATGTCGACCGGCGCGCCGTCGTGCCGGATCAGCACCCGCCCGGCCGAGGCCAGGTAGTTGCCGTAGAGAGTGCGCATGAAGGTGCTCTTGCCGGCGCCGGACGCACCGCCCAGCACGACGCATTCGCCCGCGGCCACGGTGAAGTCGACGCCGTCGAACACCGGCAGCCGCACGCCGCCCTGATTGTGCAGCACGAAGGTCTTGGACAGGCCGGAGACCTCGATCATCGGAATCGTGTGCGGCATGGCTCAGACCTGCAGGACGGAGGAGACGAGGAGCTGGGTGTAGGGGTGCTGCGGGTCGTCCAGCACCTGGTCGGTCAGGCCGGTCTCCACCACCCTTCCATGCCGCATCACCATCAGCCGGTCGGCCAGCAGGCGGGCGACGGCGAGGTCGTGGGTGACCAGCACCACGGCGATACCGAGCCGGCGCACCAGCCCGCGCAGCAGGTCGAGCAGCCGGGCCTGGACCGAGACGTCGAGGCCGCCGGTCGGCTCGTCCATGAACACCAGGCGCGGGTTGGTGACCAGGTTGCGGGCGATCTGCAGCCGCTGCTGCATGCCGCCGGAATAGGTCGCCGGGCGGTCGTCGATGCGGCCGAGGTCGAGCTCGACCTTGGCCATCCAGTCCTGCGCCTGGCCGCGAATCTGGCCGTAATGCCGGGCGCCGACTGCCATCAGCCGCTCGCCGACATTGGCGCCGGCGCTGACGCCCATGCGCAGCCCGTCGCGCGGGTTCTGGTGCACGAAGCCCCAGTCGGTGCGGGCCAGCATCCGCCGCTCCGGCTCCGACAGCGCGTAGATGTCGGTCAGGCCGCGCACCCGGGTGTCGAAGGCGACCGTGCCGGCGCTGGGCGCCAGCCGGCCGGAGGTGCAGTTGAGCAGCGTGGTCTTGCCCGACCCGCTCTCGCCGACGATGCCCAGCACCTCACCGGGCGACATCTCGAAGGAGACATCGCGGCAGGCGGTGACGGTGTCGCCGAAGAGCTTGGTCAGGCCCTCGACCCGCAGCAGGATGTCGCCGCTCATGCCTCGTCTCCCTTGGGCTCATGAGCCTGCTCGACCGCGCGGTTGTACGCGGCCAACGCCTCGCCGCTCAGGGCGCCGTGATGGCCGGCCTCGCGCCGGGTGCGGCAGTGATGGCTGTCGGAGCAGACGAACATGTGCCCGCCGGCATCGTCGAGCACGACCTCGTCGAGATAGCTGTCCTCGGCGCCGCACAGGGCGCAGGGCTGGTCCCAATGCTGGATGTCGAAGGGATGGTCCTCGAAATCCAGGCTGACCACCTTCGTGTAGGGCGGAATGGCGTAGATCCGCTTCTCGCGCCCCGCCCCGAACAGCTGCAGGGCCGGGTTCATGTGCATCTTCGGATTGTCGAATTTCGGGATCGGCGACGGCGACATCAGATATCGGCCATGCACCATCACCGGATAGGAGTAGGTGGTGGCGATATGGCCGTAGCGGGCGATGTCCTCATACAGGCGGACATGCATCAGCCCGTAATCGGCATAGCCATGCATCAGCCGGGTCTCGATCTCACGCGGCTCGAGCTGCCGCAGCGGTTCGGGCTGCGGCACCTGGTAGACCAGGATCTGGCCCTCGGCCAGCGGCTGCTCCGGGATGCGGTGGCGGGTCTGGATCACCGTGGCCGCGCCGGTGTCCTCGGTGGTCGCAACCCCGGCGACGCGGGCGAAGAAGCGGCGGATGTTGACGGCGTTGGTGGTGTCGTCGGCGCCCTGGTCGATCACCTTCAGCACGTCGTCCGGGCCGATGATGCTGGCGGTGACCTGGATGCCGCCCGTGCCCCATCCATAGGGCACCGGCATCTCGCGGCCGCCGAACGGCACCTGGTAGCCGGGGATCGCCACCGCCTTCATCAGCGCCCGGCGGATCATCCGCTTGGTCTGCTCGTCGAGATAGGCGAAGTTGTAGCCGGGGTCGCGCCCGACGGTTGCCATTGCGGTCTCGGCGCTCATTCCGCCGCCTCCTTCCGGGTGTCGTCGGTCTCGCGGGCGCGCTGCTCATGCTTCGCCCGCAGCCGGCGGATCAGCTCCAGCTCGGCCTGGAAGTCGACATAGTGCGGCAGCTTGAGATGCTGCACGAAGCCCGAGGCCTCGACATTGTCGCTGTGCGCCAGCACGAATTCCTCGTCCTGCGCCGGGTAGCGCGCGTCCTCGCCCAGCTCGCGGGCCCGCAGCGCCCGGTCGACCAGCGACATCGCCATCGCCTTCCGCTCGCAATGGCCGAAGGCCAAGCCGTAGCCGCGGGTGAACTGCGGCGGTGCCGATTTCGACCCGGCGAACTGGTTCACCATCTGGCATTCGGTGACGGTGACCTCGCCGATCTCGATGGCGAAGCCCAGCTCCTCCGGCACGATCTCGACCGCCACCTCGCCCAGCCGGATCTCGCCGGCGAAGGGGTGGTTGCCGCCATAGCCGCGCTGCACCGAATAGCCGAGCGCCAGCAGGAAGCCCTCGTCGCCTCTCGCCAGGTTCTGCAGCCGCTGGTCGCGGTCGGCCGGCAGGCTCAGCGGGTCGCGCGTCAGGTCGACCGGCTCATGCCCCTCCGGCGCCTCGGCCTCGCGCTCGATCAGCCCCTCGCGGTTGAGGATGTCGACCACGCGCGGCACCGGCCCGTCCGGCCCCGCCTCGCCTTCCGGCGCCGCCGGCGGCTCGCCCGCAGCGGCCAGGGCGAAGTCGATCAGGCGGTGGGTGTAGTCGTAGGTCGGCCCCAGGATCTGGCCGCCCGGAATGTCCTTGTAGGTGGCGGAGACGCGGCGCCGCACCGTCATGGCGGCGGTGTCGATCGGCTCCGACACCGCGAAGCGCGGCAGTGTGGTGCGGTAGGCGCGCAATAGGAAGATTGCCTCGACCAGGTCGCCCTGCGCCTGCTTGATCGCCAGTGCCGCGAGGTCGCGGTCGTACAGCGAGCCTTCGGCCATCACGCGGTCGACGGCCAGGCCCAGCTGCTCGCGGATCTGGTCCGGGCCGATCTCTGGCACCGCCGGATCGCCGCGGCGGTTTTCCGCCAGCAGCGTCTGGGCGTTCTCGATCGCGCGTTCGCCTCCCTTGACGGCGACATACATCGGATCAGCCCTCCCAACGGGTGGTGCGCGGCAGGCCCAGCATCCGGTCGCCGCAGGTCAACAGACAATCGACGCCGAGCGGATAGGCGGCGCCATTGGCCGCCCAGTCTTCGCGGAACCAGGCTGGCAGGCCGGCGATCCGGGCGGGCTCGGCCGCGGCGATGCCGGGGCCGGTAAAGCGGCCCGATTCCGGCCCGTCCAGCGCCGGCACCTCGACCACCAGCGTCGCCGAGCGGTCGGGATAGCGGTCCTCACCCAGCGCCAGGTCGCCGAGGCGCGGCAGGGACGCGGCATCGGCGACGAGCAGGAAGGCGGCGACCGCCGGGTCGGTGACCAGCGGCGCGCCGGTGTGGAAGCGCAGGAAGCTCTGCACTGCCGGGGTCGCCAGGGCCGGGTCGAGCCAGACCGGCGTGTCGAAATCGACCAGGGTCAGCGCCGCCGCCGTCATGGCGCGGCCGAGCGGGGCCGGCGCCGCGACCGGCTCCGGGCAGGCGACCGGCCGGCCGGGCCGGGACATGGCGTCGAGCACGGCGCGGAACACCGACTGGCTGCCGAGCACCGGGTCGGCGAAGCCGGGCAGCAGCGCCGCCGAATCGAGGATGGCGGTCATCGTGGGTTCTCCCCCCGCACCATGGTGAAGAAGTCGACGCGGGTCGCCGCCGCCTTGCGCCGGGCCGACGCGCGGGCCTCGGCCTGCGCTGCGCGCAGCGGCGCGATCAGCGCGGCCTCGACGGCGTCGCGCCGGTCGGTCTGCAGCAGGGCGTCGGCCCGGGCCGCGATCTCGGCATGGCGGCGGTCGCGGCCGGCGACATAGGCGAAGCCCAGCACCTCGCTGCCGTCGAGGCGAACGGTGCAACGCGTCACCGTCATCTCCCCGAGCGCGAAGGCCATGCCGTCGCCGCCGGCGCGGCCGCGCACCATCACCATGCCGGTCTCGGCCGGGCGCAGCGTGGTGAAGCCGGCCCCATCCCCGAGATCCGCCCACAGGCGCTGCAGTGTCGCCGGGTCCGACTTGGCCAGCACGGCCATCCAGTCCCGGCGCTGTTCGGTTTCTTTGGTCATAGGCCGATCAACCTATTGCATATTCATCTAGTCATCCGTATGTTTAGATCATGGACGAGATTCGACGACAGCCGCAAGTCGGCAAGGATGAAATTTGCGTGACGAAGCCGGCATGACCCCACGCACCTCGCTCAGCCGCGGCGCCGGCGTCGCCCTGTGGCG
>JAEKLZ010000315.1 GCA_019508225.1 Inquilinus limosus | reverse complement strand
GCGATCCTGCCCTTCTACGAGGCGCTGAAGGACAGCGGCATCCGCCATGTGCTGGTGCGGCACGAGGAGGGCGGCACCCATGCCGCCGAGGGCTACACCCGGGCCCGGGCCGGCGCCATCGGCGTCTGCATCGGCACCTCCGGCCCGGCCGGCACCAACATGATCACCGGCCTGTACTCGGCCATCGCGGACTCGATCCCGATCCTGTGCATCACCGGCCAGGCGCCGCGCGCCAAGCTGCACAAGGAGGATTTCCAGGCGGTCGACATCGCCGCCATCGCCCGGCCGGTGACGAAATGGGCGATCACGGTGATGGAGGGCGCCCAGGTGCCCTGGGTGTTCCGCCGCGCCTTCCAGATCATGCGCTCCGACCGCCCCGGCCCCGTGCATATCGACCTGCCGATCGACGTGCAGAAGGAGATCATCGACTACGATCCCGAGACCGACGCGCCGCTGCCCGTCTCGCGCCCGGCGCCGAATCCGAGCGCCATCGCCCGCGCCGTCGACATGCTGCTGGCGGCGGAGAAGCCGCTGATCGTCGCCGGCGGCGGCATCATCAACGCCGAGGCGTCCGACCTGCTGGTCGAGTTCGCCGAGCTGGTCAACGTGCCGGTGGTGCCGACGCTGATGGGCTGGGGCACGATCCCGGACGATCACCCGCTGAACGCCGGCATGGTCGGGCTGCAGACCCAGCACCGCTACGGCAACGCCACCTTCCTGCAGAGCGATGTGGTGCTGGGCATCGGCAACCGCTGGGCCAACCGCCACACCGGATCGACGGACGTCTACACCAAGGGCCGCAAGTTCATCCATGTCGACATCGAGCCGACCCAGATCGGCCGGGTGTTCTGCCCGGATCTCGGCATCGTCGCCGATGCGAAGCTGGCCCTGGAGGCGCTGATCGCCGAGGCCCGCGGCCGCCGCCTGCCGAAGCGCGAGAGCTGGATCGGCGCGGTGCAGGAGCGGAAGCGCACCATGCTGCGCCGGACCGATTTCGACAACACCCCGATCAAGCCGCAGCGGGCGTTCCAGGAGATCAACGCCGCCTTCGGCCGCGACACCCGCTTCGTCACCGCGATCGGCCTGTACCAGATCGCGTCGGGCCAGTTCCAGAAGGTGTACAAGCCGCGCAACTACATCATCTGCGGCCAGGCCGGGCCGCTGGGCTGGGAGGTCTCGGCCTGCACCGGCGCCAAGCTGGCCGACCCGTCGGCCGAGGTGGTCGGCATCGTCGGCGACTATTCGCTGCAGTTCCTGATCGAGGAGCTGGCGGTGGCCGCGCAGTACCGCATCCCCTTCGTGCTGGTGGTGCTGAACAACGCCTATCTCGGCCTGATCCGGCAGGCGGAGCGCGGCTACAACATGGATTACGAGGTCCAGCTCTCGTTCCAGAACATCAACGCGCCGGAGATCGGCGACTACGGCGTCGACCACGTCAAGGCGGCGGAGGCCTTCGGCTGCATCGCCCGGCGGGTGTTCGACCCGGCCGAGATCGGCGAGGCGCTGCAATGGGCCCGCACCCGGGCGACCCAGGCCAGCCTGCCGGTCATGGTCGAGATCATCACCGAGCGCGTGACCAACATCGCCATGGGGCCGGAGATCGACAAGGTCACCGAATTCGAGGAGGTCGTCGACCTCGCCCCCGTCCCGGCCCGCGTGCCGGAAACCGTCTGAGCCCGGAGCCCTTCATGCCGCGCTTCGCCGCCAACCTCACCATGCTGTTCAGCGAGCATTCCTTCCTCGACCGCTTCGGCCGCGCCGCCGAGGCCGGCTTCACCGGGGTCGAGTACCTGTTCCCCTATCCCTATCCGAAGGAGGAGTTGGCCGAGCGGCTGCAGCGCCACGGCCTGACCCAGGTGCTGCACAACCTGCCGGCTGGCGACTGGGCCAAGGGCGAGCGCGGCATCGCCTGCCTGCCCGACCGCCGGGGCGAGTTCCAGGACGGGGTCGGCCAGGCCATCGACTATGCCACCGCGCTCGGTTGCCGGCAGCTCAACTGCCTGGCCGGCAAGCGGCCGGCGGGCGTGGCCGAGACGGTGCTGGGCGACACGCTGGTGGACAACCTGCGCTTCGCCGCCAAGGCGCTGGGCGAGGCCGGCATCACCCTGCTGGTCGAGCCGATCAACACCCGCGACATCCCGGGCTTCTTCCTCAGCGGATCGCAGCAGACGCTGGACCTGCTCGACGCGGTCGAGGCGCCGAACACCAGGCTGCAATACGACGTCTACCACATGCAGATCATGGAGGGAGACCTGGGGCCGACGCTGCAGGCGCTGATCTCCCGCATCGGCCACATCCAGGTGGCGGACAATCCCGGGCGGCACGAGCCGGGCACCGGCGAGATCCACCACCCCTTCCTGTTCCGCCTGCTCGACGCGCTCGGCTATGCCGGCTGGGTCGGCGCCGAATACGTGCCGCAGGCCGGCACCGAGGCCGGCCTGGGGTGGTTCGCGCCGTACCGGGCCAAGGCGACGGTGGCGGCCTGACCTGAAATCCTCCCCCTCCCCTTGCGGGAGGGGGCAGGGGGAGGGGTGTCTCGCAGCCATTGCGATGTCGTCAGCGGCAGGGACAAACCTGACGTCGCCGCGTCCGGCGCGAGCCCCCTCCCCCTACCCCCTCCCACAAGGGGAGGGGGAGAGCAGAGAGAAGCTCTCCCCTTTTTCTTCGAGGAGTTCGTCATGAACGTCGCCTTCATCGGCCTCGGCATCATGGGCCGCCCCATGGCCGGCCATCTGGTCGCCGCCGGGCACAGCCTCTTCCTTCACGACATCACCGGCGTGCCGGAGGGGCTGGGCGGCACCGCCGTGTCCTCCGCCGCCGAGGCGGCGCGGCGAGCCGAGTTCGTCATCATCATGGTGCCGGACACGCCGCATGTGGAGGCGGCGCTGTTCGGTCCCGGCGGCGTCGCCGAGGGGCTGTCGCCCGGCAAGATCGTGGTCGATATGAGCTCGATCTCGCCGATCGCCACCAAGGGCTTCGCCGAGAAGATCAACGCGCTGGGCTGCGACTATCTCGACGCCCCCGTCTCCGGCGGCGAGGTCGGCGCCAAGGCCGCCAGCCTGACCATCATGGTCGGCGGGCCGCAGGCTGCCTTCGACCGGGTGAAACCTCTGTTCGAGGCGATGGGCAAGACCATCACTTTGGTCGGCGGCAATGGCGACGGCCAGACCACCAAGGTCGCCAACCAGATCATCGTCGCCCTGACCATCGAGGCGGTGGCCGAGGCGCTGCTGTTCGCCGCCAAGGCGGGGGCCGACCCGGCCCGGGTGCGGCAGGCGCTGATGGGCGGCTTCGCGGCCTCGCGCATCCTCGAGGTGCATGGCGAGCGCATGATCCAGCGCAACTTCGCCCCCGGCTTCCGCATCGCCCTGCACCAGAAGGATCTGGCCCTGGCGCTGGACGGCGCCAAGGCGCTAAGCGTGCCGCTGCCGAACACCGCGGCGACGCAGCAGCTGCTGCACGCCGCGATCGCCCAGGGAGGAGCCGCCTGGGACCACTCCGCCATCCTCAAGGTGCTGGAACGCCAGGCCGATTTCGAGATCGCCGGCCCCGCGGCGGCGCAGCAGGACGCGGCGTGACCAGATGGTCTCCCCCTCCCCTTGCGGGAGGGGGAGAGTAGAAAGGCCATTCGCCGACGGTTTCGTTTGAAGCTCTTTCAAGCCTGCAGTTCCTCCTGTCCCCCTCATCCGGTGCTACGCTTCGGCAAACGGGGACGAGAGGCGTGCGATGCGGCTGTGGATCAAGGACCCGCTGGCGATCCTGGCGGACGGCGCCGAGCGCGGCGTGGTGGTCGAGGACGGGCGGATCGCCGAGCTGGTGCCGGCGGGGCGGGAACCCACGGCACCGGCTGACAGTGTGTTCGACGCAAGCGCCCATGTCGTCCTGCCCGGGCTGATCAACACCCATCATCACTTCTACCAGACCCTGACCCGCGCCTTGCCGGCGGCACTGGACCGCGAACTGTTCCCCTGGCTGCAGGCGCTGTACCCGGTCTGGGCCCGGCTGGACCCGGAGGCGCTGCGCAGCGCCGTCACCGTGGCGATGGCGGAGCTGCTGCTGTCCGGCTGCACCACCACCTCCGACCACCACTACGTCTTCCCGGACGGGCTGGAGCACGCCATCGACATCGAGGTCGAGGTGGCGCGGTCGCTTGGAATGCGCGCCATGCTGACCCGCGGCTCGATGAACCTGTCGGTGCGCGACGGCGGCCTGCCGCCGGACAGCGTGGTGCAGGACGAGGATGCGATCCTGGCCGACAGCGAGCGGCTGGTGGCGGCGCATCACCAGGCCGGCGACGGCGCCATGGTGCAGATCGCGCTGGCCCCCTGTTCGCCCTTCTCGGTCACCGGATCGTTGATGCGGCGCACGGCGGAGCTGGCCGACCGGCTCGACGTGCGGCTGCACACCCACCTGGCCGAGACCGAGGACGAGAACCGCTTCTGTGTCGAGAAATTCGGCGGCCGGCCGCTCGACTATCTGGAGGAATGCGGCTGGCTGGGGCCGCGCACCTGGCTGGCCCATGGCGTCCATTTCAACCCGACCGAGATTGATCGCATGGCCCGGGCCGGCACGGCGGTGACGCATTGCCCGTGCTCGAACCAGATCCTGGCCTCCGGCCACTGCCCGGTGCACGGTATGGAGCGGGCCGGGATGAAGGTCGGCCTCGGCGTCGACGGCTCCGCCTCCAATGACGGGTCGAACCTGATGCAGGAGGTTCGCGCCGCCTTCCTGCTGCAACGGCTGCATTACGGCGTGACCGCGATCAGCCACCGCGACGCGCTGCGCTGGGCCACCGCCGGCTCCGCCGCCTGCCTCGGCCGGCCGGATCTCGGCACCATCGCGCCGGGCAAGCAGGCCGACCTCGCTTTGTTCGCGCTGGACGAGCTGCGCTTCGCCGGCCATGGCGACCCGCTGGCCGCCCTGGTGCTGTGCGGCGCGCACCGGGCCGATTTCGTCATGGTCGGCGGCACCTGGCGGGTGGAGCATGGCGCGATCCCCGGCCTCGACCTGCCCCGGCTGATCCGCAGCCACCAGGCCCTCGCGGCGAGGATGCAGACCGCACTGTGAGTCCAAGCCCTTGCCGAACGGACGTTCGATTCACTAAAATCTCCATTCGATAGAGTCGAACGGCCGATCGGGAGGTTGGCATGGACGACGGCATGGAGGGCCGGGTGCGGGCGCGGCTGCCGCAGGATGCGCGGCGCGAGCAGCTGATCGATGCGGCGATCACCGCGATCGCCGAGCACGGCCTGTCGAACGTCACGCTGAGCAAGGTGGCCAGCCTGGCCGGGCTGACCGCCGGCATGGTCAAT
>JAEKLZ010000447.1 GCA_019508225.1 Inquilinus limosus | reverse complement strand
CATCCTCGTAGTTCAGCAGGCACAGATAGTTCTCGCGCCCCTTGCGCAGCACCACCTGGCGGGCCTTCAGCACCGGGTCCGGGAACAGCCGGTCCATCTCGCCGTCGATCTGGTGCTGCAGGTTGCGGGTGTAGGTCGATACCCAGACCGGCGCGCCGTTCTTCTGCGCCCAGACCGTGGCCGGGGCCAGGTAGCCCAGCGTCTTGCCGGTGCCGGTGCCGGCCTGGGCCAGCACCACCGTGGGATCATCAGGCGCCGGGCGCGGGGCAAAGGCGGCGGCGACGGCGCCGGCATAGTCGCCCTGCTGCGGCCGCGGTTCGGCGCCCTGGCCCAGCATCTGCGCCAGCCGGGCGCGGGCCTCGCGCGGCTCGACCGGGTGCTGCGACGGCGGCGGGTTCGGCGGCTCGGCCTCCCATTCCGGCAGATGCGCCCAGACCTGGTAGGCGCCGCGCTTGCGGTGGTCCTCGACCGGGGCGCGCAGGCCCAGCGCCCGCAGCACGAAGGGAGCCCAGGGCCAGCCGGCCTCGCCCATCCGGGTGGCCAGCGCCGCCGGGTCGCTGCGCTCGTCGGCCGCCGGGATCGACAGGCCGCGCAGCAACGTCTCGGCCAGGCGCGGCAGGGTGATCGCCGCATCCTCCAGGCTGGCCGGCACCGGCAGGCCCAGCGCCGAGGCCAGGCCGCGCGGCGTCGGCGCGGAGAACAGGCCGGGCCGGGCGAAGGCGAACAGCTCCAGCAGGTCGAAGGCGCCCATCACCTCCAGCCCGCAGCGCCGGCTGACCGCCCTGGCGTGGCACAGCAGCAGCGGCGGCCCGTCGACCCGCCGGCGCAGCGCCGCCGAATCCAGCGTCACCAGCTCGCCATCGTCGGTCAGCAGCACGCCGCCCTCCGGCGCCAGCACCAGCGGCTCGGCGTCGGGCAGCGACAGGGCAGGGACGGGCGGCGCGATCATGCGCGCACTATAGGGGCGCGCGGCGCCGGCACCAGCCCCGACGCACCGAAATGGTCACGAATTGTTCCCGTCGGATGGAGGCGGACTCGTATTGCCTCTCCCGCCTGGCGGGAGAGGTCGGGCTCGCGCAGCGAGACCGGGTGAGGGCAGGGCCGGGCTTCGACGAAGAACCCTTGTATCTGTGTGTGAGCCCTCGCTGAGGTAGAAGAGAGGGCAGGACAGAGGCCGGTGGCCACCGGCCTCTGCCCTTGGCGGTCGGCGCCCGCAAGCCCTCAGGCCACAACCGTGGGTGAGTCCTGGGACCGCCGCCATTGTCGCGTACGACCGAACAGTCGCTTGGCTTACGCCCGCACGCACAAGGCAGGTTACCGTGACGCAGATCATTTGTGGAGTGGACGTCTCCGGCGAGACGTTGGATGCCCGGATCGGCCGAGACGGCCGGCACGAGCGCTTTGCCCGAACTGTCGAAGGGATCGCGGCGCTGGCCGCCTTCTGCCGGCAGCACGGGGTCGAGCTGGTGGTGATGGAGGCGACCGGCGGATACGAGAAGCTGCCCTTCGCCCTGCTGTGGGAGACCGGGCTGCCCTGCGCCATCGTCAATCCCCGGGCAGTGCGCGACTTTGCCAAGGCGATGGGGCGGCTGGAGAAGACCGACCGCCTCGATGCCGGCATCATCGCCTGGTATGCCGAGATCAAGGGCATCGTCGCCCAGGTGCCGGCCAGCCCGGCCCAGCAGCAGTTGCAGGCCCTGGTCACCCGCCTGCGCCAGCTCACCGCAGCCCACACTGCCCAGAAGAACCAGCGCCGCCTGGTCGGCGAGCCCGCCGTCCTGGCCTTGTTCGACGAACTCATCGCCGTGCTCAAGCGGCAGATGCGCCAGATCGAGCAGGCGATCGCCGGCCTGCTCGACGCCGATCCGCTGTGGCAGGCCCTCGACCGGGCCTTCCGCGAGATCAAGGGCGTCGCCGACCGCAGCGTCGCCCGCCTCATGGCCGAGCTGCCCGAGATCGGCACCATCTCCAATAAGGCCATTGCCAAGCTCGTCGGCGTCGCCCCGATTGCCAACGACACCGGCAAACGCAAGGGACGACGCCCCGTCCGCGGTGGCCGCGCCGCACCCCGCGCCCTGCTCTTCACCATCGCCGAGATCGTCCGGCGCCACGTCCCCGACTTCGCCGAATTCCACCAAAAGTTGAGCCAGGCCGGAAAAGCCAAGAAGGTCATCCGCGTCGCTCTCGCACGCAAACTCCTCGTCCGACTCAACGCCAAGGCCCGCGATGTCCGCCAACAACTCGCACTGGCTGCTTGACAGACCAGACAGTCGCTCACCCGGAGCCGCTTCGCGTCTCCGACCTCTCCCGTAAACGGGAGAGGCAACATGTCAACTCAGGCGTGGACAGAAGCCCGATAGATCTCGTCCACCGCCGCCGCCAGCGCCGCGTTGAACTGGTCGTCGGTCATGTCGCGCTTCAGCTCCTCGACCAAAGCGCGCGAGAAGCTGGCGATCATGCCGGGGTTGGCGGCCAGGCGGCGGCAGGCATCGGCGCGGGTGTAGCCGCCGGACAGGGCGACCACCCGGGCCACCGCCTTGTGCGCGATCAGCTCGGCATAGAAGCCCGGCTCTTCCGGGATGGTCAGCTTCAGCATCACCTGCTGCCCGGCCGGCAGCCTGTCCAGCCCCTTCAGGATCTCGGTCCGCAGGATCCGCTCGGCCCCGGCCTTGTCGGGGCTCTTGATCAGCACCTCCGGCTCCAGGATCGGCATCAGCCCATGGGCGGAGATCTGCGCCCCCAGCTCGAACTGCTGCGCCACCAGCGCGGCGATGCCGCTCGGCGACGCCAGGTTGGCGACCGACCGCGCCTTGGTGCCGTAGACGCCCAAGCCCCGCGCCCGCTCCAAGAGCGCGTCCAGCCCCGGGATCGGCTTCATCAGGCTGACGCCGTCGGCCTCGGGGTGCAGCCCCTTGTCGACCTTCAGGAACGGCACCACGCCCCGCTCCTTCCACAGGAACCCGGGCACCGCCTTGCCTTCGACCTGCCCGTCCATGGTGCGCTCGAACAGGATCGCGCCGATCACCTTGTCGCCGGTGAAGGCCGGCGCGGTCATGATCCGCACCCGCATCTCGTGCATCAGCCGGAACATCTCGTCATCGCCGCCATAGGCGCTGTCCGGAATGCCGTAGAGCCGCAGCGCGCCGGGGGTCGACCCGCCGCTCTGGTCCAGCGCGGCGATGAATCCGGGCTTCTGCGCCATCTGCGCCGCCATCGCGTCCTGGGTCATCGCTGAATCCTCCTGTTCCGGGGCGGACGGGAGGCCAGACGCCTCGACCGCCGGCCTGTGGGCTGGCCCCCGTTGTGGCATGGCGGCCGCGGCCGGCGCAATCCTCGCCCGCCCGGCATGCCGGGCATGCTGGAATTTGGCACATATTCGAACAATCGCGCCTTGCCGGGCCTCACCGCTGGTCTAGACTGGCCCGTCCCGTCCCCCGAGGTCCCCCGATGCCGTTCCCGCTGTCCCGTCGTGCCCTCCTGTCCGGCGTCGGCATGACCGCCATGGCGGCGATGCTCGGGACCCTGCCGCGCGGCGCCCGGGCCCAGGCCCCGGTCCAGGGCGGCACCCTGACCGTCGCGGCGGACACCGAGCCGCGCAACCTGAACCCGGCGCTGGTCGCCTCCAACGGCGTGTTCTACGTCGCCAGCAAGGTGATCGAGCCGCTGGCCGAGATGGCCTATGACGGCAAGCTGACGCCGGTGCTGGCCACCGCCTGGCAGGGCAGCGCCGACGGCAAATCGGTCACCTTCACCCTGCGCGACGGCGTCACCTGGCATGACGGCCGGCCCTTCACCTCGGCCGACGTCGCCTTCTCGGCGCTGGAGCTGTGGCGCAAGCGGCAGAATCTCGGCCGGGTGCTGTTCAAGGACCTCCAGGCGGTGGACACGCCGGACGACCGCACCGCGGTGCTCCGCTTCGCCGCGCCGATCCCGCTGCAGCTGGTCGAGAACGCGCTGCCGGCCATCACCGCCGTGGTGCCGAAGCACCTCTACGAGGGCACGGACGTCGACAGCAACCCGCACAACGAGCAGCTGGTCGGCACCGGCCCGTTCCGCTACGCCGAGCACAAGCCGGGCGAATACTACCTGCTGGAGCGGAACCCCGGCTACTGGGCCCCGGGCCTGCCGCATCTCGACCGCATCGTCTACCGCGTGCTGCCGGACCGCGGCGCCATCGCCGCGGCGCATGAGGCGGGGGAGATCCAGCTCTCCGCCTTCTCCGCCGTGCCGCTGGAGGAGCTGGACCGGCTGAAGGCCCTGCCGGACCTCGCGGTGGTGCGCAAGGGCTATGAGGGCATCACCTACCAGCTGACGGTCGAGATCAACCACCGGCGGAAGGAGCTGCAGGACGTCCGCGTGCGCCGCGCCATCGCCCATGCCATCGACCAGGGATATGTGGTCGACACCATCTTCCGCGGCACGGCGGCGGCCGCCACCGGCCCGGTGCCGAAGACGGGCGTGCCGTTCTACACGCCGGACGTGCCGGCCTACGCCTTCGACCCGAAGCAGGCCGAGGCGCTGCTGGACGAGGCCGGCTATCCGCGCGGCCAGGACGGCACCCGCTTCGCCCTGCGCCTGCTGCCGGCGCCGTGGTTCGAGCAGACCCGCCAGATGGGCGACTATCTGCGCCAGGCGCTGCGCACGGTCGGCATCGACGCGACGCTGGTGACCAATGATTCGGCCGGCCACACCAAGGCGGTCTACACCGACCACGCCTTCGACCTGGCGATCGGCTCGCCGGTCTACCGCAACGACCCGGCGATCTCGACCACCATCCTGTACCGCGGCGGACTGCCGGACGGCGTGCCGTTCTCGAACCAGTACGGCTATGACGACCCGGCGATGAACGACCTGATCGACCGCGCGGCGGTGGAGCTGGACCGCGGCCAGCGCATCGCCCTGTACCAGCAGTTCCAGCAGCGCGCCGCCGACCAGCTGCCGCTGATCGTGGCGGCGGAATTCACCTTCATCACCGTCGCCAGCCGCCGGCTGCACAACATCGCGACCAATCCGAGATGGGCAACGTCGTCCTGGGCGGAGACCTGGTTGGAGGGGTGATATACGAGCCAGCTTACGCATCTAGATCCTTGGATAGATCGAATTGCAGCTTCAAAATGGTTAACGCAATGGTTTGGATATTGTCTATTTTGCGGGCACATCGATTGCTTTATGATCACGCAATTAGCCTCGCAACGGAGGTGCAAATGAAATTTCAATGGGGTGGGCTGTGTTGACAGCATATGCGTCCGAAGTTTGGTCTGCGATCGGGGGACTCGTAGCGGGGGCGTTGGGTGGCTCGTTGCTCACTTTGCGGTGGAC
>JAEKLZ010000446.1 GCA_019508225.1 Inquilinus limosus | reverse complement strand
CGGCACCGCGGCCGGCTCCTCTCCGGCTCGGTCTATCTGCTGATCGGCGTGCGCCTGATCCCGCCAATCGTGGTCACGCTGCCGCTGTTCCCGATCGTCAACCTGCTCGGGCTGAACGACACCCACCTCGTCCTGATCCTGCTGTACACCAGCTTCTTCGTGTCGCTGGGCACGATCCTGATGCGCACCTTCATCGACCAGGTCCCGCGCGAGCTGGATGAGGCGGCGACCATCGACGGCGCCGGGCGCCTGACCGTGCTGCGCCGGATCGTGCTGCCGCTGGCGGCGCCGGGGATGCTGGCGGTCGCCGTCTTCGTCGTCGTGTTCGCCTGGAACGAGTTCCTGTTCGCCTTCATCTTCACCGCGACCAGGGCCAAGACCGCGCCCTTCGTGCTGTCCGAGATGATCAGCTCGGTCGATGGCGTCGACTGGGGCGTGCTGTTCGCCGCGGCCACGATCCAGCTGCTGCCGGTCTTGGCCTTCGTCGTCGCCATGAACCGCTTCCTCGTCGCCGGGCTGACCGCCGGCGCGACCAAGGGATGACCAAGAATCAAACAGGGAGGACAACCATGACCACGCATCTGACGAGGCGCGACCTGCTGGCCGGCACCGTGGCCGGTGCCACCGCGATGGCGCTGGGCCGCACGGCCCTGGCGCAATCGAAGACGCTGAACGTGCTGTCGCATCTGGTGCATCAGAACGTGCTGACCAAGGGCGCGGCCGGCGATGTCATCGCGCCGTGGCGCCAAGCCTCGGGGGCAGAGATCTCCTGGACCACTCTCGACAGCAATCCGCTGCAGGACCGGCTGTTCCGCGAGGCCAGCCTCGGCCAGACCGGCTTCAATGTCGGCTATGTCATCGACAACCGGATGACGCCCCAGATCGCCGGGCTGTTCGAACCGCTCGACACATACCAGGCGTCGGACCCGGTCGAGGATATCGACGACATCGCCCCCGGGCTGCGGCGCGCCATGACCGTCAACGGGAAGCTGGTCGGCATTCCGGTCCGGCACGCCACCCAGGCCCTGTTCTACAACGAGGCGCTGCTGCAGGAGGCGGGTTTCAGCGCCCCGCCGGCGACGTTGGAGGAATTGGTCGAGCAGGCGAAGAAGCTGACCTTTACCTCGGAGGCTGGCACGCGGGTGGTCGGGATGATCCTGGCCAGCGATCTCGCGGTCTTCCCGGTGATGTTCGCGCGGGCCTTCGGCGGCGACTTCATCAGTGCCGATTTCAAGGTCCTGCCGAACCCGGAGGCGATGGAGAAGGGGCTGGCGGTGCTGGCCGACCTGTTCCAGGCCGGCGCGCTGCCACGCAGCTACGCCAACACCCGCAACGACGACATGGTGACCTGGCTGCAGCAGGGCAGGGCCGCCTTCGGCGTGCTGCCCTTCGCCCGCTTCGCCCAGCTCAACAACCCTGAGCAGTCCTCAGTCCCCGGCAAGATCAAGGCGGTGGCGTTTCCAGGCTCGACGACGCTGCCCGCCGGCACCGGCATGGCGGCGGTGGTGGAATCCTGGGCCATGGCGATCCCGGCCAACTCGGCCGACAAGGATCTTTCCTGGAGCTTCATCAAGGCCGTCTCCAGCAAGGCGGTGACGCTGGGGGCGGCGCGCAACGGCAACGGCCCGGTCCGCGTCTCGACCTATGCCGATGCGGACTTCGCCGCCAGCCAGCCGCTGGCGAAGATCGAATCCGCCGCCCTGGCCAAGGCGCGGCCGGCCTTCCCGGCCTTTCCCGAGGCGGTGCGGGCCCAGGCGACCTTCCTGGAGGAGGTGCAGCTCGCCGTGCTCGGCCACAAGCCGCCACAGGCGGCGGTGGCAGCAATCCGGGAACGCGTCACCCCGCTGCTGCCGACCTGAAGCGGCCGGCAGCCTGCGGCTGCGGCACGGCATCCGCCGTCCCTATCTCTTCCGCAAGTCGTCTGCAGCTCAGATCGTCGCCGCTCCGTCGCGTCGCGTGAGGAGATGCATGCCGATGTAGAGATCCTGGATCGACAGTCCCGAGCTGTCGAAGATGGTGATCTCCTCCGTCGCGCGGCGGCCGGGATGGCGCCCCGAGAGCACATCGCCGATCGCGACCAGCGCCCTATCCGGCGGCGCGTGCTGGAACTCGCCGATGGCGCGGGACTGGCCCGGCAGGTCGCAAAACAGGCTGGCCTCACCCAGCAGTTGCGGCGGCAACTCCTGCTTGCCGCGGGCGTCGGAGCCCATGCTGGCGACATGCGTGCCCGGGCGGACCCAGCCCGCCTCGAACAGCGGCGCCGTCGCCGAGGTGGCGGCGACAATGATGTCGGCGGCGGCGCAGGCGGCCTCGGCGGCGGCTGTCTCCGCGGCGAGGCCCTGATCGCGCAGCTCGGCCGCCATCGCGGCGCCCTGCTGCGGGTTCCGCGCCACCACCAGCACGCGGCGGATCGGCCGGATGCGCGCCACGGCCGCGCATTCATACCGCGCCTGGTGGCCGGCGCCGAAGATGGCGAGGGTGGCGGCATCGGGCCGCGCCAGCGCATCCGCGGCGACGGCATCGGCGGCGGCGGTGCGATAGGCGTTGAGCGTGCCGGCCTCGATCGCCACGCCGATCCGGCCCTTCTCCTGGTCGAACAGCAGGATCAGCGAGTTGTGGCGCGGCAGGCCGATCGCCGGATTGCCGGGCCAGAAGGAGCCGACTTTGAGTCCCGCCACGTCGGCCGTGGCGGCGGCCTTGATGGTGAAGCGGTTCTCGCGCCGGGACCCGTGCCCATGCACCACCGGGAAGGATGCGGCGCTGTCCTCGCAGGCGGCGATCAGTGCCTCCCGGACGGCGGCATAGGCCATCTCATGCGTGGCCAGCGCGGCGGATTCGGCTTCGGCGATGAACAGCATCTCGGTCCTCCCTGTGGTCTACCAGCCGCCGAAGCGCGGCCAATGCATGGGTCCCGCCGACCCGTCGGCCGGCAGCACCTCGTAGCCGTCGAACTGCGCCGCGGTGGCGCAGGCATGGTTCGGCAGGATGCGCAGGCGGGTGCCGACTGGCAGGTCGGGCAGCACGCCGCGGCTGCCGGGGCGGAGCGTTACGATGCCGTGCTCCTGATTCGTGCCGGAAACGATCAGGTCGGCGAGGACGGTCCCCTCGAGGTCGCAGACCAGCCCGTAGCCCTGGTCGATGGCCTGGGCCATCGTGCCGCGGTCGCGCGACAGCGCCATCCAGCCGGCGTCGATGAACAGGCAGCCGCGCTTGCGGTTCTGCCCGATGACGCTGGTCAGCACCGACAGCGCGATGTCGTCGGTCGAGCACACGCCGATGCCGGCCATGACCAGATCGAAGAAGACATAGACGCCGGCGCGCATCTCGGTGACGCCCGACAGGTCGCGGGCGGCGTGCGCGGTCGGGGTCGAGCCGACGCTGACGACAGGGCAGGGCAGCCCGGCCGTCCGCAGGACCTCGGCCGCGGCCACGGCGGCGGACCGCTCGCGCTCGGCGAAGGCAGCATGGGCCTCGGCGCCGGACACGCCGTAGCTTTCTCCGGCATGGGTGATCACCCCCCGCAGTGCGGCGCCGCCCTCGTGCAGGAGGCGCCCGACGGCCACGAGGGCCGGGTCGTCGGGCCTGAGTCCGCCGCGATGGCCGTCGCAATCGACCTCGACCAGGACCGGGATCCGGTCGCCGGCCCGGCGCGAGGCCTCCGCCACGGCCGTCGCCTGCATGGGGGAATCGAGGATGATCGACAGGTCGCAGTCTTGTGCGCGGATGGCGAGGACCCGGTCGAGCTTCCGCGGGTCGATGCCGACCGCGTAGAGGATGTCACGGATGCCCGCCGCGGCGAAGACCTCGGCCTCCTTCAGGGTCGAGACGGTGGCCGGACCGTCGCCGCCGGTCAGCACGCGCCGCGCCACCTCGATCGATTTTGCCGTCTTGAGATGCGGGCGCAGCGCCACGTTCAGGGGCCGCATCCGGCCGCGAAGGCGCTCGATGTTGCGGAGCATCCGCCTCTCATCGAGCACGAGTCCCGGCGTCGGGAGGGCAAGCAGGGGGGCGGCGGCGGACATCGGCGGGGCTCCGAGGGAGGGTGCTCAAGGATTAAGCCGAACTCACCGCAGCTGCAATTTACTGGAGCCGCATATGGAATTAAGGTTGAGATTAATGATTACGTCACAGGATCTCCAGTTCTTCGCGGTGGTGGCAGCCTCTCCATCGCTCGCCGCCGCCGCCCGCGCGCTCGACGTCACCCCGCCGGCCGTCACGCAACGGTTGCGGCAGCTGGAGGAGCGCTTGAAGGTGCGGCTGGCCGAGCGCTCGGGCCGGGGGCTGCAGCTCACGGCCGAGGGCGTCCTGCTGGCCGAGCGCGGTGCGCGGGTGCTGGGTGAGATGACCGCGATCCTGGAGAGCATCGCCGACCGGCGGCAGGCCGTGCTGGGGCATCTGCGCGTGGCCGCCCCGTTCGGCTTCGGGCGGGCCTATGTCGCCCCGGCCATGGCGGCGCTGAAGGCGGAGCATCCAGAGCTCGAGCTGACGCTGACCCTGTTCGAGGATCCCGCCGGCAGCCTCTCGGCCGGCAGCTGCGACGTGCTGGTCCAGGTCGGGCCGCTCGCGGATTCGTCCCTGACCCTGCGGCGCCTGGCGCCGAACCGCCGCCTGCTGTGCGCGGCGCCGTCCTACCTGGCGAGGCGCGGCCTGCCCGAGCGGCCGGAAGACCTGCCGGACCATGACTGCGCGGTGATCCGCGAGGACCGGGCCGATGTCACGCTGTGGAGCTTCACCGATGCGGGCGGCCGGCGGGCCACGGTCCGCATCCGCCCGGTCCTCAACAGCAACGACGGCGGGGTGGTCCGGCAATGGGGGCTGGCCGGCCTCGGGATCATCCTGCGCTCGGAATGGGATGTCGCCGGGGACCTGCGGGCCGGCCGGCTCGTGCCGATTCCTCGAGGTCATGGTGGAGATGCTGCGGCCGGTGCCGTGGCGGATCGCTGGGACGGCGCAATAACTTGGCGATGCGTTGGCGGAGATCAGCCGGGGACTCCAATCATCGCGGGGGATCGAAGATCCGGCATCCGACGTCCGGTCTCGGGCATTTTTCCGGCCGGGGCCCTATGACGCCATCTTGTTCTTGGGCATTTCCGCGACCGGGCCGGCGAGCGCGATGTCGCCTTGTGCAATCCGCGCCAACTGCTCGACCGCGAAATGGCCCGGGCATCACCCGTTTCGTGCTGTCCGACACGCCGTATTTGTCCGAGATCAGGCGGCAGGGCGACCAGCCGCTGCCGCTGCTGCGGGGTTGAGGCGGATCTGCGGTTCCGGTCTGGTCGCCGATCAGGCGCACCCGCCACATGAACGGATCGCCTGATCCAAGCGTGCGACTCCGGACGCCGAGCCATCCTCGAACTGCGAGGTGTTGCCGATCATCTCGAAGGCCCGGGTGACGATCTCGGTGATCGACGCGCCCGGCTCCGGCAGCGGCGTCGCCTTGATCGGCAGGGTCGGCATCAGCAGCAAATCGTAATCGGCGAAGGCGGCGTCATAGGCCGCCTTGATCCGGCGGGCCTGGTTCTGCGCCTTGGCGTAGTAGCGGCCGCGATAGTGGCTGATGAAGTACTGGGCGGTGAGCATCGAGATCTTGAGGCTCTCTGACAGGTCGTCGGCCCGCTCCCGCCAGGCCGCATGGGCGTCGATCAGGCCGACATTGTAGAGGCCCTTCCAGTTCATCCCCATGCCGTTGCCCAGCATCATCTGCCACTGCAGGCCTTCCAGCGCGATCGGCGTCCAGATCGAGGCGGCAACCAGATGCTCGGGGATCGAGACCTCGGCGATCTCGGCGCCCAGCGAGCGGTACCGCTCCGCCCCCGCCAGCACCTTCTCCTTCACATCCGCTTCCAGATTGGCGCCGGCAAAGCCCTCGGTGACGACGGCGATCTTCATCCCCTTCACGCCGCGGTCGAGCTCATCGGTGTAGGAGGTGACCTTGGGCGCGTACTGCCGCGGGTCCAGCCCGTCGGGGCCGGCCAGCACCTCCAGCAGCAGGGCGTTGTCGGCCACCGTCGCCGTCATCGGCCCGGTGTGGTCGATGGTGGATTCGATCGGCATCACGCCGGTATAGGGCACCAGGCCGTGGGTCGGCTTCATGCCGTAGATGCCGCAGAAGGATGCGGGCATGCGGATCGACCCGCCCTGGTCGCCGCCGATCGCCATGTCGACCTCGCCGGCCGCGACCAGCGCACCGCTGCCGGAGGAGGAGCCGCCGGCGGAATAGCCGCGCTTGCGCGGGTTGTGCACCGGGCCGGGTTCGGAGGTGTGGCTGCCGCCGGACAGGCAGAAATATTCGCACACCGCCTTGCCCAGGATGGTGGCGCCGGCATCGAGCATACGGGTGACGATGGTGGCGTCGATGTTGGGGACATAGCCCTCGAGCGTCGAGGCGCCGTTCATCATCGGCACGCCGGCCAGGCAGACATTGTCCTTCAGCGCCACTGTCTTGCTGGCCAGCTTGCCACCCGCGGCGCCCTTCACCTCGCTCTTCCAGTACCAGGCGTTGAGCGGGTTCTCGGCCGGGCCCGGGCGATAGCCGGGCGTGCGCGGATACTTCACCGCCGGCACCTCGTCCGGCAGCGCGTCGACGACGTCATAGGCGGCGAAGCTGCCGGCCATCAGCGACAGGTACTCCGCCGCCTGCTCGGCGGTCAGATGCATGCCGAGGCCGGCGGCGATGTCGACCAGCTGCGGAACGGACGGACGGGTGACGGCCATTGCTGCTCTCCCTTGTCGGGCGTGGATGGAACGGTGATGCGGCGGTGGCGGCCGGGCGGCTACGCCATGCCGACGAACTCGGCGATCAACTCGGGGTCGCGGAACTGCTCGGGTGCCAGGCTGCCGGTGATCCGGCCCTTCTGAGGGTCAGGCCGCGGCGGGCCCGCAGCCCGTCCAGCGTCTCCACGATCTCCTCGATGATCGAGGGCTGGATGCCCTCGGTCGGCTCGTCCAGCAGCAGCAGCTTCGGCCGCATGCACAGGCAGCGCGCCAGGGCCAGCAGCTGCTGCTCGCCGCCCGACAGGGCGCCGCCGCGCCGGTCGAGCAGGCGCTGCAGCCGCGGGAACTCGGCCAGCACCTCGTCGATCACGGTGCGGTCCTCGCGGGCGGCGGCCATGCCCATGCGCAGATTCTCCAGCACCGACAGGTTCGGAAAGATCTCGCGGCCCTGCGGCACGAAGCCCATACCGGCCTTGGCGCGGTCGGCGGTCGGCGCCTTGGTGATGTCGCTTCCCTCGAAGCTGACCGTCCCCGCGGTGGCGGGCAGGTAGCCCATCAGGGTGCGCATCAGCGTGGTCTTGCCCATGCCGTTATGGCCGAGGATGCCGACCGACTCCCCGGCCTCGACCGCGAGGCTGACCCCCGCCAGGATCGGGATGCGGCCGTAGCCGCCATGCAGGCCCTGAACCCTCAGCATCACGCCGCGACCTTCTTGCCGAGATAGACGTCGCGCACCCGGCCGTCGCGCAGCACCGCGTCGACCGTGTCCTCCATCAGCACGCGGCCCTGGTGGAACACGGTGACAGTCCGCGCAATCATTCGGATGAATTGCATGTCGTGCTCGACCACCACCAGCGCGCGGGACTGGTTGATCTCGCCGATCAGCTCGGCGGTGCGCAGCACCTCGTCATGGGTCATGCCGGCGGCCGGCTCGTCCAGCAGGATCAGCTCCGGATCGGCCGCGATCACCGTGCCGATCTCGACCCATTGGCGCTGGCCGTGCGACAGCTGGCCGACCATGGTCCCGGCCTTCGCGGTCAGGCGGATCTTCTCCAGCACCTCGTCCACCACCGCCGCCGTGCGCAGCGGCGTGTGGGTGCGCCGGGCGCCGAGCCAGATGTTCTCGCGCACCGACAGGCCGTTGAACACATTCGGCACCTGGGTCTTGATGCCGACGCCGAGCCGGGCGATCTGGTGCGGGCTGGCGCCGGCGACCGGCCGGCCGCGGAACATGATCGTGCCGGCGCTGGGGGCCAGTTGGCCGGTCAGCATCTTGAAGAAGGTGCTCTTGCCGGCGCCGTTCGGCCCGATCAGGCAGCGCAGCTCGGCCTCGCGCAAAGTGAAGTCGACCTCGCTGACCGCGGTCACCCCGCCGAAGCGCATGGTCAGGGCCTTGGTCTCGAGCAGGGGGACCGGCGTCGCCATCTCACTCGGCCTCCTTCAGCGCGCCGATATTGTCGGCGGTCCGGCCGGCGCGCCGGCGGACCAGGCCGACCAGGCGGCCCCAGAGATCCTGCACCGTCGGCACCAGCCCGCGGCGCAGCAGCAGCACGAAGGCGATCAGGATGACGCCCAGCACCAGGTTGGCATTGAACGTCTGCTGCGTGCCGATCTGCGCCACCAGGTACTGGATCAGGACGCAGCCGATCACCGGCCCGATCAGGGTGCCCAGGCCGCCGACCGTGACCCAGATGATGATCTCGGCCGACAAAGCGAGGCTGAAGATCGTCGGGCTGACGAAGGCGCCCCAATTGGCGTAGAGGCAGCCCGCCAGCCCGGCGACGCCGCCGCCCACGACGAACACCGCGAGCTTGGTCAGGCGCGGGTCGTAGCCCAGCAGGGCGGCCCGGGTCTCGTTCTCGCGGATCGCCACCGCCACCCGGCCGAACCGGCTGGCCAGCAGCAGCCGCAGCAGGACATAGACCAGGATCAGGGCGCCGCCGGTGACGAACCACAGCTCCTCCGGGTCGAGCAGGTAGTCCGGATTGCCCGGCGCGTTCAGGCCGGGGATCGACGGCATGCCGTTGAAGCCGCCCAGCGCCGCCGTGCCGATGCGGTACTCGTCGCCGGCGGTGGAGTTGATCAGGTTGAACAGGATCAGCGTCACCGTCAGCGTGATCACGCCGAGATAGACGTCGCTGATCCGGCCGTAGAACATAAAGTAGCCGAGCACCAGGGCGAACCCCGCCGGCACCAGCACCGCCAGGACCACGGCGCCGGTGCTGTCGCCGAAATTGATCGCGGCGACGGCATAGGCATAGGCGCCGAGGCCGAAGAAGGCGGTCTGGCCGAAGGACAGGATGCCGCCGAAGCCCCAGATGAAGCCGAGGCTGAGGGCCAGGATGCCCATCGCCGCGAACAGCGTGTACTGCATCAGGTCGAAGATCTCGACCTCCTGCGGCATCACCACGACGGCGGCGATTGCCGCGGCCAGCGCCGCCGCCTGCGCCAGCTTGGCGAGATGGTGCGAGGTCATAGGCTGCGCCCGAAGAAGCGGCCGGAGATGCCCTGGGGCAGCACCCGGATCAGGATGATGGCCGAGACGAACAGCGTCACCTCGCCGAACACCGGCGTGGTCAGATAGGCCGCCATCTGGTTGATGAAGCCGAACAGCCCGGCCGCCGAGGCGGTGCCGGCCAGGATCGCCGAGCCGCCGCCGACCACGGTGATGAAAGCCTTGGCGACATAAGCCGCCCCCATCGTCGGCACCACGCCGGAGACGGGCGCCAACAGCCCGCCGGCCAGGCCGGTGATGGCGGCGCCGACGGCGAAGGTGACCATGTAGACCCGGTTCGGGCTGACGCCGAGGGCGGCCGCCATGTTCGGGTTCTGCATCGTCGCCCGCGCGATCAGCCCGAGCCGGGTGTAGCGCAGCACCGCCCAGACCGCCGCCAGCAGCAGCACCGCCATCGCCACCAGGAACAGGGTGTACAGGCTGGAGCGATAGGCGCCGATCGAGAAGCCGCCCAGCGGCGTCGGCACGCCCTGGATGGTGTTGCCGTAGATCGTCGTCACCAGCCCGACGATGAACAGGCTGAGGCCCCAGGTGGCCAGCATGGTGTCGACCAGCCGGCCGTACAGGAAGCGGATCAGGCAGCGCTCCACCACCAGGCTGACCGCGCCGACGAACAGCGGCGCCACCACCAGCATCGCCGCCCAGACATTCACCCCGGCATTGGTCGAGACCACGGTGGCGTAGGCGCCGAGCATCAGGAACTCGCCATGGGCGAGGTTGATGATCCGCATCATCCCGAAGATGACCGCAAGGCCGGTGCACAGCAGGATCAGGGACGCGACGCCGTTCAGGACGTCGAGCGCGAGTATGGCGGCGAGATCCATCGGTCCGGCCCGCTCAGACCTTGATCACGTATTGCTGGTTGTCGGTCGGCTTGTCGATCAGGTTGCAGACCGCGGCGGTGTCGGCGGGCGGCTGCTGCTCGAAGGTCTCGACCACCGAGAAGTGCCGGTCCTTGACGCTGCCGAGATAGGCATTGCGCGTGGCGTGATGGGTGGCGTGGTCGAGCACGACCTTGCCGGTCGGCCCGTCGAAGCTGATGCCGCTCTCCAGCGCCTCGGTCACCCTCATGCGGTCGAGCGAGCCGGCCTTCTTCGCGCCTTCGAGCCACAGGTAGAAGCCCTCATAGGTCGCGGCGGCAATCTCGGAGATATAGGGGATGTCGGCGCCGAACTTGTCCTTCAGCTTCTTGACGTAGGTGGCGCTGGCCGGGGTCGTCAGCTCCTCGAAATAGCCGTAGGCGGCGAGGACGCCGTCGCTCTCCTGCGCGTCCAGCGTGGTCTGCTCGTTGACCAGGCCGAAGGTGGTCGAGGCGATCGGGATCTCCTGCTTCATCCCGGCCGCGGCCCATTGCCGGTAGAAGGCGGTGTGGTTGCCGCCGACCAGGGCCGACAGGATGATGTCCGGCTTGGCGGCCTGGATCTTGCTGATCGTCGGGCC
This sequence comes from Inquilinus limosus, assembly GCA_019508225.1. Lineage (GTDB taxonomy): Bacteria > Pseudomonadota > Alphaproteobacteria > DSM-16000 > Inquilinaceae > Inquilinus > Inquilinus limosus_D. Next base: position 1,515 of record JAEKLZ010000446.1, on the reverse strand, counting down.
GAAATTGGTCACGTCCAGCGGGAAGAAGTCGGTCGACAGGATCTCGCCGCCATTGTCGCGGACGTATTTGGTCATCCACTTGGCGGTGATCTGGCCGTAGTTGTAGTCGGCGGCGATGATATAGGCCTTCTTGCCCCAGCTCTTCATCGCCGAGGGGACCAGCTTCTCCACCGTCTGGGCCGGGGTGGTGCCGGTGCAGAAGATGTTGCGGTCGCAGACGCCGCCCTCATAAAGCGTGTTGTAGAAGTACAGCACCTTGAACCGGTCGAAGATCGGCCGGATCGCCTCGCGCGAGGCCGAGGTGATGCCGCCATGCACGATCGCGACCTTGTCCTTGAGCGCGAGCTGCTGGGCGTACTGGCTGTACATCTGGATCGTCGACTGGGTGTCGTAATGCACCAGCTTCAGCGGCCGGCCCAGCAGGCCGCCGGCGGCGTTCGCCTCCTCGATCGCCAGCTGCAGGCTGGCGACCATCGGCACGCCGGTGGCCGCAAGCGGGCCGGACTGGTCGTGCAGGCTGCCGACCAGGATCGGGTCGTCGGCGCCGAGGGCACCGTGCCGCAGGATCGCCGGGCTGGCCAGCAGGCCGGCCGCCGACAGGGCCGTGGTCTTCAGAACGTCGCGCCGCGAGATCCGCATGTGCCGCCTCTCCTGCCGTTCATTTTTGGATTGGAGATATATGAAACGGCAATTATTGCTATTGCAATAGATTTATCGGCCGACTCAGAAGCTGGCGATCACGCGGAAGTCGAGCCCGTCGGCCTCGGCCAGGTGCACAGCGCGGCGGGGGGCCGGCCGCGGCCGTCCGGCCAAAGCGTGCAGGGCGTCGTAGCAGGACTGGCAGAAGGAATTCGGGGTCGGCGCCTGGTCCCCGAAGCTGCCGTGATAGCGTTCGAGGAAGCCGTCATTGCCGGCCGAGCGCAGCGTCGCCAGATAGGTCGCGGTGATGTGGAGGCCGGCCGAGGCTTCGGCGCCGATGCCATACAGCACGGTCTCGTCGGTCGCCAGCGCGAAGCGGAGATGGCGGCGGTCCAGCCCGGCCTCGGCGAATTCGCGGTTGAAGGCGATCGCCTCCTGGCCCAGCAGCAGCAGGATCACGACATCGGCCCGGGTCCGCCGGATCGCCGCGAAGATCGGGTCGTAGTCCCGCGCGCCGTAGGGCAGAAAGCTCTGCCCGACCAGCGTGCCGCCGCCGTCGCGGATCAGCGCGCGGGCGACGGCGCTCGACACCTGTGGCCAGACATAGTCGTTGCCGACGATGAAGAAGCGCCGGGCGTCGCGCCGCTCCGACAACCAGTGCAGGCCGGGCCGCAGCAGCTCGGCGGCGGTGACGCCGGTCGCGGTCACGCCGGCCTCGATCCGGCCGCCCTCATATTGCGGGGTGTAGAGATAGGGGCGGCGGCCGCGCACCGCCGTGGTCACCGCCTCGCGCATGTCGCTCGGATGCATGCCGACCAGCAGGTCGACGTCGTCCAGCACGATCAGGTCGTCGGCCGCCGCCGCCGCCTCCGCCAC
>JAEKLZ010000445.1 GCA_019508225.1 Inquilinus limosus | reverse complement strand
CCAGCAGCGCCACGATCACCGGCACCGGGAACAGGATGACCAGCTTCATGGCGCTGATCAGCACCGTGTTCCACAGCACCTGGTAGAACACCGGACTCTCGAACAGCGCCCGGAAATGCTTCAGCCCGACCCACAGGCTGGGCCCGATGATGCGATAGTCCTGGAAGGCCAGCTTGGCCTGCCACATCGGCAGGTAGTGGAAGACCACGAAGTACAACAGGCCCGGCAGCAGCATCAGGTAGTAGCCGCGCCAGCGCCAGACCCGCCGGAAGCTGGACTGGCGAGCCGCTTTGGGAACGTTCCCAACCAGAGGCTGCGTCAGGCCGGAGGGGCTGTGGTCGAGGCCGGTCATGTCAGGCGCTCTTCTTCCGGACGGTCCGCAAGGCTGGAGGCGGCGCGGCGACCGAGGCGCGCTCGACCACCCGACATGGCAGCACCGTGTGCTCGATCTCGGCCCCGCCGTCGATCCTGGCCTGCAGCAGGCGCATCGCGTGGACGCCCATGTCGTAGCGCGGCTTGTCGACCGTGGTCAGGCCGGGATCGGTGAAGCCCCCGGCCTCGACCCCGTCCATGCCCATGATCGAGATGTCGCGCGGGCAGGCCAGGCCGGCGGTGCGGGCCGCCAGGATGGCCCCGACCGCCATCAGGTCGTTGGCGGCGAAGACCGCGGTCATCCGCCGGCCCTCGCGCTCGATCAGACGGCGGGTCGCCGCCAGGCCGGAGTCGGCGGTGTAGTCGCCCTCGTCCATCAGCAGGGATGCGGGGTCGAAGCCGTGGCGCTGCCAATGCGCCTGCGCCTCGGTGACAAAGCGGGTGCGGGCGACCCGCCGGTCGCGGCCGTTGATCAGGCCGATATGGCGGTGCCCGGCGGCGATCAGGTAGTCGAGCGCCAGGCGCACGCCCTGGGCGACGTCGCTGCGCACGCTGGAGAATTCGGGGAAGCGCTCGCCGGAGGAGCCGATCACCACCACCGGCGCCTCGGTCTGGCGCAGCAGGCCGCGGTCGTCGGTCGCCGGATTGAGGATGATGCCGTCGACCCGGGCCTGGCGCAGCGCCTGCAGATGCCGGCGCTCCCGCTCCACATCCCAGTCGGAGCTGAAGATCAGCAGCGACCGCTTCTCGGCCTCGGCCTGGTCCTGGGCGCCGCGCGCGAGGTCGGCCCAGAACGGGTTGGAGATGTCGGGAATGACCAGGCCCATCATGCGGCTGCGGCCGGTGCGCAGGCCGAAGGCCAAGTGGTTGCGCTCATAGCCGGAGTCGCGGACCGCCTCCTCCACCCGCCGGCGGGTCTCGGCATGCACCGCCCCGACCCCGGACAGCACGCGCGCCACCGTGGTCTTCGACACGCCGGACAGGCGGGCGACATCGATGATGGTGGGCTGGCGCTTGCCGTTCAAAGGCCTCTCCCTGGCGATAACGTCTTCCCGCCTCTCCGGGCAGGGTGTGGGAACGTTACCAATTCCCGTCTCCGCCCGTCAAGCCGGCATCTTCTGTAACGATTATGCGGCGGTCGTTACGATCGTGGAAAGACTCTTTTCCCACCCCTTCCGGCGCCCGGAAAGAATCTCCGACCGGCCCGGAACCGAACCGCACCGAACCTATTGAAGCGGATAAGACCGTGACGCGGAGCCGACCTCGCCGTGGACGGTTTTTTCCCGAGTTGAGATCCGGCGAGGCGCAGCCGCCTCGGTGCGCCCCGCCGGACCAGGAAGAAATCCTTTGGCCCGATGCGGAGCGGTTTCTTTTGCCTGACAATAATCCCCGCGATGAGCTCGCGTCATATCCGTAGAAGCGGATCAGAGAAAGAAGATTTCAATTTACGAAACCTTAACATTTGTTGCCCCGAATTGCGGTGCGGACCGGGACGGATAGGTCATAATGGCATCAAATACTGAAATCGGAGTGGTGGATGAGCGACGATCGCGAGCAGCGGATCCGGCATCGTGCCTATGAGATCTGGGAGGCGCTCGGCTGTCCGGAAGGCGGCCAACAGCAGCATTGGACCCAGGCCGAGGCGGAGATCCTGGACGAGGAATGCCAGGGCACGGGAAGCGTGCCGGAAGGGGCGGAGGAGCTGGACCCCGATGGCGCGACGAAACGGCGGCGCTGAGCGGTTTCCGGTTTTGCGGGTGGAGATCCGGCGATGACCCCGACGACTATTGCCCGCGCCGTCGTCCCGCCGCAACCCGAGCGCGCGGTCCACACCATGCCCTTCGGGGCGGAGATGCAGCCGGATGGCGGCACCCGCTTCCGGCTCTGGGCCCCCGATGCCGACGCCGTGACCCTGCTGCTCGGACAGGATGCCTCGTCCCTGCCGCTGGAGCGGCTGGACGAGGGCTGGTTCGGGCTGACCATGCCGGGCCTGCCGGCGGGCACGCCCTACCGCTTCCGCCTGGCCGATGGCACCGCGGTGCCGGACCCGGCCTCGCGCGCTCAGGCGGGCGGCCCCTTTGGCCCGTCCGTGGTCTGGGATCCGCTGGCCTATGACTGGCAGGTCCCTGAGTGGCGCGGCCGGCCCTGGCACGAGGCGGTCGTCTACGAGCTGCATTGCGGCGCCATCGGCCGGCCCGGCGGCTTCGCGGCGGTGGAGCGCCGACTGGACCATCTCGCCGGGCTCGGCGTCACCGCGATCGAGCTGATGCCGGTCTCCGATTTCCCGGGGTCGCGCGGCTGGGGCTATGACGGGGTGCTGCCCTTCGCCCCGGCGTCGATCTACGGCACGCCGGACGACCTGAAGCGCCTGGTCGACGCCGCGCATCGGCGCGGGCTGATGGTGCTGCTGGACGTGGTCTACAATCATTTCGGCCCGGCCGGGAACTACCTGCCGCTCTATGCGAAGTCCTTCTTCGATGCGGACCGCCTGACCCCCTGGGGCCCGGCGATCGACTTCCGCCGGCCGCAGGTGCGCGGCTTCTTCCGCCATAATGCGCTGTACTGGCTGGAGGAGTTCCGCTTCGACGGGCTGCGCCTCGACGCGGTGCACGCCATCCGGGACGACAGCCGGCCCGATATCCTGACCGAGATCGGCGACGCCGCCCGCGCCGCATTCCCGGATCGGCACGTCCACCTGGTGCTGGAGAACGACCTGAACGAGGCCCGTCGCCTGGCCGGCACCCCCGGCCCGGCGGGACGCTATGATGCGCAGTGGAACGACGACCTGCACCATGCCGCCCATGTCGCGCTGACTGGTGAGGATGACGGGTACTATGCCGACTATGCCGACGCTCCGGTGCCGCGCCTGGGCCGGGCGCTCTCGGAAGGCTTCATCTACCAGGGCGACTGGTCGGAGCACCGCAAGGCCACGCGCGGCGAGCCCAGCGCCCATCTGCCGCCGACCGCCTTCGTCAACTTCCTGCAGAATCACGACCAGATCGGCAACCGCGCCCTCGGCGACCGGCTGACCGCCCTGGCCGAGCCGGCGGCGGTCGAGGCGATGACCGCGGTGCTGCTGCTGGCGCCGCAGATCCCGCTGCTGTTCATGGGCGAGGAGTGGGGCAGCCGCCAGCCCTTCCCCTTCTTCTGCGACTTCGAGGGCGAGCTGGCCGATGCGGTGCGCCGCGGCCGGCGCGAGGAGTTCGCGTCCTTCGCCTCTTTCGCCGGCACGACCGAGGCGCTGCCCGACGCGCTCGACCCCGCCACCTTCGAGTCCGCGGTGCTGCAGCAGCCCGATGACGACGAGGCCGCGCGCCGGCTGGACTTGGTGCGCCGGCTGCTGGACCTGCGACGGCAAAGGGTGGTGCCGCTGCTGGCGCCGCGCCGGATCGGCCCCGGCATCGACCGCAGCCGCGACCACATGCTGGACGTCGCCTGGATGCTGAATGGCGGCGGCTGGCTGCGCATCGTCGCCCATCTGGGGCCGGAGAAGGGTCCCGCCTGGGAGATGCCGGCCGGCGAGATCCTGTTCGAGAGCACGCCCGGCCTCGTCGCAACCCTGGCCGACGGCGTCGAAGGCTGGGGCACCGTCGTGGTGCTGGAGCCGGCCGCATGATCGCGCAGCCGCCCCGCGCCACCGCCCGGCTGCAGATCCATGCCGGCTTCACCCTGGACAACGCCCGCGCCGCCCTGCCCTATCTCGCCCGGCTCGGCATCAGCCATGTCTACGCCTCGCCGCTGCTGGCCGCCCGGCCCGGCTCGGGCCATGGCTACGACGTGATCGACCCGACCCGGATCGACCCGGAGCGCGGCGGCGAGGCCGGCTTCGAGCGTTTCGCCGAGGCCCTGCGCGCCCATGATCTGGGCCTGATCCTCGACATCGTGCCGAACCACATGGCGGCCAGCCCGGGCAATCCCTGGTGGCGTGACGTGCTGGAGCACGGCCGGGCCAGCGCGCATGCGGCCGTGTTCGACATCGACTGGGAGGCGCCGGCCCATCCCGGCCGGCTGCTGCTGCCGATCCTCGGCCAGCGCTACGGCGAGGCGCTGCGCGCCGGCGACATCACGCTGCGCCGCGATCCGGAGACCGGCCGCCCCGTCATCGCCATCCCCGGCCACACCCTGCCCGTCGCCCCCGGCACGGTCGAGACGATCGACGAGAGCCTGGGGCCGGACGCGCTGCACGCGATCCTGGAGCGGCAGCATTACCGCCTGGCCCATTGGCGGGTCTCCGCGGCCGAGATCAACTACCGCCGCTTCTTCGACATCGACGACCTGGTGGCGGTGCGGGTCGAGGACCCGGCGGTGTTCGACGCCACCCACGGCCGCATCCTCGCCGCCGTCGCCGCCGGCCAGGTCCAGGGGCTGCGCATCGACCATATCGACGGGCTGGCCGACCCGGCCGGCTACCTGGCCCGGCTACGCCAGGCGGTCGACGCCGTCCGCCCCACCGGCGTGCCCTTCATCATCTGGGTCGAGAAGATCCTGGCCGAGGGCGAGGACCTGCCCGCCGACTGGCCGGTCGAGGGCACCACCGGCTACGAGGTCGCCAACGCGATCCACGCGCTGCAGGTCGATCCGGCCGCCGCCGGCCCGATCCGCGCCGCCTATGCCCGCTTCACCGGCGACCAGGGCAGCATGGCCGACACCATCCGCCGCTGCCGCCGCGCGGTGATCGAAGGCAACCTGGCCGCGCCCTTCGAGGCGCTGGTCGATGCCGTCGACCGGCTGGCCTATGCCGGCTGGGACACCCGCGACCTGACCCGCGCCGATCTGCGCGAGGCGCTGGCCACGGTGATCGAGCATCTGCAGGCCTATCGCGGCTATCCCGGCGATGGCGGGACCTTCAGCCTCGACGCCGCGATCGCCCGGGCCCGCGAGACCGTGCCCGGGCCGGCGCTCGACGCCGTGGCGAAGCTCGTCTCCGGCCGCGTCCCGGGCGACGAGGCCGCCCTGATCCTGCAGCGCTTCCAGCAGCTGA
>JAEKLZ010000444.1 GCA_019508225.1 Inquilinus limosus | reverse complement strand
GCCTCGCTGCTGGCCGGCCTGGCCCTGGTGACGCTGGTGCTGAAGACCCTGCTCGAATGGCGGTTCCGGTCGGACCGCTTCGATTCCGCGGAGAGCTGATGCCGATCGCCATCCATGGCCTGACCAAGCGCTTCGGCCCCGTCGCAGCGCTCGACGGCATCGAGCTGGAGGTGCCGGACCGCGCCTTCGTCGCCCTGCTCGGCCCCTCCGGCTCGGGCAAGACCACGCTCTTGCGCATCGTGGCGGGGTTGGAGCGGGCGGATGCCGGGCAGATCCTGGTCGACGGCAGCGACATCGCCGCGGTGCCGCCGCGGCAGCGCCGTATCGGCTTCGTGTTCCAGCACTACGCCCTGTTCCGGCACATGACGGTGTTCGGTAACATCGCCTTCGGTTTGCAGGTGCGGCCGGGCGCGACCCGCCCGGCGAAGGCGGAGATCACGCGCCGGGTCGAGGAGCTGCTGGCCCTGGTGCACCTGCCCGGCCTGGGCCGGCGCTTCCCGCGCCAGCTGTCCGGCGGCCAGCGCCAGCGCGTCGCCCTGGCCCGGGCGCTGGCGATCGAGCCCAAGCTGCTGCTGCTGGACGAGCCGTTCGGCGCGCTCGACGCCAAGGTGCGCAAGGAGTTGCGGGTGTGGCTGCGCGAGCTGCACGACCGCACCGGCCTGACCAGCCTGTTCGTCACCCATGACCAGGAGGAGGCGCTGGAGCTGGCCGACCAGGTGGTGGTGATGCGCGAGGGGCGGATCGAGCAGCAGGGCAGCCCGGCGGCGCTGGTCGACGCCCCGGCCACCGCCTTCGTCTCCAGCTTCCTCGGCGACGTCAACCGCCTGCCCTGCACGGTGACGGACACGAATGCGGTGGAGGTGGCAGGGCTGCGGCTGCCGGCCGACACCCGCGGCCTCGCCCTCGGCAGCAAGGCCATTGCCGATATCCGGCCGCGCGCCATCCGGATGCTGCCGGCCGGCACTGCCGGCGACCGGCTGGTCGCCGGCACCGCCCGGCGGGTGCTGCACAGCGCCACCACGGTGACGGTGGAGGCCGAGACGCCGCTGTCGCCCGACCCGATCCGGATCGAGGCCGACCGCTACACGCCCGACCTGCCGACGGTGTCGGTCGGCGACCCGCTGACCCTGCGCCTGCCGCCGCCCTTCGTCTTCCCGACGGAGCGTTAGCCACGGCCCTGGGACGGGAGGTGACCCAGCGGCAGCCGCGTGTCCGGCTTGACCGCCTTGATCGCGAAATTGCTGCGCACATCGGTCACGCCGGGCAGCTTCAGCAGCGTCCCCAGCAGGAATCGTTCATACCCCGCCAGATCCGGCACTACGACCTGGAGCAGGAAATCGGCCTCGCCGGACACCAGGTGGCAGGTGATGACCTCGGGCAGGGTCTGGACGGCCTCCCAGAAGGTCGGCGTCTGCTCGGCGGGGCGGTGCATGACCTTGACGCCGACGAAGACGGTGAGGCCCAGGCCCAGCGCCTCCCGATCCAGCGCCGCATGGTAGCCACGGATAATCCCGGCATTCTCGAGCGCCTTGACGCGCCTCAGGCACGGTGACGGCGACAGGCCCGCCCGGTCCGCCAACTCGACATTGGTCAGCCGCCCATCCGCCTGAAGCTCGCGCAGGATCCTGATATCGATGAGGTCGAGGTCCATCTTGGCACACTCCTCCGTATGCTGGCGTCGTGGCGATAGATCATGCCGCTGAAGCAAGATCCACTGGCATAGATTGGCAGGACCTGCCCGTCGAGGGGGTGCTAGACACTCGCGATCACGCGGTACGAGAGCTCCGGCATGGCGCAGGCACGGGACATTCGGATCTGGGTTCTCGCCCTGGGAACCTTCGCGATCGGCACGGACGTCTTCGTGGTGTCGGGCATCCTGCCGGCGATATCGGCGCATTTCGGCACCGATCTCGACGCGGCGGGGCAGACGGTCACGGCCTATGCCCTGACCTACGCCCTCGCCGCCCCGCTGCTGGTGCCGCTGACGGCCGCGCTCAGGCAGGTCCGGGTCGTGATCGTCACGCTGGCGATCTTCGCGCTGGCGAATGCGCTGTGCGCGGCGGCGCCGACCTATTGGACGCTGATGGCCATGCGCGTCATCGCCGGCGCGGTCGCGGCGCTCTACACCTCGACGGCCTATGCCCTGGCGGCGTCCCAGGCGGAGCCGCATCGCAAGGGCGCGGCGATCGCCACCGTGGCGCTCGGGCTGACGGCGTCAGCCGTGTTCGGGGTTCCTATCGGCACCGCGATCGGGGAAGCCCTGGGCTGGCGCATGACGTTCTGGCTGATCACGGCGCTGTCGGCGGCGGCGGTCGCGGCCCTGGTCGCCAACCCGCCGCGGGAGAAGTCCGTTGTCGCGGCCGTGCCCGGCTACACCGCCCGCCTGGCGCCGTTGGGGCAGCGGAGCGTGCTGCTGGCCCTCGCCCCGAGCCTGCTTTGGAACACAGCCAATCTGACGAGCTACACCTATCTGGGCGCGATCCTGTCGCAGCGCTTCGCGCCGCATGTCGCCGTCATCCTGTTTTCCATCTACGGGATCGGCGGGCTGATCGGCAGCCAGTGCGGCGGCCGCCTCGTCGACCGCTTCGGGGCGGTGATTCCCCTCGCCGCCTGCCTTGCGATCGCGGCCGTCAACCAGTCGCTGATGGGGTTCAGCCTGCAATCCGCGTGGATGACGGCCCCGGCGCTGGCCGTCTGGTCGATCACCGGGTGGGGCACCTTCGCCCCCCAGCAGACCCGCCTGATCGACCTCGCGCCCGACAGCAGCGCTCTCGTGATCGCGCTCAATCATTCCGTCATCTATATCGGCACGGCGGCCGGCGCCGGGCTGGGCGGCGCCGCCCTGGCCCGGGGACTTGCCCTGGATGACCTCCACTGGATCACCGCCGCGCTGCTGTCGGCGGCGCTGCTGGCCCTTGTCGCCACCGGCCGAAGCGCCCGTCGCCTGCCATCGGCGCGCCTGACCCGGCCCCGCTGACCGAAGCGAGCGCGTCCCCTGGACCGGGACCTCAGTGCAGATCCAGCGAGTCGACCGGCTGCGGGCGGCGGCTGGGGTCGTCATGCATCAGGCGCAGGAAACTGGCGATGCTGGCCAGGCCCGCGAAGCCGGCGCCGACCGCCAGGCCCAGCACCGGGCCGCCTTTGGCGCCGGCCAGGCTGAAGCACAGCGCCACCAGCGCGGCGCCGACGGCCTGCCCCATCAGGCGGGCCTGGGCGACGATGCCGCTGGCGCCGCCGGCGCGGCTAGGCGGCGCGGCGGCCAGCAGCGCCTTCTGGTTCGGCGCCTGGAAGAAGCCGAAGCCCCAGCCGCACAGCGCCATGCGCCAGCAGATGTCCGGCACGCTGGGGTCCGGCGGCAGCAGGGCCAGCAGCACCATGCCGGCGCACAGGATCGCCAGGCCGATGCCGCCCAGGCTGCCGGCGGAGTAGCGGTCGGACAGCCGGCCGGCGATCGGCGCCATCACCGCCACCACCAGCGGCCAGGGCGTCATCAAGAGGCCGGTCTCGACCGCTGTGCGACCCAGCACGGTCTGGAAGTAGAAGGGCAGCGCGACGAAGGCCAGGCCCTGGGTGGCGAAGGAGCAGGCGGCAGTGACCGCCGACAGGGCGAAGATCGGCCGCCGGAACAGGTCGAGCGGCAGCATCGGCGCCGGATGCGCCGCCTGCCGGCGCAGCAGCAGCCAGCCCAAGGCCAGGGCGGCGGCGAGCTCGAGCCCGATCTCCAGCGGCGACGCCTCATGCGCCGCCTCGCCGATGGCGATGATCAGCAGGCCGAAGGCGCCGGCGTTCAGCAGGGCGCTGACCGCGTCGAAGCGGTGGCCCGACCGGGCGGTGTGCGGCAGCGTCGGCAGCGCCACGACCAGGGCGATCACGCCGAGCGGCAGGTTGATCGCGAACAGCCACTGCCAGGAGGCGACGGCCAGGATGCCGGCCGCGACCGTGGGGCCGAGGGCGGAGAAGATGGCGACGATCAGGGTGTTGAAGCCGATGCCGCGGCCCAGCAGCCGGGTCGGGTAGATGAAGCGGATCAGCGCCGCGTTCACGCTCATGATGCCGCTGGCGCCGAAGCCCTGCAGCACCCGCGCCGCGGTCAGGCTGGGCAGCGACCAGGCCATGGCGCAGACCACCGAGGCGACGGTGAACAGCACCAGCCCGCCGACATAGATGGTGCGGTAGCCGATGATCTCGCCCAGCGCCGCCAGCGGCAGCAGCGAGATCACCAGCGCCAGCTGGTAGGCGTTGACCACCCAGACCGAGGCGGCCGGGCTGGCCTGCAGGTCGGCGGCGATGGTCGGCAGGGCGGTGTTGGCAATGGCGATGTCCAGCACCGACATGGCGATGGCGATCGACATGGTCAGCATCGCGCCATAGCGGCGCGGCACCGGCAGCCCGTCCGGGTGCACCACCGGCGCGGCACGCGCGGATTTCGTCGTCATCGCATCCATCTCGCCATCTTTCCGGATCGGCCCCCTCCGGCGGCGCGCATCATCGCGGCACGGGGCGGCGGCGACCAATGCCGTGACGGCGTATCAGCCGGGACGACGCAATTCCGACCCGGCGGCGCTACTCTGAAGAGGTGCCGCCGGGGCTATCCCTTTATCCTCCCCCTCCCCTTGCGGGAGGGGGCAGGGGGAGGGGCCCGCGCGCGTCCGCGCGCATGGCCAGTGAACAGAGATCGCCGCTCGTGCCGGCTTTCCGACGATCCAAGGCCGGGTCGAGCTGAGAGACCCCTCTCCCCCTACCCCCTCCCGCGGGGGGAGGGGGCGGCCTGACCCCGCTCCAAGCCTCAGGACTGCCAGAAGGCGGGCACGAATTCGTAGCCCTCGCCGGCCCGGCCGACATGGCCGATGCCGGGGAAGGCCAGATGCGCCCCGGCGATCAGCACCCGGTCGGCCGCGACCTGGTCCAGCACCCGCTTGCGGCTGGCGATCGCAGCCTGCTGGTCGGTGTCGAAGTTGATCGCCCAGTCCGGCTTGGCGAATTGCAGCGACGCGGCGTGCACGATGTCGCCCCAGATCAGCAGCCGGTCGGTGCCGGACGTCACCTCGACCATGCTGTGGCCGGGGGTGTGGCCCGGCGCGGCCAGGACACGGATGCCGGGGATGATCTCGGCCTCCTTGCCGAAGCGGCTGATGCGGTCCGGCCCGGCATAGGGCTTCACCGCCGCCCTGGCCATGTGGAAGAAGGGCTGCACCCCGGCAGGGGCCTGGGACAGGATGCCATCATCGGTCCAGAAGCCGTATTCCGCCTCCGCCACCGCCAGATGAGCCTTGCCGAAGACGGCGGCGCCGGCGGGGTCGACCAGGCCGTTGGCGTGGTCCGGATGCATGTGGGTCAGCACCACCAGGTCGATATCGGCGGGGT
>JAEKLZ010000216.1 GCA_019508225.1 Inquilinus limosus | reverse complement strand
GCGCCGGTGAGCTGGTCGTTGCCGCCTTCGCCGAAGATCCGGTCGTTGCCGGTATCGCCATAGACCCGGTCGCTGCCGAGGTCGCCAAGGATCTCATCGTTGCCGTCGCCGGCTTCCACCGCATCGTCGCCGTCGTCGCCGAAGATCCGGTCGTTGCCGGCCCTGCCCAGCAGCTTGTCGGTGCCGAGGCCGCCGAGGACGACATCGTTGCCGTCGCCGGCATCCAGCGTGTCGTCGCCGGCGTCGCCGGCGAGCTGATCGGCGCCGCTGCCGCCGATGACGCTATCGTTGCCGTCCCCTGCGGACACGACGTTCGAGCCCTGGCCGGTGGAGAGCGTGTCGTCGCCGGCACCCCCGTTCAGGATGTCGTCGCCGTCGCCGCCCCTGATGATGTCGTTGCCGTTGCCGCCATACAGGCGGTCGGCGAAGGCGGTGCCGGTCAGATCGACGATCTCGACATTCGCCACCGAAGTGCCGTCGGTCGCCACGGACGTCGCGCCGGCGGCCGGATTGAGGGCGAAGCGGACCGCGGCGGTCGCGCCCGCAAAGCTGTGGGTCCAGGTGTCGGTGCCGACGCCGCCATCGACCTGGTGCCGGCCCGGCGTGGCCCCGCCGGTGGTGATCCGGTCATTGCCGTCGTCGCCGCGGACGATGTCATTGCCGCCGCCGCCGAGCAGGAAGTCGTCTCCGGCGCCGCCCCTGAGGGTGTCGTTGCCGTCATCGCCGGTGAGGTAATCCGCCCCGCCGTCGCCGCCGAGGACGTCGTTTCCGGCCGCGCCGTAAAGCTTGTCGTCGCCGTCACCGCCCCCGAGATCGTCGTCGCCGGTCTCGCCGTAGACGAGATCGTTGTCGGCGTCGCCGCGCAGCACGTCGGTGCCGTCGCCGCCATAGAGGGTGTCCGTTCCGGCACCGCCCAGGATCCGGTCGATGCCCGCGCCGCCGCGGAGGATATCCGCGCCATCCTCGCCCCACAGCCGGTCGTCGCCGAGGCCGCCGTCGAGCTGGTCGCTCCCGGCCCCGGCCAGGAGCCTGTCGTCCCCGCCCTGTCCATCCAGCTGATCGTTGCCGGCCAGGCCGGCCAGCAGGTCGGCGAACTGGCTGCCCTGGATGGTGACAGTCTCGATGTTGCGCAGAGTCAGGCCGGTTGACGCCGTGGTCAGCCCGCCGGCCGTCGGATTCATCTGCAGCACCACCGCCCTGGTAGCCATGCGGAAGTCGCCGGACCAGGAATCGCTGCCGTCGCCGCCATCGATCTGGTCGCGGCCGATGCCGTCGGCGTCGCCGCTGCTGATGCGGTCGTCGCCGGATTCGCCGAACTGCACGTTGTCGCCCGAACCGCCGGAAAGGCTGTCCGCCCCGTCGCCGCCGCGGATGTCGTCGTTGCCGGACCCGCCCGCGATCCGGTCATTGCCGAGGTCGCCGCGCAGGGTGTCGCTGTCGTTGCCCCCGTTCAGCAGATCGTTGCCGGCGCCGCCGAAGATCTGGTCCGCCCCATCGTTGCCGTCGATGGTATCGTCGTCGTCTCCGCCCGATAGGCTGTCAGTTCCGGTGCCACCCTGGACGAGATCCTTGCCGGCCCCGGCAACCACGGTATCGTCGCCATCATTGCCATAGAGGAAGTCGTCGCCATCGCCGCCATCGAGCTGGTCGATCCCGGTGCCGCCGGTGAGAGTATCCCGGCCGACATCGCCGACCAGCACATCGTTTCCGTCCCCGCCGGTCAGAGAATCATTGCCGATCCGGCCGGACAAGCGGTCGTCGCCGCCGCCGCCGTCGAAGCGGTCGACGGCATCGCCGCCGGTCAGGGTGTCGCCGGCCTGGCTGCCGACGATCATGAACTGCTCGACATTCCGGATGGTGGAGCCGTCGGACGCGGTGGTGATCGCGCCGGGCGCGGTGTTGACCGTCAGGACCAGCGCGGTCGTCCGCGTGCTGTAATCCGCGGTCCAGCTGTCCAGGCCGTCGCCGCCATCGATGGTGCTGACGCCGGGCCCCGCCCATGGCGTGTAGATGTCTCCGGACGTGATCTGGTCGTCGCCGGCGCCGCCCTCCATCCGGTCGTTGCCCGTTCCGCCGGTCAGGGTGTCGCTGCTGGTGCCACCCAGCAGGACATCGTTGCCGTCGCCGCCGGTCAGCCAGTCCCTGCCGATCCCGCCATCCAGGGTGTCATTGCCGCCCTGGCCGCCGATCGTATCGTCGCCGCCCAGGCCATTGATCTGGTCGTCGCTCGACGTGCCGGTCAGCGCATCGCTGTTCTCGGTGCCGTTGATGATCGCCAAAGCCCGCCTCCCCCCGCGGAAAAGAGCCACGCAAATCGGACAAATTCGAAATAAGTGCTAAGGAACAATGTCCTGATTCTACGGCACGCGCAACGGGGCAAGGGACGATCTCAGCCGACCGTCTTCAGCCGCTCCATGGTCTCGACCAGGGCGGTGCGGATGCCGGGTTCCATCGCCGAATGGCCGGCGTCCGGCACCACGATATAGGTCGCCTCCGGCCAGGCACGGTGCAGCTCGTCGGCCGTCGTGATCGGGCAGACCGTGTCGTAGCGGCCCTGCACGATGGTCGCCGGGATGTGGCGGATCCGGTCGACCTGCTGCAGCAGCCGGTCCGGCGGGGTGAACAGGTTGTTCAGGAAATAATGCGCCTCGATCCGGGCCAGGCCCAGCGCATGCGCGTCCTCGCCGGCCGAGGCCACGATCTCCGGATTCGGCAGCAGGGTGGAGCAGGAGCCCTCATAGATGCTCCAGGCCCGCGCCGCCGGCAGGTGCACCGCCGGGTCGGGGTCGGTCAGTCGCCGGTGATAGGCGCGGGTCAGGTCGCCGCGCTCGGCCGGGGGCAGGAACTCGACGAAGCTGCGATGCGCCTCGGGGAAGAAGGTGCCCATGCCGTGGAAGAACCAGTCGATCTCCGCCGGCCGCATCAGGAAGATGCCGCGCAGGGCCAGCGACCGGCAGCGCTGCGGATGCGCCTGGGCGTAGGCCAGGGCCAGGGTCGAGCCCCAGGAGCCGCCGAAGACGTGCCAGCGCTCGATGCCCAGCATCCGGCGCAACTGCTCCATGTCGCCGACCAGGTGCTCGGTGGTGTTCTGCCGGGTCTCGCCCAGGGGGCGGGACCGGCCGGCGCCGCGCTGGTCGAAGATGACGATGCGGTAGAAGCCGGGGTCGAAGAAGCGGCGATGGGTCGGCGAGGCGCCGGCGCCGGGGCCGCCATGCAGGAACACCACCGGCACGCCGTCCGGCTTGCCGCATTGCTCCCAATAGATGCTGTGCAGGTCGTCGACCGGCAGCAGGCCGGTGGCGAAGGGCTCGATGGTCGGGAAGATCAGGTCGCGCGGCATGGGTCTCGCAGTCGGGCTGAGTCTCGCTCCACTTTACGGTCTCGGCGGCACATTGCAAAAAGCCGATCGAAGCGATGCCCGGCGGCACGAGACCGCAGCCGAAGCCGCGCCGCCTGTCCTATGCTGGGCCGATGCGCCGCGCCCTGCTTCTCCTGATCCTGCTCTGCGCCGCCGGCCGCGCCGCGGCCCAGCCGTCGGACGGACTCGACTACGGTCCCCCGATCATGGTCGCCGCCGTGCTCGACGGCCGCACCATCAGCCTCGCCGATGGCACGGAGGTGCGGCTGAGCGCACTCGACATCCCCGCAGGCAAATGGCGCGCCATCGCCCGCTCGGTCCTCGCCGATCTCCTGCAGGGCCGCTCGGTCCGGCCGGCGTGGCTGGCGCCGGTCGATCGTTATGGCCGGGCGTCGGCGCAGCTGCGGCGCGACGACGGCGTCTGGATCGCGGAGGAGATGCTGGCCCGCGGTCTGGCGCGGGTCGATGCCGGCGGCGAGGATCCGGCGCCGGCTCTGGTCTCGCTGCTGGTGACGGAGGCCGGGGCCCGCATCGCCGGCCGCGGGTTATGGGGCGACCCCGCCTTGGCCGTGCGGCCGGCGGAGACGCTCGGCCGCGGCGATCTCGACCGCGTCCAGATCGTCGAGGGGCAGGTGCTGCAGGCGGTGCTGCTGCGGGGCCGCGCCTATCTCAATTTCGGCACGGATCAGCGCCAGGATTTCACCGTGACGGCGGAGCCGGACCTCGTCCGGCGGCTGGCGGACGGACAGGATCTGATCGCGCTGCAAGGGCGGCGGATCCGGGTGCGCGGCTGGCTCGACTGGTCGGGCGGGCCGCATATCGGCCTGGTGCGGATGGAGCAGATCGAGAGGCTCGACTGAGATGATGCGCCGTGACCTGCTGCTCGGCCTGGCCGCACTGCCGCTGTTGCCGCGCCCCGCCTGGGCCGACACGGTCGAGGCGCGGACGGTGCGCGCCGCCTTCGGCGGCCCGTACGACGCGCCGGGGCTGCGCGATCATGTCGGCCGCATCGCGCAAAAGGTGGCGGAGGTCGAGACCGGCGGGCGCCTGAAGGTGATGGTCGAGCTGCTCGATTCCGACCAGGTCAACGCCGCCGCCCTGCCGGATGGGCGGCTGCTGGTCAATCGCGGGCTGCTGGCCCTGGCCCACAGCGAGGCCGAGCTGGCCTTCGTGCTGGCGCACGAGATCGGGCATGTCGTCGCCGGCCATGCCCGGCAGGGCGCGGCGCGGCCGCCGGTCGATCAGGCCATCGCCGGGGTCGCCGAGGTCCAGGCCGAGGCCGAGTTCAACCGGGGGCAGGAGCGCGAGGCCGATCGGATCGGCATCGACGCCCTGGCCCGGGCCGGCTTCGACCCCGCGGCGGCCCCCGCCTTCCTGGCTCGGTTCGGCGCCGCCCAGCGCCTGGCCGCATCCCTGTCCGGCCGGCCGGAGCTGGCGACGGCCGCGATCAGCGGCGGCGATCATCCCGAGACGGCGGAGCGGATCGCCGCGGCCCGGGACCGAATCGCGGCGCTGCCGCCGGGTGAGGCGGGGGAGGCGGCCTGGCTCGACGCCGTCGACGGGCTGCCCTGGGGCGAGGGGGCGGGCCAGATCCCGATCCGCGGCCAGGCCGTGATCGACCCCGCCGCCGGCTTCCGCTGGGATGCGCCGCAAGGCGTGGCCCTGCTGCGCCAGCGCCAGCGGGTGATGGGGCTGGGGCCGAATGATTCGGTCATCCTGTTCGACCATCTGTCGCAACCCCGGGCGCTGCGGGCGCGGCTGTTCCTGGAGCGGGTCTGGGGTCGCCGGGCGGGCGGGGTGCAGGGCGTCGGCGAAGGCGATCTCAGCGGCTTTCATGCCGCCTGGGGCGTCGCCGGCATCGCCGTCGGGGCCGACCGCTGGGAATCGCTGCTGGTCGCGATCGAGACCACGGCGGAGCGGCGCGAGCGCTTCATCGTGCTGACCCGCGTCGGCAGCCCGGCCACGGCGCTGATGCGCGGCGCGGTGGAGAGCTTTCGCCGGATCGATGCGGCCGAGACCGCCGCGGTGCGGTCCCGCCGCCTGGCGGTCGTCACCGTCCGGCCGGGCGAGAGCGTGACGGACCTGGTCGGTCGGATGCGGGTGGAGGCGGCGGAGTCCTGGTTCCGGCTGCTCAATGACATCGCCGGCGACACCGTTTCGCCAGGAAGCCGGGTCAAGCTGATCGTCGAATAAGACCGACCGATGGAATTCGAGATGCGGCTCGCGCGCCGGACCCTGCTGTTGACCGCAATCGCCGTGCCTCTGGCAGGTATCCGTGCCACGGCCGATGACAGGGTGGACGAAGACGAGGCGCTCGACGCATTCGGCGGTATCTTCCGGGCACCGGTGCTGCGCGACCGGGTCGCCGCGATCGGGCAGCGCATCGTCGATGCCGAGGCCGGGGGCGCGCTGCGGGTCTCGGTCGAGCTGCTCGATTCGGAGCGGGTCAACGCCGCGGCCGGGGCCGATGGCCGGATCCTGGTGACGCGCGGCCTGCTGGCCCTGGCCCGCAGCGAGGCCGAGCTGGCTTTTGTCCTCGCCCATGAGGTCGGCCATGTGGTCGCCGGCCATGCCCGGCAGCGGGCGGAACGGCCGGCCGGCACCACGGGCGAGGCGGGCTTCGACCGGGCACAGGAGCTGGAGGCCGACCGCATCGGCCTCTCGGGCTTGGCCAGGGCCGGCTATGATCCGGCGGCGGCCGTGGCCTTTCTGGCTAGGCTCGACGCCTGGCACCGCCTCGACGCCGCGCTGGTCGGCCGGCCGGAGCTGGCCCTGGCCGCCACGAATGGCGCCGACCATCCGGAGATGGCGGAGCGGATCGCCGCGGCGCGGATCCAGGCGGCGGCGCTGCCGCGCGGCGAGACGGGAGAGGCGGCCTGGCTGGACGCGATCGACGGCCTGCCCTGGGGCGAGAGGCCGGGCCAGATCGCCTTCCGCGGCCGGTCGGTGATCGACCCGGTCGCCCAGTTCCGCTGGGAGGCGCCGCCGGGCGTGGTGCTGAGCCGCCGGCGGAAGAGCGTCCTGGGCTCCGGGCCCGACGGCTCGGTCATCGTCTTCGATCATGGGGCGGGGGCGCTGCCGGCCCGGCCCGCTCTCGATCAATGGGGCGAGGCGATAGGCGGCGTCCGGGAGATCGAGGCCGGCATCCTCGGCGGCCTCCGGGCCGCCTGGGGGTTGGCCCGGCCGTCGGATGGCTGGGAGGCCGTGCTGGCGGTGATCGAGACCGCGCCCGATCGGCGGGAGCGGTTCCTGGTGCTGACCCGCTCCGGCAGCCCGGTCGCGGCCGCGATGCGCCGCGCCATCGGCAGTGTCCGCCGGATCGATGCGGCCGAGGCCGCCGCGGTGCGGCCCCGCCGGCTGGCCATGGTGCCCATGCAGCGCCGGGACACCGTCGCCGGACTGGTCGGGCGGATGCGGGTGGAAGCGGCGGAGGCTTGGTTCCGGCTGCTCAACGACGTGCCGGGCGACGCGCTGCCGGCATCGGGAGCGCGGGTGAAGCTGATCGTGGAGTGATTCTTACTCCTCCAGGAACAGCTCCTCCGGCTGGGCAACGTGGCGCGAGATCGAGGCGCGCAGCTTGGTCATCGCCCGGTGCTCCAGCTGGCGCACCCGCTCCTTGCTGACGCCGAGCTGGCGGCCCAGCTCCTCCAGCGTGGCGCCGCTGTCGCGCAGCCGGCGCTGGCGGATGATGGTCTGCTCACGCGGGCTCAGGGCGCCGATCGCCTCGGCCAGCCAGCGCGAGCGGGTGACGTTGTCGCGCAGCCCGATCACCACCTCCTCGGGCGAGGGGCGGGTGTCGGCCAGCAGGCCTTGCCAGTCGTCCTCGCCCTCCTCCGAGATCGGGGCGTTGAGCGACTGGTCCGCGGCCGAGAGACGCACCTCCATCGCCTCGACCTCGGCGACATCGACGCGCAGTTCGCCGGCGATCCAGACGCGGCCGGCATGGGTCATACCGGGCCGGCCGGACGCGGACTCGATCTTGGCGCGCAGCCGCCGCAGGTTGAAGAACAGCGACTTCTGCGCCGCGGTGGTGCCGGTGCGCACGATCGACCAGTTGCGAAGGACGTAATCCTGCATCGCCGAGCGGATCCACCAGGCGGCGTAGGTCGAGAAGCGGACCTCGCGGTCGTGCTCGAAGCGGGCGGCGGCCTGCATCAGCCCGACATTGCCCTCCTGCACCAGGTCGCCGATCGGCAGGCCGTAGTTGCGGAAGCGCGAGGCGGTGGCGATGACCAGGCGGGTATAGGCCCGGACCAGGGAATGCAGCGACGGCTCGTCATGATCCTGGCGCCAGCGCCGGGCGAGCTCGAACTCGGTCTCGCGCGACAGCAGCGGCTCGCTCATCGACGCCTTGATGAACTTCAGGTTGGCCCGCTGGGTCTCGGGATCGTCGAGATGCGGCATGGACGCCCCCTCTTCGGCCGGACGGCGCCGCGGGCGTGTCCCGCGACCCTGCTAAGACGAACACCCTCCCGCATGGCGGCGTTCCCTCGCCGGACGGGAGCTTGTCCCTTCGTCTAAGAGTTCGCTCGAACAGGGCGGTTCGTTACAGGAGAGGGGCGAGAGCTACGCTTCGACGATCTCGGCCAGGGTCCCGTCGGGCTCGAACAGGCCGCAGGCCAGGCGGCCGCCGCGGCCGCAGCCCGAATCGAGCGTCACCGCCAGCCCGTCGAGCTGCAGCCCGCCGCCGGCCGGGTCGTGGCCGCGGATCAGGCGGCGGAAGCCGGCATAGGGCTCGGTCAGCCCGGCGAAGCCGGCGGCCGACCACCAGAAGGCGTCGCCCTGCGCGGCCAGCGGCCGGCTCGGGTCGATGCCGGCGCTGACGAACAGGATGCCGTCATCTTCGGCGAAGCGGGGTTCGGTGAAGGCGGCCCGGCGCAGCGCGGCGTAGAGCGCGTTGTGGCCGGGGGCGGCACGCATCGACTCGCGCAGCGCATTGGTCCAGCGGGTCAGCCGCACCGCGCCCTCGCGCGCTGCCGCGAGACCCTCCTCGGCCCGGCCGCCATAGGCGCGCAGCGTGCCGTCGACCCCCTGGGCCAGCATCCAGCGCAGCACGTCCTGCGGGTTCGGGGCGAATTGCAGCTGCAGCATCTTCTGCCACATCTCCTCCTGCGCCCCGCGCAGGAAGACGACGTCCTCGGCCAGCACGAAAGGGCGGGCGATCAGCGTCCGCCGCATCGACAGCACCTCGTCGACCAGCGCATGCAGCCGGTCGGACCGGCCGATCAGGTTGCCGAGATACAGCAGCCGGTCGCCGGGCTGGAACCGGGCGGCGACATGGTCATGCAGAACGGCCAGGCGGCCGACCTCGCCATGCACGGCGCCCACCGCCCAGATCCGCTTGGGGCGGCCGAGCTGGGCGAATTTTTCGGGATCTGGTGTCACGCGGAAAGGATGGGATCTGTCATCTGCATTGCATTTTAGCGGCTCAGCCCGGTGAAGCCAGCCCCTTCGGCCGGCAAGCCTCGATTCGGCGCTCCTGCGTTCTCTCCTGTGGGAGAGCCGTCATTGCGAGAAGGCGAAGCCGACGAAGCAATCCAGGGGCCACAGCGAGCGGCCGCTGGATTGCTTCGCTACGCTCGCAATGACGATGCTTTTAGGCTCATCGATATGAGACCGATTGAGTGCGCGGACATGGAAAAGGCGGCCCTGAGGCCGCCTCTTTCAGGCTTCGAGAAAGACGCTCAGGCCGCCTTCTTCAGCACCTGTTCCAGCTTCTGGGTCGCCTTGACCTCGTCGATCTTCTCGACCGCGGCCAGCTCCCGCGCCAGGCGCTCCAGCGCCGCCTGATAGATCTGCCGCTCGCTGTAGGACTGCTCCGGCTGGTCGGTGGCGCGATGCAGGTCGCGCACCACCTCGGCGATCGACACCGGGTCGCCGGAGTTGATCTTGGCCTCGTATTCCTGGGCCCGGCGGCTCCACATCGTCCGGCGCACGCGGCTGCGGCCGGTCAGGGTCTCCAGCGCGGTCTTGATCCGGTCCTTCGACGACAGCTTGCGCAGACCCGACTTCTTGGCCTTGCCGACAGGAACCTTGAGCGTCATCCGCTCCTTCTCGAAGCTGATGGCATACAGCTGCACGGTCATGCCGCTGATGCTGTGCGTCTCGAGCGCCTCGATGCGGCCGACGCCATGCGCCGGGTACACAACGTAGTCGCCGACGTCGTACTCAAGTTCCTGAGCCATGTCTGCCAATGGAGTCACCCTCTGTGGTCGGACCCAGCGGCGGTGGCCGAAAACGGCCGCCGCCCCACGCTTCGTCACGCCGCGACAGCTCTTGATCTCCGCACCGAAACAAAGACGCAGAAATCGATTCCGGCCCGTATGGGAAAGGGTCGGAACTGCTCGTCAGCACCGGGAATGGACGAAGATTATAATACGTTGCGCTTCCGATATGAAGGCCGAGTCCGCTCCGACATGACGCTTTTTTTGCAATGCAGGCCGGCGGACTCGGCGAATCGTCAATTGCCTTCGCCCGGAGTCGCGCTGAAATGCTCGGCGAATTTGTTCTCGACTTCCTTCCAGGCATCGGCGTCGGCGGGCGCGTCCTTCTTCCGGGTGATGTTCGGCCAGATCGTGGAGTATTCGCGATTCAGCTCGCCCCACTTCTCCGCGGCCTCCGCCTCGGTGTCCGGCTTGATCGCCTCGGCCGGGCACTCAGGCTCGCAAACCCCGCAGTCGATGCACTCGTCCGGGTGGATGACCAACATGTTTTCGCCCTCGTAGAAGCAATCCACGGGGCAGACTTCGACGCAATCCGTGTACTTGCACTTGATGCAAGCTTCACCCACCACATAGGCCATACTCAGTTTACTCCGGGTCTCCATTGGCGGCCGCCGCGGCGCCGTTGCGGGCAAGCACACGTCGGCGGGCAGCGCCGCTATCCGCATCCGAGACGAATAGAAGCGCCGCGACTCGCCGCATCAGATTGGCTTCGAGGCCGTCGACTTTACCATCCGCGAGGATGACATCCCACAGCATTTCCACAATGCGGATGCGCGCCGGCTCGTCGCAATGCTCGCGGATGGTGTGGGTCAGGGCATGCCAGGACACGGCGCCGTCGCTGGCCCGCTCGGCATCGGTGCCGAGCTGCGCCGCCTCGAACGGCCCCAACCGGAAGCGCCAGGCCAGCAGCGCCTGGATGCGCTCGCGCTCCGGCTCGTCCAGCGCGTCGTCGACGCGGGCGGCCTCCATCAGCAGCGCGGCGACGGCGCGGCGCAGCGTGCCGTCCTGCAGGGCTGGTCGGGCGTCACCGCCGCGGGCCCAGTCGAGAATATGGTTCAACATGGCGTTGATTTAGTCGCTGTGCCCCTTCGGCGGAAGGGACCGGCGGTCCCGCCCGGTCGGCCGGGGGCCGCCGGATGCGGGCAGCGCCGCCTCCGGCGTCGGCGGCTGCAGGTCGCGGTACAGCGCCTGCGCCTCGCTGGCCGGGCCGCGGCGCTCGCCCAGCGACACGATTTCGATCACCCGGATGTGCCGGCCCTGGACGAAGGTCAGCACCATGCCGGGACGGATTGCCGCATGCGCCTTCTGGGTCGGCACGCCGTCGATGCGGATGCTGCCGGCGGCACAGACCTTGGCCGCCAGGCTGCGGGTCTTGAAGAAGCGCGCCTGCCACAGCCACTTGTCCAGCCGCGGCCGCTCGGTTTCCTCCCGGGCGGCCCCACGCTCAGCCATTGTGGCGGCGCAGCAAGGCGAGCTTGGCGAAGGGGCTGTCGGCGCTGGCGGCGGCCGGGCGCGGCGCCTGCGGCCGCCGGGCCTTCACCGGAACATAGGTCACGCGTCCCTCGTCATCCTGGGTCGGCCGATACCCGGCCGCCAGCAGAATAGCCGGGATTTCGGCGACGGTGCAGCCGACGATCGGCGCCAGCGCCGGATCGGCGGTCAGCCCACCCTGGCGGCGGCGCGATTCGGCGGCGTCGCGCAGCGCGTCGATGCGGTCGAGGCGGATCCGGCGCGGGCCGCACAGGACGAAGCCCGCCAGGTCCAGCGCCGCGGCGTCCTCGCCCTCTTCCGCCAGCACCGAGATCCGGGCCGGGGCGGGCAGGACGGCCGGCAGCTTCCGTCCGGCGGCGACGGCGCCCAGCAGCACGCGCAGGCCGGTCGGCCGCGGCTTCAGCATCGGCGCCAGATAGACGTGGCTCGGCCCGAACCGCACGCCGAAGCCGGCCAGCTGCCGGCGCTCCGCCGCGGTCAGCGCATGGATCAGCCCGTCCAGCGCGCGCCGGGGCAGCAGTCCCAGCCCTTCGACCAGCTGGAAGGCGATGCCGCGTGCAGCACCGCTCAGCGCCGCCTCGCGCAGGCGCAGCAGCGGCTGCAGCTCGCGCGCCACATGGTCGGCCAGGAAACGGGTCAGGCGGGCCGCCACCCGGTCGCGGCCGGCGCCGTCCAGCAGGTCGGTGTCGCGCACCCGCACGGCCGGGGCCAGGGGCGACGGGCCGGCGGCGATCCGGCCAATGCCGGTGCCGCGCCAGGAGATCACGCCGTCGGCGGCCAGGGCCAGATCCTGGTCCGGCGCCGCCTCCAGCTTGCCGACGCGTCCCGCGACCTCGTCCTTCAGCGCCCGCCGCGCGGCGCTGCGGATCGCCTTCAGGTCGTCATCCTCGATGGTGGCGTCGGGCAGGAAGGCGAAGCCCTCGATGCTGCCGACATGCTCGCCCTCGACCAGCACCTCGCCCTTGGCATTGACGGCGGCCAGCAGCTCGCCGCCCGCCGCCATCGAGCGCACCAGCAGGGCGGTGCGGCGGTCGACGAAGCGCTGGGTCAGCCGCTCGTGCAGCGCGTCCGACAGCCGGTCCTCGACCGCCCGGGTGCGCTCCTGCCAATGCCCCGGATCGGCCATCCAGGCGCCGCGATGGGCGACATAGGTCCAGGTCCGGACATGGGCGATGCGGGCGACCAGCGCGTCGATGTCGCCCTCGGTCCGGTCCAGCTTCTCCACCTGCTCCGCCACCCAGTCGGTGTCCAGCCGCCCGGCCATGCCGGTGGTGAGCTGGCGGAAGATCTGGCCCTGCATGCGGATATGGGCGTCGGACAGCACCTTGCGGAAGTCCGGGATCTGGCACACCTCCCACAGCAGGCGCACCGCCGCCGGGTTGCGGGCGCGGGCGGTCAGCTCGTCGTCGCGCATCAACAGGCCCAGCGACAGGTGATCGTCGGCCTCGGCCGCCCGCCGCAGCTCCGGCCGTGGCGGCCGCCGCTCCAGGCTGCGCAGCAGGCCCAAGGGGCTGCGAAAGTCCAGCTCGGCATTGCGCCACATCAGCGTCTGCAGCGGGTCGAAGCGGTGGTTCTCGACCCGCTCGACCAGCTCGTCGTCCAGCGTGCCGGCCTCGTCGGTGGTGCCGAAGGTGCCGTTGGTCATGTGCCGCCCGGCGCGGCCGGCGATCTGGGCGATCTCGGTGGCGCGCAGCCGGCGCGGGAAGCGGCCGTCGAACTTGGTCAGCCGGGCGAAGGCGACATGGTCGATGTCCATGTTCAGCCCCATGCCGATGGCGTCGGTCGCCACCAGGTAGTCGACCTCGCCCGACTGGTACAGCCCGACCTGGGCGTTGCGGGTGCGCGGGCTCAGCGCCCCCAGCACCACCGCGGTGCCGCCACGCGTGCGGCGCATCAACTCGGCGATCTCATAGACGTCGGTGGCCGAGAACACGACGATGGCGCTGCGCGGCGGCAGGCGGGTCAGCTTGCGCATGCCGGTGTGGGTCAGCTCGGAGAAGCGCGGCCGGGTCACGAACTCGGCCTCCGGCACCAGCTTGCGGATCAGCGGGCGGATCGTCTCCGACCCCATCACCATGGTCTCGGCATGGCCGCGGGCGTGCAGCAGCCGGTCGGTGAAGACGTGGCCGCGCTCCGGATCGGCGCAGAGCTGGATCTCGTCGATGCCCAGGAAGGCGACCGGCCGGTCCAGCGGCATGCTCTCGACCGTGCACAGGAACCAGCGCGCGCCGGGCGGGATGATTTTCTCCTCGCCCGTCACCAAAGCGACATGCGCCCGTCCCTTGATCGCCACGATCCGGTCGTAGTTCTCACGGGCGAGCAGCCGGAGCGGGAAGCCGATCATGCCGCTCGCATGGCCGAGCATGCGTTCGATGGCGAGATGGGTCTTTCCGGTGTTGGTCGGGCCAAGCACGGCCGTGAGGCGCGCGCGATCACCTGCGAGGTCCATAAGCGACAATTGAACGCTGCCGGGTGCTAATGCAAGACTGCCGCCCCGCCGGCTGCGCGGGCGGCCCATTGGTCGCAGACGATATTGGTCGGGCCTCCGCCCGGTTCGACGGGGGCCGACTCAAGGGAGAATTGTACGATGCGCGCGCTTTCCCTGTTCGCCGCCGGCGTCGCCGCCTGGGTCCTCTTGCCGGCCGCCGCCCAGGCGCAGGCGACGGCGGAGGGCGCCGACAAGATCCGGCTGGGCCTCAAGGACTGGATCGCCACCCACCTGGCCACGGCGGACAAGTCGGTGGTGGTCAACTTCCAGGGCCCGATCACGGTCGAGCCGCAGGGCAAGTCCTACAAGGCGGTGATCCCGAAGTCGGAGGTCGTGTTCGCCGATGGCGGCGACCCGCACCGCCTGGCCCTCGACTCGGTCGAGCTGGTGCTGACGCCGCTGGAGAATGGCTGGCTGGACACGGTCGCGACCATCCCCACCACCTACCGCGTCGTCCCGTCCAAGGGCGGCGACAAGGGCGTCGAGGTGACGATCGGGACGCAGGCGCTGCGCGGCGTCTTCGCCCCGCAATATCACGCCTTCATGTCGCTCGACGGCAAGCTGGGCCAGATCACCGCCCATTCGCTGAACCCGGCCGAGGCCAAGGGCGCGGTCAAGATCGACCAGATCGCGCTGGCCGGCGACAGCACCGCGGTCGGCCCGGACACCTATGACAGCACCGGCGCCATTGGCCTGTCCGGCATCTCCCTCACCGACGAGACCGGGGCCCAGCTGTTCCGTCTCGACGGCGCCACGGTCGAGGGCAAGGCCGCGGCCGCCAACATGGCGGCGCTGCGTGGCTTCAGCGATAAGCTGACCGACCTGCAGAAGCGCTATCCGGTCGAGCCCGGCGGCGAGATGCCGAAGGAGTTCCTGGCCGAGCTCGGTCGCGTGTTCGAATCGACGCCGAAGCTGTTCAACGATTTCGGCTTCAGCTACGGGCTGAAGGGGCTGGAGGTCACGCCCGGCGCCGGCGAGGAGGTCAACAAGGTGACGCTGGCCTCGGCCGGCTTCGGCGTCGGCCTGGCCGGCCTGGCGCAGGATGCCTCGACCTTCCGCATCACCTTCGACCTGGCCCAGCTCGGCATCGAGCCGCTGCCGGAGTTCGGACAGTTCGTCCCGCATAGCGCGACGGTCGAGCTGGCGCTGACCAACCTGCCGAACCAGGCCCTGCTGCAGGCGCTGACCGGCATGCTCGACAGCTCGGCCACGCTCGGCCCCGACCAGGCGGCGGAGATCGCGGTGGCGCAGTTGCAGCAGGCGATCATGAACGGCAACGGCGCGCTGGAGATCCGCTCGTTCAAGGCGGCGTCGCCGCTGACCACCATCGACCTGACCGGCACGCTGCGGCCGAATGCGAAGGCGCCGCTGATGATGACCGGCGAGGCCCGGCTGGTGGTCACCGGCATGGAAGCCGCGCTGGAGGCCGCCAAGGCCACGCCCGACGGGGTGGAGATGGTGCAGGGCCTGACCGTGCTGCAGACCATGGGCGCGCAGGAGACGGTCGACGGCCAGCCGGCCCGCACCTACAAGCTCGAGATCAGCGAGAAGGGCGACATCCTTCTCAACGGCACCGACCTCAAGCCGCTGCTCGGCCTGCGCTGAGCCAGCGGTCACGCATTCGCATCGGGGAGGCGACAATGAAGCGGTCGATCTGGATTCTGGCGGGCGCCGCCCCGCTCTGGCTTGCCGGCAGCGCCTGGGCGCAGTCGACATCCACCGGCGCCGCGGCGCTGCGCGACGGGCTGAACGAGATGCTGAAGCCGATCCTGGCCATCCAGGTGCAGCAGCAGCCGCTGTTCAACGGCCCGGTCACGGTGGCGCCCGCCGCCAATGGCTACACCGTCGTGTTCCCGGGCATCGACCTGACGCTGAAGGGCTCGGGGGCGACGGAGAAGCCGGTGGTGCTGCATTGCGACGCCCAGACCTACAGCGCGGTGTCGGCCGGCACTGCCGCCTGGCGGCTGGAGAGCAGCCAGCCGGTGGACTGCATCGCCACGCCGGAGGGCGAGGCCCGGATCACGGCGACCAGCCGGGCGCTGCAGGCGCGCTTCACGGTCGATCTGCAGCAGAAGCTGTTCACCGAAGCCGAATGGCGGCTCGACGACGTCGCCATCGCCCAGGACGGCAAGACGGGGAAGGTCGGGGTCGACACCCTGTCCGCCAGCAGCCAGCTGCGGCCGGCGAGCGATCCCGCCCGCCACGACCTCGCCTTCAAGATGGAGGCCAGCGGCATCAGCGCCCTGGACGAGACCGGCATCGAGCGGTTCAGCCTGGGGCGTGCCGTCTATGACGGCACCATGGACGGCATGGATGTGCAGAAGGTCATGGCCTCCTACAGCCAGATGATCGACGTCTATGTCGAGATGTTCCAGGCCATGGCCGCCGCCGGCGTGTCGCCGGCCGACCCGAAGCAGGCATCCGCCATGCAGGCCGAGGTGATGAAGAAGATCATGGGCCCGATGAAGGAGATGGTGGCGGCCTATGGCGACGGCGGCCAGTTCGGCGCGACGATGACCGATCTGCGGGTGAAGGCGCCGGAGGTGCAGGTCACGCTCGACCGCATGCGTGTCGTCGAGGGCTATGGCGGCGCGACCACGCCGAGCAGCGGCACCGGTGTGGTGGAGATGGAACTGGGTGGGCTGGCCATCGCTCCGAAGCCGCCCTTCGCCGAATGGATCCCGACCGATGCGACCATCCGCCTGAATGCCAGCGGCATTCCCTGGGCGGAGGTCGGCACCGCCTATCTGGGGGTGATGCAAGCCTCGGCCGACCAGGCGGCGGATCCGGCCAAGGCGCAGCAGGCGATGGCCCAGTCGATGATGCAGCTCGGCGGCATCCTGCGGAAGGCCGGCGCCAAGCTCGACGTCACCAGCTTCCGCTTCACGGCGCCGGAGGCGGTGGTCGACCTGAAGGGCACGGTGCAGGGCAAGGATTCGGCCGCGCATGGCGTCAACGCCGATCTCGCCCTCCG
>JAEKLZ010000443.1 GCA_019508225.1 Inquilinus limosus | reverse complement strand
TGACCCCCGACGGCAAGACGGTCGAGGCCGAGGCGGCGCACGGCACGGTGACCCGCCACTACCGCGAGCACCAGAAGGGTCGCGCCACCTCGACCAACCCGATCGCCTCGATCTTCGCCTGGACCCAGGGCCTGGCCTATCGCGCCCGGTTCGACGAGACGCCGGAGCTGTTGCGCTTCGCCGAGACGCTGGAGAAGGTCTGCGTCGAATCCGTCGAGGCCGGCGCCATGACCAAGGACCTCGCCATCCTGATCGGGCCGGACCAGCCCTGGATGACGACCGAGCAGTTCCTGGACAAGCTGGACCAGAACCTGCAGGCGGCGATGGGCTGACGCCCGAGCCGGCGGAAGCGACGAAAGACCGGCTCACGCCGGCCTTTCTGCTTTCGGCGTCGCCCCGATCAGGGGCCGATGACGTTGTTGATCGAGAGCCCCTGCAGCACCGCCAGCAGCGGCACCTCGCCACCATTCGGCGCGCAGACGGCGCCCTGGATCAGGTGATTGGTCCGGCTCATGTCGAAGACGCCGCAGCGCGCGCCGGTGCCGCTCAGGCTGATGATCCGGTATTGGGTGAGGAAGCTGTTCACGCTGGTGCGGTCGCCCCGCACCACGGTGAACCCGGTCGCCTTGAGCCAGCGCTGAACGGATTGCGAGAGGCCGGCGATACGGTCGGTATCGCGCCAGTGATAGCCGCCGGGCAGCCGCGCCCAGTCGACAGAGACGACAAGCCCCCGCGTCGAGAAGGTCGCCGTGTCGGTCCGGACGATGCCGCCGCCGTCGGAGGCCTGCTCCTCGGTGTGCTTCGCATTCCGGGCGGCGGCCCCGGCGAGCGGCCCCGAGACGAAGCCGATCGGCGAGTCCTCGGCCAGCGCCGGCCAGGACATGGCCGCGACGACGAGAACACCCGCCGCACACCGCATCAATCGATGGATCATGATCCCCCTCCGCCCGGAATTGGATCGGTGCGGGCCGCCCGGGCAAGCGGTCCCGCCCTTGTCGGTCCGTCTCAGGGTGCGATGACGCCCTTGATCGATAACCCCTCCAGGATCGCGACGATCGGCACGGCGCGATCATCCCTGCGGCAGGCGAAGCCCACGATACTGTTGGACACGCGCTGCAGATCGAACACGCCGCATCGCCACGGCGTGCCGGTCAGGCGGACGTCCCGGTACTGCGCCTTGAACCCATTGATCTCACCGCGATCGCCCGACACGACGGTCGCCCCGCTTGCGTCGAAGGCCTTGCGGACGCTGTCCGTCAGTCCGTTCAGGCCCGTGTCCTGCCAGACATAGCTGCCGCCCAGCCTGGCCCAGCCCACATAGGTGAGCATTCCGCCGCTGCGGAACGTCGCGGATTCGCCCATGCGGGTTCCGCGTTCGGCCAGGTTGTTGTCCTGGTCCTGCTTCACATCCTCGGCCATCGCCCCCGCAAGCGGCCCGGACACGAAGGCGATCACCGACTCCTCCGCCCGCGCGGCCGGGGACAGCGTCGCCGCGACGAGACACCCCATGGTGCACCGCAATATCCGATCGAACATGATCCCCATCCGCCCTGGTCCTGACCGATGGCTCAGGGCCCGATCACGCCGTTGATCGAGATCCCCTCCATCACATCCTGAAGCTTGTAGGGCTGGCTGGACGGCGCACAGACGAAGCCCTGGATCAGATGGTTCCGGCGCATCAGCGCGAAGACGCCGCAGCGGCGGTCGATGCCGGTCAGGCTGATCCTGCGGTACTGGCCGACATAGCCGTTCACCGACCTCCGGTCGCTTTCCAGGATGGTGAAGCCGGTGGCCTCGAAGACATCCTTCACATCGTCCGACAGGCCGGCGACCATGTTGTCGTCCTGCCACCGGTAATGGCCGCCGAGACGCGACCAGTTGACCCAGGAGATCATCGCGCCGGCCTTGAACACCGCCGAGTCGGATGTCATCGCCCCGAAGGCGGAATGGGCCAGCGTGTCTTCCTTGTGCTTGACGTTCTCCGCCACGGCGCCCTGGAGCGGGCCCGCGACGTAGCTGATCGGAGACTCCTCGGCCAAGGCCGGCCAGGACAACGCGGCCATGGCGAGCACGCCCATGGCGCACCGCAATACACGATCGAACATGATCCCCCTCCACCCGGGATTAAATCGGTGCGCGCCGCCCGGGCCAACGGCTCCGCCCTTTTGGGTCGGCTACGGGCCGACCACACCCCTTTTCCCCGCAATAAGGAATTAATGCCGGGAAAGGGGGCGCCGTCGAGTGAAATTAACGTCAAATTGAAGGCAGATGCCGCCCGCAGGCCCTCTTAGTCCCGGGGCCTGCCCGGCCACCGCGGCAGCGGCAGCGCATAGACGCCCAGCGCGGCCCCGTCATAGCGCTCGGCCCCGCCGCTGGGCGTGTTGACGATGTAGGGCTGGCCAGGCCGGTCCGCCCGCACCATCTCGGTCGACCCGCCGCCGTCGAGATTGATCGCATCGGTCGCGCCGATCGCCAGCATCAGCGCCGCCGACTGGGCATTGGTAGTGCCGCGCGAATAGACCGCCACGCGACCGTCGACCGTCACCAGATACAGGTAGCGGCCGTGATCGGACAGGCCGACCAGAGTGCGCGGGTTGGGATTGTCAGGGTCGCCCTGGCTCGGGCTCGCGGCGCTGACATCCTTGCCGTTGCGGACCAGGAAGGCGGAGCCGGCGACCGCCGTCCGCACCAAAGGCAGCCGGATCTCGGAGGCGGGCGCGATGATCGCGGCGCCGCCGCGGGTCACCGCCAGCACCGCCTGGCTCTGCGTCGGGTCGTCCGAGCCGGGGGCGCTGACCACCTTGCCGTCGGAGACCAGCAGCCCGATCACGGTCTTCGGCTCCGCAGCCGGGGTGCAGCACGGCGCGAAGAAGTTGGTGTTGATCGCGATCCGGACGCGCTTCCGCGCCGCGAATTGCGAGACGGTCTCGGCGGTGGTCTCAAGCGGTCCGCTGCGCTCGGTCCCGGTCAGCGCGATGCCGGGCGCCCACAGGTCGACACGCATAACGGTGGCCCGGCTGACGGTCGGCGCCCCGCCCGGCGTCAGCGGGTTCGAGGGCACGGTCGCGGTCGCCATGTCGACACCGACATAGAGGGACGAATAGCCGCTCTGGGTGATGCCGTCATCCGCCCGAGCCTGGACAGCAGCCAGGCCGACCACCACAACGGCCAGTAATTGTCTAAAAAGCACGATGCCTTTTCCCCACAATGAACCGGATGTCGTCCGAGATCCGGTTCATTCCCGGATTCGTGACTGCGACGACTATCCCATCATTGGATGACCATTCATCGATCGCCGGGGCGTGATTTGCAGGCCGGTGCGGGGCACAACGGAAAAGCCGCCCGGCAGTGCACCGGGCGGCTGGATCGATATCGGGCCGGCCGCCATGCGGCACCGGCCCGAAGGGATCGTCGAGGACCGCTATCGCCGCAGGATCACGCCCGCAGGATCAGGCCGCGCTCCTCGTCCCGCCGCTTGCCCGGCGGCTGGTAGGCGATCTGGGCGTGCTCGATGCAGTACGGGAAGTTGGCGTGCGAGGCCTTGCCGCAGAAGTGGAAGTCCTTGTCGCGCGGATCGCCGATCGGCCATTTGCACATCCGCTCGGTCAGATTGAGGATGGTGGCCCCGCCCGACTTGCGCTCCGGCACCGGCTTGGCCGCGACCTTCTCGACCGCAGCGGCCGGCTGGGTCTCGGCGGCCACCGGGGTGGCGACGGCGACCTCTTCCTCCTCCTCGTCCTCCTTGCGCTTGATCGGCGACGGGCGGCCGGACAGCTCCAGCCGGTGCGCCTTGCCGATCACCGCGTTGCGAGAGACGCCCCCCAGGATCTCGGCGATCTCGCTGGCACTCTTCCCGTTTCCCCAGAGCTGGCGCAGCTGCGCCACCCTTTCTTCGGTCCAAGACATCCGCTTCTCCCAAGATCACGCACACACCGTGCGCGTACTACATATTGCGGCATCGATCGCAGACGCTACCACATCCGCGACCGCCACGACAGATCCTTTCAGGCCCCTCCGGTCAGGCGGCGAGCGCCGCCTCGACCGCTGCCAACGCCTCGCCGGCCCGGGCCGCATCCGGCCCGCCCGCCTGCGCCATGTCCGGGCGGCCCCCACCGCCCTTGCCCCCGGCGGCCTCGGCCGCGGCGCGCACCAGCGCCACCGCGTCGAACCGGCCGGTCAGGTCCTCGGTCACGCCGATGCAGACCGACAGCTTGCCCTCGGCCCGGCCGACCAGCGCGACCACGCCGGAGCCGAGCTGCTGCTTCAGCGCGTCGGCCATCGGCTTCAGCTCGCGCGCCGGCAGGTCGTCGAGGATCCGGCCGCTGAACTTGATGCCGGCGATCTCCTTGATCTCGGGCCCGGCCCCGCCGCTGCCGGCGGTCGCCAGCTTGCGCCGCAGGTCGGCGACCTCGCGCTCCAGCCGCCGCCGCTCCTCGACCAGGGCGGCCAGCCGCGCCGGCAGCTCGTCCGGCGTCACCTTCAGCGCCGAAGCGGCATCGGCCAGCAGCGTGTCGCGATGCGCGGCATAGGATACCGCGGCCTCGCCGGTCACCGCCTCGATCCGGCGGATGCCGGCGGCCACGGCCCCTTCCGAGACCAGCCGGAAGACGCCGATATCGCCGGTGCGGCCGACATGGGTGCCGCCGCACAGCTCCTGCGAATAGACCTTGTTGCCGTCCTGGCCCATGCCGACGACGCGCACGGTGTCGCCGTATTTCTCGCCGAACAGCGCCATGGCGCCGGCGGCGATCGCGTCCTCCGGCGTCATCAGCCGGGTGGTGACCTCGGCGTTCTCGCGGATCCGGGCGTTGACCTCGGCCTCGACCACGGCGATGTCCTCGGCCGTCAGCGGCCGCGGCTGGCTGACGTCGAAGCGCAGCCGCTCCGGCGCCACCAGCGAGCCCTTCTGGGTGACGTGCTCGCCCAGCCGGCGGCGCAGCGCCGCATGCAGCAGATGGGTGGCCGAATGGTTGGCGCGGATGGCGCTGCGACGGGCATGGTCGACCTTCAGCTCGACCGCGTCGCCGACCTTCAGCGTCCCGGCCTGCACCGTGCCGATATGGGCCCACAGCACGCCGGCCTGCTTCTGGGTGTCGCGCACCGCGACGGTGACGCCGCCGGTGCCCCCGGCCAGGGCGATGGTGCCGGCGTCGCCCATCTGGCCGCCGCTCTCGGCGTAGAACGGGGTCTGGTTGACCAGGACCACGACCTCGCTGCCCGGCGCGGCCTGGTCTACGGACTTGCCGTCGACCACCAGCGCGGTGACCACGCCTTCCGCAGCCTCGGTGTCGTACCCAAGGAATTCAGTGGGTTCGAGCTTTTCCTTCAACTCGAACCACAAGGCGCCGGTGGCGGCCTCGCCGGAGCCGGCCCAGTTCTTCCGGGCCTCGGCACGCT
>JAEKLZ010000442.1 GCA_019508225.1 Inquilinus limosus | reverse complement strand
GTGTCGCATGGCAGCATGGAGACGACGCTGCTGGCGGTCGCGCTCGACGCGCTGCGCCTCGCCGTCGGCAAGGCCATCGAGACCTCGGGCGAGCGGGTGCACAAGCTGCAATGGCCGTCCTTCAGCGGCCTGCCCGCCGGGCTGGCGGCCGAGGCCGGCGCGGCCGGCGGGGTGCAGTTCCTCAATCTCGGCCACATCGCCGCGGCCAAGGTCGCCGCCGCCCGCATCGCCGCCCAGCCGGTGGCGCTGCAGTATCGCGGCCAGGTCTGCGACGGGGTCGAGGATGTCGGCGGCATGGCGCCCTTCGCGGTCGAGGAGACCGAGCGCCAGCTCGACGCCGCCTGGACCGCGGTGGCGGTGGAGGCCGCGGTGGCGGTGTGGGCGATCGCCCGCCGCGACCTGCCCGTCGACGGGCTCGGCCGCGGCCTGCGCGATCCCTGGCAGGCGATCCGCCCCCTCCTCCCGATCGGCCGCGAGGGCGAGGCCCCCTTCGACCTCGCCCCGATCGAGGCTTGGCTGCGGGCGTGGGAGGCGCCCCGCTAGAGCACGAAGTCGGTGCCGATCAGCGCGATGGTGCCGGTGAGCTGGATGTGGAAGTCCGAGACCTTGTCGCCGTTGATGTCCCCGGCGATGGTGGTGACGCCGCCGCTGGTGGCATAGCGCAGCTGCCCGGCGATGCCGGTGTAGAGGCCCGAGCCGATGAAGGTGAAGGCCTGGTTGCCGGCCACCGTGGTGCTGGCGTCGATCGCCGCCAGGTCGATCTTGTCGCCCTGGGCCCGGTTGAAATCGGTGATCCGGTCGGCATTGGCCCCGACCGCGCTGTGCGCCGTGGCTGCATAGACGAAGCGGTCCGCGCCGATGCCGCCGGTGAGGGTGTCCTTGCCCCCGGCCCCGGTCAGCACGTCATTGCCGTTCCAGCCCTGCAGCGTGTTGGCGCCGGTGCTGCCCGTGAGGCTGTCATTGCCCTGGCTGCCGGACAGGTTCTCGATCGAGATCAGCGTGTCGCCCAGAGCGAAGCCGCCGGTGCCGGTGCCGGTCGTCAGATTGGCCGTGACGCCGCCGCTGGTCTCGAAATAGGTCGCGGTGTCGGTGCCATTGCCGCCGTTCAGCTGATCGCCTCCGGCGCCGCCGCGGAGGACGTCGTTGCCGTCGCCACCCTGCAGGCTATCATTGCCGCCGAGGCCGGAGAGGGTGTCGTCCCCACCGAGTCCCAGCAGCGTGTCGACCTTCTGCGAGCCGCTCATCGTGTCGGCACCGCCGAAAATGATCCCGGCCAACCCCACATAGTCGCCCGCCTGCACAGCGTTGTAGACGGTCGATGCCGCGATCGAGAAGCCGGACAGGGTGACGGCCGGGCTGCCGCCCTGCAGCAGCACCAGCTTGGTCGCGGTTCCGGTCACGCCGCTGAAGTCGAACCCGAAGCCGGTGCCGGTGAGTTCGATCGACAGCCCGCCGTCGAAGTTCACCTTGACGAAGGTCGTGGTGAAGCTCGCGATCTGCGGATTGTCGAAATCGAGCGCCGCCATCGCGGCGATCGAGAAGCCGGCACCGTTGATGCCGCTCGTTGCGTTGACAACCAAATTCGCCATGGGAAACCCCTGTTCCTAGAATGTGGACTACAGCGTCCGCTGGGGCGACCGGAAGGTCGCCCCAGCCTGGCTGCACCGCCGCCGATAACGACTGGTCCACACATCAATAAAAAGCTTTTGTCTAAAAATCGGTTGAGCGGCCTTGCAGACTGTACGCCCTAACGCCGTATGCGGCACATCCCTCAAATGGGAGGGCTCGGCCGGCGTCCGGTAGACACCGCTTGACCGCCCCGGCCGCGGCAGGCCACTGTCCGGCCATGACCTCCGGCCGCACCCTCTTCGCGAAAGCCAAAAAAGCCCCGCTCGCGGGGACCGGAGATCACTGCCCGCGGTAAACCGCCGCGCGCTAAAGGATCCATCAGACCCCGCCGGTTCGGACGGGGTCTTGTCGTCTCTGCGCCATCCCCGTCTCCGGCCTCACCAGGAGACGACCCATGCCCCTTCCCGCCCCGACCGGCCTCTGGCTGCCGCTGATCACCCCGTTCCGCGACGGCGCGCTCGACGAGTCCTCGCTGCGCCGGCTGGTCCGGCATTACGCCGCCGGCCCGGTCGACGGGCTGATCCTCGCCGCCACCACCGGCGAAGGGATGACGCTCGACGCCGGGGAGACCGAGCGCGTGGTCGCGATCGCGGCAGAGGAATGCCGGCTGCCGCTTTACTTGGGCCTGTCCGGCAGCGACACCCGCAAGCTGGCCAAGGAGCTCACCCGCACCGTCGCCTGGCCGGTCGAGGGCTATCTGATCGCCTGCCCCTACTATGTCCGCCCGTCGCAGGAGGGGCTCGAGCGCCACTTCTCCGCCCTGGCCGACGCGACCGACCGCCCGATCCTGATCTACAACATCCCCTACCGGACCGGCGTCAACCTGGGCAACGACGCCATGCTGCACCTGGCCGAGCACCCCAACATCGTCGGAGTCAAGGATTGCTGCGCCGACGCCCGGCAGTCCTTCGAGCTGCTGCGCGACCGGCCGGCCGGCTTCTCGGTGCTGACCGGCGAGGATGCGCTGTTCTACACCGCCCTGACCCAGGGCGCCGAGGGCGGCATCCTGGCCGCGGCCCATGTCGAGACAGCTTCCTTCGCCGCGATCCGCACCCGGCTTCTGGCCGGCGACCAGCCAGGCGCCCTCGCCGCCTGGCGGGACCTGTCGGAGCTGCCGCGCCTCCTGTTCGCCGAGCCGAGCCCGGCGCCGATCAAGCACTGGCTGTGGCGCAGCGGCCTGATCGCCAGCCCGGAACTGCGGCTGCCGATGACCGGGGTCAGCGATGCCCTGGCCGCCCGGCTCGACCGCGAGATCGAACGGCTCACGGTCAGCCCGGCGCCGGCCGGCTGGTGAAGCGCCCGCCGATGCGGTAGCGCGAGCCGGGGAACAGCAGGCGGGCGATGCTGACCAGCCGGCCCGCCGCCCAGGTGCGGCGATGGATCAAGAGGCAGGGCTGGTGCCGGCCGATCTTCAGGTGCTCGCGTTCCCACGGCTCGGCCAGCACCGCCTCGACCACATGCTCGCCATCCGGCATCGGCGCCGCCTGCATCAGGTAGTCGTGCGGCGTGATCCGGGTGAAGTCCTGCGCCAGGTAATGCGGCGCCGAATCGAGCCGCACCAGCCGATCTTCCAGCAGGATCGGCACGCGGTCCTCGTGGTGGATCAGCACCGAATGGGCGATGGCCGTGTCCTCCGACACCTCCAGCCGCGCCGCCGTTTCTGCGGTCGCGGCTTCCGATCGCAGCAGGACCACCGTGGCGCTGTGGGCGTGGCCGCGGGCGCGGACATCGTCGGCGATGCTGCGGATCTCCATCAGCGGCGCCTCGGGCTTGGCCCCGGCGACGAAGGTGCCGACGCCCTGCACCCGCACCAGCACCCCGGCCTCGGTCAGCTCGCGCAGCGCCCGGTGGATCGTCATCCGGCTGATGCCGAGCGACTTCACCAGCTCGTTCTCCGACGGCACCCGCCCGTTCTCCGACCACTCGCCGGTCTCGATCGAGCGCAGGATCATCGCCTTGACGCGGCGGTACAGCGGCTGCGGCTCACCGAGCAGCAGCGTCAGGGGCTGGGGGTCCATCACGATTCCGCCGGCATCCTTTCTGGCTCTTGTCGAGCCATCACAGCTTGTATATACAACCCTATACCAATTCGATGCCAGCATCAATTCAGAGGGAGGCCTTGCCGTGACGACCGCCACCAATCGCCGCGTCATCCGGGCGCCGCACGGGCCGGAGCTGAGCTGCCGGACCTGGCAGACCGAGGCCGCGATGCGGATGCTGATGAACAACCTCGACCCCGACGTGGCCGAGAACCCGGACGAGCTGGTGGTCTATGGCGGCATCGGCAAGGCAGCCCGCGACTGGCAGTCCTTCGACACCATCGTCCGCAGCCTGAAGGACCTGGCCCCCGACGAGACGCTACTGGTCCAGTCCGGCAAGCCGGTCGGCGTGTTCCGTACCCACGCCGACGCGCCACGGGTGCTGATCGCCAACTCCAACTTGGTGCCGCACTGGGCGACCTGGGAGCATTTCCGCGAGCTCGAGGCCAAGGGCCTGATGATGTACGGCCAGATGACGGCCGGCTCCTGGATCTATATCGGCAGCCAGGGCATCGTCCAGGGCACCTACGAGACCTTCGCCGAGGTCGGCCGCCAGCATTATGGCGGTGACCTGAAGGGCCGCTGGGTCCTGACCGGCGGGCTGGGCGGCATGGGCGGCGCGCAGCCGCTGGCCGCGACCATGGCCGGCGCCTCGATGATCGCGGTCGAATGCCAGGCCAGCCGGATCGAGCGCCGCCTCGCCACCCGCTATGTCGACCGCAAGGCCGACACGCTGGACGAGGCGATGGCGATCGTGAACGAGGCCAAGGCCCGGGGCCGCGCCGTCTCGGTCGGCTTGCTCGGCAACGCCGCGGAGATCTTCCCGGAGATCGTGCGCCGGGCGAAGGCTGACCCGGCCTGGCGCCCGGACGCGGTGACCGACCAGACCTCGGCGCATGACCCGCTGAACGGCTACCTGCCGGCGGGCTGGAGCTGGGCCGAGGCCGAATCCCGCCGCCTGACCGACCCCGAGGGCGTGGTCCGCGCGGCGAAGGAGAGCATGGCGGCGCATGTCCGGGCGATGCTGGAGTTCCACGCCATGGGCATCCCGACGCTGGACTACGGCAACAACATCCGCCAGATGGCGCAGGATGTCGGCGTCGACAATGCGTTCGACTTTCCCGGCTTCGTCCCGGCCTATATCCGGCCGCTGTTCTGCCGCGGCATCGGCCCGTTCCGCTGGGCCGCCCTGTCCGGCGACCCGGAGGACATCTACAAGACCGACCAGCGGGTGAAGGAGCTGATCCCGGACGACGCCCACCTGCACAACTGGCTGGACATGGCGCGCGAGCGCATCGCCTTCCAGGGCCTGCCGGCGCGGATCTGCTGGGTCGGCCTCGGCCAGCGCCATCGCCTGGGCCTCGCCTTCAACGAGATGGTGACCAAGGGCGAGCTGAAGGCGCCGATCGTGATCGGCCGCGACCATCTCGACAGCGGCTCGGTCGCCAGCCCGAACCGGGAGACCGAGGCGATGCAGGACGGATCGGACGCCGTGTCCGACTGGCCGCTGCTGAACGCGTTGCTGAACACCGCCTCGGGCGCCACCTGGGTCAGCCTGCATCACGGCGGCGGCGTCGGCATGGGCTACAGCCAGCACGCCGGCATGGTGATCGTCGCCGACGGCACGGCAGAGGCGGCGCGGCGGCTGGAGCGGGTGTTGACCAACGACCCCGGAACCGGCGTCATGCGGCATGCCGATGCGGGCTACGACATCGCCCGCGACTGTGCCCGCGAAC
>JAEKLZ010000441.1 GCA_019508225.1 Inquilinus limosus | reverse complement strand
GTCTCGCGATAGTCGCGCAGGGTGACGTCGTCGATCCGGCCGCCGGTCAGGTTGATCGAGCCGTGCAGGCGCGGCGCCTCGATCTTGACCCGGCCGCTCTGGGCCAGCGCCTGGGCGCGGTCCATCGGCGCCTGGGCAGCGCCGCCGACCGTGGTCGGGGCCTGGGGCGAGGCAGTCGAGGTGGTGGCGGCAGTGGTGGGCTGCTGCTGACCCGACGGCGCGGTGGGCTTCGGCGACGGGAACAGGAACTGGAAGCCGAGAAGGATGGCCAGCGAAAGGGCGATCGCCAGGATCAGGTTCTTCTGGTCGGTCATCGCATCAAGGCTCCGGTCCCGGCCCCTGCCCCTAAATCTGGCCGGCCGGTCAGTCGTGCAATCAGGTATCGGTGGACCGGGCCGCGCCGCCGCAGCAGGCGTCACGGCCGGATCCACCGGCATCCTTGGTCAGGGTATCGGGCACGGGGTCATACCCCGACCCACCCCAGGGGTGGCAACGCGCAATGCGCCGCAGGGCCAGCCAGCCCCCGGCGATCGCACCGTGCCGCTCAATAGCCTCGATCGCATATGCGGAGCAAGTGGGCGCGAACCGGCACTGGCGTCCGATCAGCGCCGACAGGCTGTAGCGGTAGCCGATCACCAGGGCGCGCATCGCATGGGCCAGCGGGCTCATGCCGCCGCTCCTCCGGCCTCCACCCCTCCGACCTCTGGCGCCGGGCGCACGGCGCCCAGCTTCTGCAGCGCACGGTCGAGATCGGCAACGAGATCTGTGAAGGGCCGGCGGATGGTCTCGCCGCGGGCGATCAGCACCAGGTCCAGGCCCGGCGCCGCCCGGCGGCCCAGCACCTCGGCGGCGGCGGCGCGCAGGCGGCGGCGCGCCCGGTTGCGGGCGACCGAATTGCCGACCTTGCGGCTGGCGGTGTAGCCGACGCGTAGGTCGCAGCCGGCGGTCGCCTCGATGTCGGTCCCCGCCTGGTCCCAGCGGCGCAGCTGAACGATCACGCCCGGCTGCGCCCATTTGCGGCGCGTGCCGGCCACGGCCAAAAACTCGGCCCGCTTCTTCAGCCGGCCGAGGCGGATCAGGGAAGGATCGTCAAGGCGAACACGCATCCGGTTACCCCGGCCCAGGCAGGATCTACGGAACGGACATCCCGCCCGGCTTCACATCGGCAGATCCGGCCTGTCACCAAGCCGGACCTGCTGGAGCCGGATTACGCGGAGAGGCGCTTCCGGCCCTTGGCGCGACGATTGGACAGCACGCGGCGGCCGCCGACGGTGGCCATGCGGGCGCGGAAACCATGGCGGCGCGCGCGCACCAGCTTGCTGGGCTGAAAGGTTCTCTTCACGATCGGAACTCCGGATAGGCTCTACTGCGCCCTTCCGGACGCAAAACGGTCGCGGGTTATAGGCACGACCGGCGCCCGAGTCAATCGATCCGGCCGTGGATCGGTATGGGGATCGGTGTGCGGATCGGTGCGGGGGATGCGTTGCGGGCCGGTCTTCCGGTAGATTGGGCGCCATGGCATGGAATCCGACCCACACCCTGAAATTCGCCGGCCCGCGGCTGCAGCCCGGGCTCGACCTCATCACCCGGCTGCCGGATATCGAGGCGCGGCGGATCGTCGACCTCGGCTGCGGCAGCGGCGCGCTGGCGGCGCAGTTGGCCGAACGCTGGCCGCGCGCCGCGGTCACCGGCCTCGACCGCGACCGCAACGCCCTGCGCGAGGCGCGGGCGACCCATCCGGACCTGGAGTGGGTCGAGGGCGACATCGCCGACTGGTCGCCCCGGGAGCCGGTGGACCTGATCTTCTCCAACGCCGCGCTGCAATGGCTGGACGGGCATGAGGCGCTGGTGCCCCGCCTGCTGTCCTTCCTGGCCCCCGGCGGCGTGCTGGCGGTGCAGATGCCGCGCAACTTCGACGCGCCGAGCCATGTGCTGATGCGGGCGCTGGCGTCGGAGCCGCCCTGGGCCGGCCGGATCCCGCTGCGCCGCCCGCCGGTCGGCACCCCGGCCGCCTATTACGACCTGCTGGCGCCGCGCACCGCCGCGCTGGACATCTGGGAGACCGAGTACCTGCACGTACTGAAGGGCGACAACCCGGTGCTGCACTGGGTGCGCGGCACCGCGCTGCTGCCGGTGATGGCGGCGCTGTCGGGGCCGGAGCTCGATGCCTTCATCACCACCTATGCCGCCCGGCTGGCCCAGGCCTATCCGCCGCAGCCGGACGGCAGCACCCTGTTCCCCTTCCGCCGCCTGCTGCTGCTGGCGCGGGTGGGGGCTTGAGCGCGAATTCGGGCATTCGTTGTCTTTAAGCCTCCCGGACGCCCTCGCAGCCGGCGGCTTTCGCGGCCTTGACGAATTTGCGGTCGAAGGTCGCGAAGCCTTCGCAATGCGCAGACCGGCCGAGGTGAAGCGCGTCGGCGAAATCCATCCCCTTCTCGGCAAGATCGAGGGTGGCCGCGACGATGGCTGCGTCCTCGATCGTCACCGTGGGCAGTCCCGCGAACGCGCGCAGCGCACGCGCAATGTCCACCGGGCGATAGCCGTAGGTGCTGCGCAGCACCCATTCGACTTCGAGCATGACCGTGACCGATGCGAAGATCGGCTGGCCGTCGATCAGCGCGCGGGCGCGGGCGGACTGGTCGGGATGGTCGCCGGTCAGGTAGCGGACGATCAGATTGGTATCAATCCCGAGCATGCCGCCGCCTCGCCTCGGCGAGCACGCCGGCGTCCATCTCCTCCAGCGACTTCGGCTTGCCGCGATGGGGAAGTGAGCCGAACACATCCTCGGGCCGGGTCTCGGGAAAGGCCGGGAGGGGCCGCAGCAGCACGCCTTCGGCCGTTTCCTCGACCAGCAGCCGCGTTCCCGCCCGCCACTCCCGCCGCTGGCGGATGGCGCTGGGCAGGATGACCTGCCCCTTGGTGGAAACGGTGGTCGTGAGCTGATCCGGGCCGGCCATCACACTCGCATCCCAGAAAGGTAAGACGAACGTAAGATAGAGACTGGCCACACCGGCTTCAAGCTCACCAGCTATCTGCACCGGCCCGGTGCGACAGCCATGGCGGGATAGGTGCTGTCTCGAAGGCCAAATGGCGGAGTGTCGGGTTCGCCGAGGTGACCCCGACCTACAGCCCATCGAGCTCATGGAGTGTGCCGACCGAGATCCATCGCATCATGCAGGATGCGCAGCACCTCGATGACGCCTTCGTCGATGACCCG
The DNA here is from genome assembly GCA_019508225.1 of Inquilinus limosus. Classification (GTDB taxonomy): domain Bacteria; phylum Pseudomonadota; class Alphaproteobacteria; order DSM-16000; family Inquilinaceae; genus Inquilinus; species Inquilinus limosus_D. Next base: position 2,197 of record JAEKLZ010000441.1, on the reverse strand, counting down.
GTAGACCAGAATGTGCCTGCCGCGGTGACCACGCCTGGCGACACGCAGTATGCGGATACCCGCCTGGATCTCGTCGCGCGTCTTGCTGTCCGGAAGGTCAGGCCCGCCTCCCAGTGCGCGGATGGCCTGGATGATCGTCTGCCGATAGTCGCTCGCCTGCTTCGGACCGAAAGTTTGCGTGGTCCAACGAAGAATGGAAGCGAAGTCACAATCGGCCGCAATGCTCAAACGGACCCGCCAGCGGCCCCCGGCCATCCGGGATCAGTCCGCCGAGCCGGATTTGGTGGCGCCGGATATGGCTTCCTCGGCCAAGGCGTTCAGGTGCCGCTCCAGATCGTCCATGGAGTCGAACTCGGTGTACTCTCCGCGTTCCATCGCCTGGATGCCGATATCGACCGCGGCCCGCAGACGCTCCAGCTTGGCCGCGTCTTCCTGCTCGCGCTGCTCGACCAGACGGAGCCCCTCGCGCAGGACCTCGCTGGCGTTCTGGTAGCGGCCGGACTTGACCAGCCCTTCGATCAGCTCGGCCTGGTGATCGGTCACGACGACGTTGCGGGTCGGCATCGCGGGCTGTCCTCCGAACAAATCTGCAGCTGAATAAGATAGGACGATTGGCATACTATGCCAATCGTCCTGATCGGGTTCAGTCCTGCAGTTCGCTCACTTCCCCGGCGGCTTGTACCAGGCGTCGAGGGTCTCCTGCACCTTGGCGCCGGCCTGCTCGGCGGTCATCGAGCCGTTCAGCACCTGGGCCGAGACGTTCCAGATCGCCTGGTCGACATTGGGCTTGCCGCGCGACAGGATCTGGTGCGCCAGGCGGATGTTGCCGCCGCACTTGTCCTTCCAGCCCTGGAACTGCGCCGCCAGCGGGTCCTTCAGCTCGACCTTGTGGGTCGACAGGGTGAAGAAACCCGGCAGGGCGTTGGTGTAGAGCGTCGCGAACTCGGCCGAGGCCACCCATTCCAGGAAGGCGCGCGCCGCCTCCGGATGCTTGCCGTGGGCGTTCATGCCGAAGCCGAGATCGGTGTGGTTCGAGATGAAGCAGGGGTCGCCCGCCTTCGCCACCGGCGGCGGGAAGGCGCCGAGCGGGAACTCGGCCTGGGCCTCGAACAGCGGGATCTCCCACGACCCGGCCGGGTAGATCGCGGCGCGGCCGAGGGTGAACAGATTCTGGCTGTCCGGGTAGGACTGCGCCTCGTAGCCGTCGGCCAGATAGGGTTTCCACTTGGCCAGCTCGGCCCAGGCGGCGACATAGGGCGCGTCGGTGAACTTGGCGGTGCCGGCGATCAACGCCTTGCGGCCGGGGTCGCCCTGCCAGTGGTTCGGACCGATATTCTGGAAGCCCATGGTCGCGGCCTCCCACTGGTCGGCGGTGCCGATCGACAGCGGGATCTCGCCCGCGGCCTTGATCTTGTCGAGCAGGGCGAAGAACTCGGCCTCGGTCTGCGGCGGGGCCAGGCCGAGCTTGTCGAAGGTGGCCTTGTTGTAGATGAAGCCGCCGATGACCGAGCCGACCGGCACGCAATAGGTGGTCTTGCCGTCATCGGTGCTCCAGGCCGTCCGCGACGCCTCCGGGAAGGCGTCGATGCCCTTGAGGTCGTTGACCGATGCGAGATGGCCCTTCTGGAACAAGGCCAGCGAGGCGTCGAAGGCGCGGCAGGCGACGATGTCGCCGGCGACCCCGCCCTCCATCTTGGCGTTCAGCGCGGCGTTGTACTCGGTCGGCGCCGAGGGCGCGAAGTTCAGCTTGATCCCCGGATGCGCCGACTCGAAAGCCGGGATGATCTTGTCCTGCCAGATCTTGAGGTCGTCGTTGCGCCAGCTCTCGATCGTCAGGGTGACGTCCTCGGCGCGGGCGGCGCCGGCCAGCGCGGCGAGCGCCGCGCCCGTCATCAGGGCACGGGTCAGGATGGTGGTCATTGTCTTGGGCCTCCCCTTTTGGCTGGTCTAGACCAGCGGGAGCGGCCCGGCTTGTCAAGCCCGTGGACGATGTATTGAAGCCCTCCCCATTCCCGTCATTCCCGCGAAAGCGGGAATCTCTCGCCGGTCATGTGGGACGAGATTCCCTGACTTCACAAACGAAGTGCAACACCCTTTGAAGGGGGTGTTGCGATGGGACGAAACTATCGGCAGTTCAACCTCGAGGAACGGTGTGAGCTTGCCCGCCTTCACGCCGCCGGAGCCTCGCTCCGGCAAA
>JAEKLZ010000440.1 GCA_019508225.1 Inquilinus limosus | reverse complement strand
CCGGCGATCAGCACCGTCTGCTGAGTCATCTCGGACGATCTCCCCTGTATCCGCTCATCGCGCCGGCGCGGTCCAATCGGCGAAGCCCTGCCCGGCATCGGCCAGGCGGCGCAGCAGCGGCGCCGGGGTCAGCGCCGGCTCCCCGCGGGCGGCGGCGAAGGCCTCCAGCCGGGCCGCCACGGTCTTCAGCCCGACCTGGTCGGCGTGATACATCGGGCCGCCGCGCCAGGCCGGCCAGCCATAGCCGTTGATCCAGATCGTGTCGATGTCGCCGGGGCGGGCGGCGATGCCCTCCTCCAGGATCCGGGCGCCCTCATTGACCATCGGGTAGACCAACCGCTCGACGATCTCCTCGGCCGGGATCGGGCGGCGGGTGACGCCCAGCCGGGCCGAGACGTCTTCCAGCAGCGCCTCCACCTCGGGGTCGCGCACGCCGCTGCGGGCGCCCTCGGGGTACAGGTAGTAGCCGCGGCCGGCCTTCTGGCCCAGGCGCCCGGCCTCGCACAGCGCATCGGCCACCGGTGCCGTCTGGCCCAGCGACTTGCGGTTGCGCCAGGCGATGTCCAGCCCGGCCAGGTCGCTCACGGCAAAGGGCCCCATGCGGAAGCCGAAGCCGGTCAGGGCGGCGTCGACCTCGTGCGGCAGCGCGCCCTCGATCAGCAGGCGCTCGGCCTCCTGGGTGCGGCGGGCCAGCATGCGGTTGCCGACGAAGCCGCGGCAGACGCCGACCACCACCGGCACCTTGCCCAGGCGCTTGCCCAGATCCAGCGCGGTGGCCAGCACCTCCGGCGCGGTCGCTTTGCCGCGCACCACCTCCAGCAGGCGCATGACATGGGCCGGGCTGAAGAAGTGCAGCCCCAGCACGTCGCCGGGGCGGGCGGTCGTGGCGGCGATCGCGTCGACGTCGAGATAGGAGGTGTTGGTGGCCAGGATCGCGCCCGGCTTCGCCATCCGGTCCAGCGTGCCGAAGATCTGCCGCTTCACGTCCATGTCCTCGAAGGCGGCCTCGACCACCAGGTCGGCGTCGGCGGCCGCCTCCAGCCCGACCTGCCCGGTCACCAGCGCCAGGCGGTGGGCCTCGTCCTCGGCCGACAGGCTGCCGCGCTGGACCGACGCGGCGTAGGTCTTGACGATGCGGTCCAGGCCGCGGGCCAGCAGCTCCTCGCTGGTCTCGATCACGGTCACTGGGATGCCGGCATTGGCGAAGCACATGGCGATGCCGGCGCCCATCGTGCCGGCGCCGATCACCGCGGCCCGCCGGATCGGCCGGCGTGCCGTGTCCTTCGCCAGCCCCGGCACGCGGGCGGTCTCGCGCTCGGCGAAGAAGGCGTAGCGCAGGGCCTTGGACCGGTCATCGGCGACCAGGGCGGTGAAACGGGCGCGCTCCAGCGCCTGCCCGGCCTCGAACGGCTCGGTGAAGGTGGCGCGCACCGATTCGGCCAAAGCGGCGATGTTCGGCAGGTCCGGGCTGCGCTTCAGCGCCTCGGCCGCCGCCTGCTCGAAAGCCTCGCGGCCGCCCGGCTGCAGCTGCCGGTCCAGGTCGCGGGTCCGCAGCTGCTTGCCGGCTTCGGCCAGCTCCAGCGCCTTGGCCTTGGCCGCGTCCAGCAGGTCGCCCTCGGCCACCACGTCGACGATGCCGAGCGCCAGTGCTTCGGTGGCGGAAACGGGGGCGCCGTCCGCCATCAGCCTGAAGGCCGGGGCGGCGCCGATCAGCCGCGGCAGCCGCTGGGTGCCGCCGGCGCCGGGGATCAGCCCCAGCTTGACCTCCGGCAGGCCCAGCTTCGCCGGCGGGCCGGCGATGCGGGCGTGGCAGCCCAGCACCACCTCCAGCCCGCCGCCCAGCGCCGCCCCGCCGATCGCGGCGACCAGCGGCTTGCCGACCGCATCGAAGCCGTCGATCACCTCGGGCAGGGAGGGCGGCGCCGGCGGCTTGCCGAACTCGCTGATGTCGGCGCCGGCGATGAAGGTGCGGCCCTCGGCGGTGATGACGATGGCGCGCACCGCCGGGTCGGCATCGGCGCGGCGCACCGCCTCGGCCAGTCCGGCGCGGACGCCGGCGTCCAGCGCGTTCACCGGCGGGCTGGCGATGGTGACGACGGCGATGCCGTCCTCGATCGTGCTGCGCACCTTCTCCATCGCTCTTCCCCGTTCAGCGGATCCCATCGGCACCGCCTTCGGTATAGGCGATGTCATTGATCCGCAAGCCGGATGGTATAGGCTTCGGGTCCTTCCGACGGCATGACGGGCGGGGTCCGATGGCTCGGCATCACGAGGGGGCGAGGGGCGGGCGGCGGGCCGCGGCGATGCTGGCGGCGCTGGCCCTGCTGCTGCCCGGGCCGGCCTCGGCCGGCGACTGCATGGCCCGCGCCGCGCTGCAGGCCGGGGTGCCGACCGAGCTGATTCTGGCCATGTCCTATGTCGAGACGCGCTGGCGGCAGCAGGCGGTGAACGCAGCCAACGGCAACGGCACCGAGGATATCTGCATGATGCAGATCAACTCGATCCACTATCCCCGCCTGGCCGCGCTCGGCGTCACCCGCGAGGCGCTGCTGGCCGATCGCTGCGTCTGCCTGCTGGTCGGCGGCGAGATCCTGCGCGAGATGCGCGTGGCCACCGGCGGCACCGACATCTGGTCCGCGGTCGCCGCCTACAATGCCGGGCCTACGAACCTGGCGGCCGGCCGACCCTACGCCGACCAGGTCCGCAAGGTCTATGAGGCCATCCACGTCATTCAGGGACAGTGACCCTTGAGACTGCCACTGGCGCGGTTGTCCACCCCGGCTCGAATTATTGAGCCGTCATGGCGAGCCCCGAAGGGGCGTGGCCATCCAGCGGCTCGATTTCTGGATGGCCACGGCGCTACGCGCCTCGCCATGACGAAGTTGGGAAGAGGCGATTTAGGGGGCGCTGGTACTACTCCGCGATCTCCCAGGTCACGTTGACCCGCGCCGTGAATTCGCTCTCGCCGGCCTCGACCGGGACGGCGGACCGCTTGTCCATGGCGTAGGCGGCCATCATCGGGCGCGGCGGCTCGGCGCCCGGCTCGGCGATCGCCAGGATGCGGCCCAGCTTGACCCCGGCCGCCTTGGCGATCAGCTCGGCCTTGCGCCGGGCGTCGGCCACCGCGGCCTCGCGCGCCTTGTCCAGCACCGGCGCATCGTCGGCCAGGCCGAACGCGACGCCGTCGATCTGGTTCGACCCGGTGGCGACCGCGGTGTCCAGCACGGCGCCCAGCTTGGTCAGGTCGCGGATCCGCACCGTCACCTGGTTGCGCACCTCGTAGCCGTCGATATGCGGCGCCTCGCTCGACCCCTCCTTCGGTTGGGCGTAGCGCGGCTGCACCGAGAAGCCGCTGGTCTGCAGGTCGGCGGCCTGGATGCCGGCCTTCTTGAAGGCGTCGATCAGCGCGGCCATCGCCTTGCTGTTGGCATCCACCGCCTCGCGCGCGGTCTTGCCCTCGCTGGTGACGCCGCTGGTCACGGTGGCCTGGTCGGGCGCGGCGCTGGCACTGCCCTCGCCGGCCAGGGACAGGGTCTGGGCGGCGGCCTCGACAGCCAGGGCCGGCGTCGTGGCGGCGATGGTGGTCGGCACCGCCACGGCGGCGAGCAGGGCGGCGGCAAGCAGGCTGGAGCGGAATCGGGTCATGGTCGGTTCCCGGATGGGTTGTGGTTGGCGCGGAGTAGAGGGGCGAATTGCGACGATGACAAGGCAGGTATCGGGTCCCATAGGCATTGGCTCCGGGCCGCTGTAGAAGGGGAATCCCGGACGGAGGGAACAAGAATGACGGCCGATTTCATCCTGCCGCGCGACGCCGATCTCGGGCTGCGCCGGATCGCCAACCGCACCGGCCTCGCCGCCGCCCTGCTGCCGAACGGCACGATCTTCGCCCTGTCGCACCGGGCGGATGAGAAGAGCGACCCGGTGCTGGTCAACCAGGTGCTGGGGTCGCCGATCTCGGGCGGCATCGGCCGGCTGCTGCTGCGGCTCGGCGGCGGCCACGTGGTCGAGGCGGTCGGGCCGGCGGCGCGGCTGCGGGTCGGGGTTGGGCCGGACCGATTCGTCTGGGCCGGGGAAACCGACGGCTTGGCGCATCGCGCCACCCTGTGGCTGGCGCCGGAGGCGAATCTCTGGCTGTGGCGGGTCGAGGTCGAGAACACGGGCGCGGCGGCGGCCGAGGTCTCGGCGGTGCTGCTGCAGGATATCGGCCTCGGCAGCCGCGGCTTCCTGATGAACAACGAGGCCTACGGCTCGCAATACACCGACCACCACATCGCCCGGCATCCGCGCCTCGGGCCGGTGGTGATGAGCCGCCAGGCCCTGGCCCAAAGCGGCCGGATTCCCTGGGTGGCGCATGGCTGCCTGGAGGGCGCGGCAGGTTTCGCCACCGATGCGGCGCAGAGCTTCGGCCCCGGCTTCCGTGATCAGGCCGAGGTGACGGGCGACCTGCCGAGCGAGCGGCTGCAGCACGAGGTCGCCTGCCCGGCCATCGCCTCAGGCACCGCGACGTTGGTGCCCGGTGCCAAGACGGCCTGGAGCTTCTTCGGCCTGTTCGTGCCCGACCACAAGGCGGCGTCCTCGGATGACGACCTGGCCATGGTCGATCAGGCACTGACGGTTGCCGGCTCCTTCCGCCCGGCCGAGGTGGCGCTGGAGACGCCGGTGCGCGGCCTGCTGCAGGATGCGCCGCCGCTGGTGGCCGAGGATCTCGACGCCGCGGCGCTCGACCGCCTCTGGCCGGCCCGGCGGCTGGAGGAGCGGCAGGACGGCGCGCTGCAATCCTTCTTCGTCGATGAAGGCGACCTGAACCGCCATATCGTCCTGCGGGCCAAGGAGCGCGACCTGCGCCGCCGCCATGGCGCGCTGCTGCGCTCCGGCGCGGCGCTGCTGCCGACCGACGAGCTGCTCTGCGCCACGGTCTGGGCGCATGGCGTCTTCGCCGCCCAGCTGACGGTCGGCAACACCTCGTTCCACAAGCTGTTCTCGGTCTCGCGCGACCCCTACAACATCACCCGCGCCTCCGGCCTGCGCATCCTGGTGGAGGGCGGGGAAGGATGGCGCCTGCTGTCGGTGCCCTCGGCCTTCGAGATGGGGCTGGCCGAGGCCCGCTGGATCTACCGCTTCAGCGGCCGCACCGTGACCGTCTGCGCCGCCGTTTCCGGCGCCGACGCGGCGATGCAGTGGCGGGTGGCGGTGGAGGGCGCGCCCTGCCGCTTCCTCGTCCTCGGCCATCTCGTGCTCGGCGAGCGCGAGCTGGAGCAGGCCGGACGGGTCTCGATCGATGCCGCCGCCAAGCGCATCGCCTTCCGCCCCGATCCGGACTGGCTGTGGGGCCAGCGCTATCCCGACTCGGTCTACCACCTGGTGACCCCGACCCCTGACGCGATCGAGGCGGTCGGCGGCGACGAGCTGCTCTATGCCGATGG
>JAEKLZ010000215.1 GCA_019508225.1 Inquilinus limosus | reverse complement strand
TGCTCGAACTGCTCGCGGAGACGCGTCCTCGCCTCCTCGCGCACGCCGGCGACGGCACCGAAGGCTCCGGTCGCGACGCGGACCAGATCGTCGATCAGCTTGGTGTCGAAGGGCATCGCAGGCGGCATTCCCAAATGAACATCATGGTTTTGAATATGGCGGCCGGCCCCTTGCGTTGCAACACGCTGGACCGCGCGCCTATAACGGCACGCTTCGCCCCCCGCAACGGGAACAGAGATGGATTGGTTCGATCCGGTCGCCCTGCAGATCGGTCCCATCGCGATCCGCTGGTATGCGCTCGCCTATATCGCCGGCTTCATCCTGGGGTGGCGCTACGCCCTGTGGCTGACCCGGCGCACCGCGCTGCCGCCCGACCGCCTGGCGCTGGACGACTTCCTGACCTGGGCGGTGGTCGGCACCATCCTGGGCGGCCGGCTCGGCTACGTCCTGTTCTACAATCTCGACGAATACCTGGCGGCCCCGCTGTCGATCCTGGAGATCTGGCATGGCGGCATGTCCTTCCATGGCGGGTTCCTCGGGGTCGCCGTCGCCATCGTCCTGTTCGCCCGCAGCCGCGGCTTCTCGCCCCTGCTGCTGGGCGACGTGGTCGCCGCCGCCGCGCCGATCGGACTGTTCTTCGGCCGCATCGCCAATTTCGTGAATGGCGAGCTGTGGGGCCGCGTCACCACCGAGCCCTGGGGCATCGTCTTCCCCAATGCCGGGCCGCTGCCGCGCCACCCCAGCCAGCTCTACGAGGCCGGGCTGGAGGGGCTGGTGCTGTTCCTGATCCTGCTGCCGCTGGCCGCCAGCGCGCGCATCCGGTCCAGGCCGGGCATCGTGCTGGGCGCTTTCATCGCCTGGTACGGCGTGTCGCGCTTCCTGGTCGAGTTCGTGCGCGAGCCGGACGCCCAGCTGGGCTACCTGATGGGCACCGACTGGTTCACCCGCGGCCAGCAGCTGTCGATCCCGATGGTCCTGGTCGGGCTGGCCGTCGTGTGGTGGGCCGCCCGCCGGCCGGCGGTCGTCGCCCCTGCCCCGGCCGCCTCGTCACCGGCCGCGTGACCGCGCTGCTCGACCTGCTGCGCCGCCGCATCGCCGTCGACGGGCCGCTGACGGTGGCGCAGTACATGGCCGAGGCGCTGGGCCATCCCCGGCACGGCTACTACATCACCCGCGACCCTCTGGGCGCGGCCGGCGACTTCACCACGGCGCCGGAGATCAGCCAGGTCTTCGGCGAGCTGATCGGGCTGTGGTGCGCCGATCTGTGGCAGCGGATGGGCGCGCCCGACCCGGTGCTGCTGGTCGAGCTCGGCCCCGGCCGCGGCACGCTGATGCAGGACGCGCTGCGCGCCATCGGCCGCGCCGCGCCCGGCTTCCGCGCCGCGCTGCGGCTGCACCTGGTCGAGACCAGCCCCGCCCTGCGCGCGGCCCAGGCGGCGCGCCTGGCCGATGCGCATCCCGTCTGGCTGGACCGGCTGGCCGATCTGCCGGACGGGCCGGCGCTGGTGGTCGCCAACGAGTTCTTCGACGCCCTGCCGATCCGGCAATGGCAGCGCGGCGCCAAGGGCTGGCACGAGCGGCTGGTCGGCTGGGACGAGGCGGCCGGGGCGCTGCGCTGGGAGCTGTCGGCCCGCGCCGATCCCGGGCTGGCGCTGATCCCGGATGCGGTGCGCGGCGCGCCGGAGGACTCGATCGCCGAGGCCTGCCCGGCCGGGCTGTCGCATGCCGGCTTCCTCGGGCAACGCCTGGCGCAGCAGGGCGGCGCCGCGCTGATCGTCGATTACGGCCCGGCCCGCAACGCGCCCGGCGACAGCTTCCAGGCGATGCGGCGCCACGCCTTCGCCGACCCGCTGGCGGCGCCGGGCGAGGCCGACCTGACCGCCCATGTCGATTTCCAGGCGCTCGCGGCAGCCGCATCCCAGGCCGGCGCCGAGGCCCATGGCCCGGTGGCTCAGGGCGCCTTCCTGGAATCCCTCGGCCTGCGCGCCCGCGCCGCGCAATTGAAGGCCGCCGCCCCGGCCCGCGCCGCCGGGATCGACGCCGCGATCGAAAGGCTGGCCGGCCCCGACCAGATGGGCACGCTGTTCAAGGCGTTGGCCCTGACCGCGCCCGGCCTCGGCGCGCCGGCGGGGTTCCCGTGACCCGGGCGGCGATGCTATTCCGGTCCCGTCCGAACCGGCCGGAGCCCGCCCCGTGATCACCGTCGACGCCCTCGCCCTGCCCGGCATCGGCCATGGCTTCTTCCCGCGCACCGGCGGCGTCAGCGAGGGCATCTTCGCCTCGCGCAACTGCGGCTTCGGCTCCGGCGACCGGCGCGAGGCGGTGGCCGAGAATCGCGACCGCTGCCGGCGCGAGCTCGGGCCGGCCGAGACGCTGCTGACCATCTACCAGGTGCACAGCCCCGACGCCGTGACCGTCACCGGACCCTGGGCGGCGGAGTCAGTGCCGCGGGCCGACGCCATGGTCACCGACCGGCCGGGCGTGGCGCTCGGCATCCTGACCGCCGATTGCGCCCCGATCCTGTTCGCCGATGCCGAGGCCGGGGTGGTTGGCGCCGCCCATGCCGGCTGGAAGGGCGCGCTGGGCGGCGTCACCGACGCCACCGTGGCGGCGATGCGGGCCCTGGGCGCGGTGCCGGAGCGGATCGCGGCCGTCGTCGGCCCCTGCATCGGGGCGGACAGCTACGAGGTCGGGCCGGAGTTCCGCGACCGCTTCCTGGCTGAGGACCCGGACAGCGCCGGCTTCTTCCACATCCCCGGCGCTGGCGTGCGGCCGCATTTCGACCTGCCGGGCTATGTCGCCCGGCGCCTGCGCCGCGCCGGCCTGCGCGATGTCACCGTCACCGGGCTCGACACGCTGGCGGACGAGGCGCGGTTCTTCAGCTATCGCCGGACGACGCTGCGGAAGGAGCCGGATTACGGCCGGCAGATCTCGGCGATCCTGCTGACGGGCTGACGCGATGCCGCATCTGATCACCCTGTTCCTGTTCATCATCGTGGCGCTGCTCGGCGGCTGCGTGCTGATGATGATGTGACAATTCGGGGTCAGGATTGCGTTTGGTCCATTTACACCCCGGTGCGCGCGGGATATACGCAGCCGCACCCGGCCCCGGCCACCGCCCGAGACCACCGAGCCGCCCCAGATGAAAATCATCGCCTGCAACAGCAATCGCCCGCTCTGCGAGGCGATCGCTGCCTATTTGCAAATCCCGCTGACCAAGGCCCCGATGCGGCGCTTCGCTGACATGGAGGTCTTCGTCGAGATCCTGGAGAACGTCCGCGGCGAGGATGTCTTCGTGATCCAGCCGACCAGCTTCCCGGCGAATGACAACCTGATGGAGATGCTGGTCACCATCGACGCGCTGCGCCGCGGCTCGGCCCGCCGGATCACCGCGGTGATGCCCTATTACGGCTATGCCCGGCAGGACCGCAAGACCGGCCCGCGCACGCCGATCTCGGCCAAGCTGGTCGCCAACCTGATCACCCGCGCCGGCGCCGACCGGGTGCTGACCCTCGACCTGCATGCCGGCCAGATCCAGGGCTTCTTCGACATCCCGCTGGACAACCTGGTGGCCGCGCCGGTGTTCGTGAAGGACATCCGCAGCCGCTTCTCCAGCGAGAACCTGGTCATCGTCTCGCCCGATGTCGGCGGCGTGGTCCGCGCCCGCTCGGTGGCGCAGCGCCTGGACGCCGACCTCGCCATCATCGACAAGCGGCGCGAGAAGGCCGGCGTGTCCGAGGTGATGAACGTGATCGGCGACATCGACGGCCGCCGCTGCATCCTGATCGACGACATCGCCGACAGCGCCGGCACCCTGTGCAACGCCGCGGTCGCCCTGATGGAGCGTGGGGCGTCCGAGGTCTTCGCCTATATCAGCCACGGCGTGCTGTCGGGCGGCGCGGTGGCCCGCGTCGGCGCCTCCCCGCTGAAGGAGATGGTGACGACCGATAGCATCCTGGCGACCGAGGCGGTGCGGCAGAGCCACAATGTCCGCCAGCTGACCATCGCGCCGCTGATGGCCGAGGCGATCCTGCGCATCGCCGAGGAGAAGTCGGTCTCCAGCCTGTTCCAGTAAGAGGCGCGGACGCGCCGGCAGGCCCGGCGCGTCCGTCATCAGAATCAGAGCACGAAATCGCCGCTGACCAGCCCCGGATGGTTGGCCAGAGCGATGTGCAGATCGATGATCTTGTCGCCGTTCACGTCGCCGTCGACATAGGTATAGCCGCCGGAGACGGTCGCCCGCAGCTCGCCGGCCACGCCGTGGAAGCCCTGGGCGCCGATGAACTTGAAGGCCTGGTCGCCCGCCACCTTGGTGCTGGCGTCGATCAGGGCCAAGTCGATCCTGTCGCCCTGGACGTGGCTGAAATCGGCGATGATATCGCGGGCGGTGCCAACCGATTCGCCGGTCGAGCCGAACACGAAGCGGTCCGCCCCGCCGCCGCCGGTCAGCGTGTCCGCCCCCGCCATGCCGCGCAGCGCGTTGGCACCGCTGTTGCCGGTGATCGTGTCCGCCCCGGTCGAGCCGTTGGCGTTCTCGACGCCGACATAGACATCGCCCTGGGCATTGCCGCCGCTGCCCTTGCCGGTGGCCAGGTTGATGCTGACCCCGACGCTGCTCTCGCTGTAGGCGACGGTGTCGATGCTCAAGCCGCCGTCCAGCCGGTCCGCGCCGGCGCCGCCGCGGAGGATGTCGTTGCCGAAATCGCCGGTCAGCGTGTCCGTCCCGGCGCCGCCGTCGAGCGTATCGGCGCCGTCCATGCCGGAGAGCGTGTCGTTGCCGTTGCCGCCGGTCAGGGTGTTGGCATCGGTGTTCCCGGTCAGCCGGTCGGCGGCGGAGGTACCGATGATGTTCTCGATATTGCTGAGCTTGTCGCCCTGGGCGTTGCCGCCGCTGCCGACCCCCGTCGTCAGGTTCACGGTCACGCCGATCGTGCCTTCGCTGTAGGACGCGGTGTCGCTGCCCGCCCCGCCATCCATCTCGTCCGCCCCGGCGCCGCCGCGCAGTTGGTCGGCGTCGGGCGTGGTGCTGTTCGTGTTGGCGCGGAGGATGTCGTTCCCGGCGCCGCCGTCGAGGATGTCGATCCCGTCATCGGCCTCCAGCACATCGTTGCCGTCGCCGCCATAAAGCTGGTTGTTGCCCTGGTAGCCCTTGAGCGTATCGTTACCGGCGCCGCCGTAGAGCTTGTCGTGGCCCAGGCTACCCCACAGCACATCATCGCCGCCGAGACCGTAAAGGACGTCGTTGCCCCAGCCGTTGCCGCCATTGAGGAAATTATCCGCGGCCGAACCCGTCAGCCGGTCGGAATAGTCGGTGCCGATGACGTTCTCGATGTCGCCATGAATGATGTCGCCATTGGCCTCGCCGCCGGATGCGGTCAGGGCGGTCAAGTCGATGGCGACGCCGATGCTGCGATTGTCCCAGTAGCTGAGCGTGTCGACGCCGGCGCCACCGAACATCTCGTCCGCCCCGGCGCCCCCGAACAGCTCGTCATTGCCGGCGCCACCGTTGATGTAGTCATCGCCTTCCAACCCCCAGATCCGATCGTCCCCGGCATTGCTCTGACCGACCGGCGGCAGCTGGTTGTCGTGCTCGTCGCCTCTGATATCCGTCATCGAATTCTCCTGAACGCGAAGGTTGAGGACACGGGAACGCCCTGTCGGCGCACCGAATCCGGGCCGATCTCCACGTCCGCTGTTGGCGCTCAAAGTGCTGAAACTGGTGCCGGGCCAGCAACCCCCGACGATTGGGGGATGGACGGGCGGCCCTTTCCATCACCCCGCCCCGCTGCCTAGTCTGTTCCGGCACACGCAAAGGGGGTTGGGATGAGCGCGACGACGGAGCTTCCTCCCTTCTTCGATCCGACCCGCGCCGGCGACTGGTCGTACCGGCCGGACACTGCCCGCCTGCGCGCGGTCGCTGAGACCTGGCGCGGCCGGATCGGGACGGCGGACGGCCGGCGGACGGACCTGCTGCTGATCGACCTGCAGCGCGATTTCTGCCTGCCGGAGGGTGCGCTCTATGTCGGCGGCCGGTCCGGGCGCGGCGCGGTCGAGGACACGGCGCGGATCGCCGCCTTCATCCACCGCAACCTCGGCGTCCTCGACCGGATCGTTCCGACCTTCGACACCCACACGCCGCTGCAGATCTTCCACCAATCGTTCTGGATCGACGCCGACGGCCGCCCGCCGGCGCCCTTCACCGTGATCACCGAGGAGATGCTGGCCGACGGCGCCTACAGGCCGAGCCCGGGCGTGCTGGAGCTGCTGCCCCGGGAGGTCGCGGCGGAGGGGAGGGCGTGGGTCGAGCGGCAGCTGCTGCACTACGCCGGCAGCCTGGCTCGGCAGGGCCGCAACGCCCTGATCATCTGGCCCGACCACTGCCTGATCGGGTCGGAAGGCCATGCCATGCCGGGGCTGGTGCAGGAGGCCCGGCTGTTCCACGCCATGGTCCGCGGCGTGCCGACACCGATCATCATCAAGGGCGACGATCCCTGGAGCGAGAGCTATTCCGCCTTCGGACCGGAGGTGCCCGACCGCTGGGATGGCGGCCGGCTGGTGAAGCCGCAGGACGACGCCGCGCTGCTGGAGCTGCTGCGCGCCGACCGAATCGTCGTCGCCGGCCAGGCCTCGAGCCATTGCGTCCGCTGGTCGGTCGACGACCTGCTGGACCGGATGCGGGCGCTCGACCCGGCCCTGCCGGGCCGGGTCTTCGTCCTGCGCGACTGCATGTCGGCCGTGGTCGCGCTGGATGCCGAGGGGCGGCCGATCGCGGAGCTCGACTTCACCCCGCAGGCCGAGGACGCCTTCGCCCGCTGGGCGGAACTCGGCGTCCACATCGTCGAGTCCGTCCAGCCGATGGCGGAATGGCCGCGGTAGGTCGCTACACGGGAGCCGGCGCCAGCCCGCCGGTCACCGCCCTGAGCCCGAGCTTCTCCAGCAGCCGGGCGTCGCGGTCCGGACCAGGATTGGCCGTGGTCAGCAGCACCTCGCCGAGGAAGATCGAGTTGGCGCCGGCGACGAAGCACAGCGCCTGCAGCTCGTCGCTCATGGTCTGCCGCCCGGCGGAGAGGCGGACCACGCTGCGCGGCAGCAGGATTCGCGCCACCGCGACCAGGCGGACGAAGGCGATCGGGTCGGGCGTCTCCGCCATCGCCATCACCGGGGTACCCGCCACCTCGTTCCACAGGTTCAGCGGCACGCTTTCCGGATGCGGGTCCATCCCGGCCAGGAGCAGCAGCAGGCCCAGCCGGTCGTCCACCGTCTCGCCCATGCCGACGATGCCGCCGCAGCACACCTTGATGCCGGCATCGCGGACATGCCCCAGCGTCTCCAGCCGGTCCTGCAGCGTCCGCGTGGTGATGATCCGGCCGTAGAATTCGGGCGAGGTGTCGACGTTGTGGCTGTAGTAGTCGAGCCCAGCCGCCTTAAGCCGGTCCGCCTGCGGCCGGGTCAGCATGCCGAGGGTGACGCAGGTCGACATGCCGAGCGCCTTGACCCCAGCCACCATCTCGCAGACGCGGTCGAGATCGCGGTCCTTCGGGCCGCGCCAGGCCGCGCCCATGCAGAAGCGCCCGGCCCCGGCGGCCTTGGCCTCGGCCGCCCGGTCGACCACCGCGCCGGGATCCATCAGCCGCGTCGCCTTGACCCCGGTGTCGTAGCGGGCGCTCTGCGAGCAGTAGCCGCAATCCTCCGGGCAGCCGCCGGTCTTGATGCTGAGCAGGCTGGCGGTCTCGACCTCCGTCGGGTCGAAGCTCCCGCGGTGGACGAGCTGGGCCCGGTGCAGCAGCTCCGGGAATGGCAGGCCGTACAGTGCCTCGGCCTCGGCCCGCGTCCAGTCGAACCGGATCGCGGGCCTGGAACCGAGATCTGCGATGGCCGCCGTCACGCGGCCCGCCGGACACGGCGCAGGGCGATGGTCACCGCGGCGGCCAGCAGCACCTTCAGCACGTCGCCGATCAGGAAGGGCGCGACGCCGGCGGGGATCACGGCCGCCCAGCCGGTGAACTGCGCCAGCCACAGGCAGCCGAGGCCATAGACCACGGCTAGGCCCGCGAGCATCGGCACGGTTGTGGCGACCAGCCCGCCCGGACGGCGCCGGATCCACTCGCCGGCCAGAAAGGCGGCGACGGCGAAGCCGACGAGATAGCCGCCGGTCGGACCGATCAGCGGCGCCACGCCGCCGCTGCCTCCGGCCAGGACCGGCAGGCCGATCGCGGCCTCGGCCATATAGGCGACGACCATCGCCGCCGCCAGCCGCCCGCCGGCCAGCCCGGCCAGGAGGAAGACGGCGCAGACATGCATGGTCATCGGCACCGGCCAGAACGGGATCTGGATCTGGGCGCTGAGCGCCAGCAGCAGGGTGCCGCCGATGATGGCGGCGGGGATGCGCCAGCCGGTCAGAGCGGGTGTGAGCGGTGCTTCGACAGGAGAATGCATGACCTGACTCCTCAATTTCATAGATAATCCTGTTGATTGATCTATGATGTTTGCGACTCGACCAGTCTAGAGGTGCCAAGCACCGGTGCGCACCGATTTAGTCAGTAGATAATCTATGATTCAGAATGCCGAAGACTGACGCGTCCCAGCAGACCGTCGCCCACCGGATCGCCGATATCCTGGCCGAGCGGATCGTGAGCGGCGAGCTGGCACCGGAGGCGCCACTGCGCCAGGACCATATCGCCCACGAGTTCGGATCGAGCCATGTGCCGGTCCGAGAGGCCTTCCAGCGCCTGCAGGCGCAGGGCCTGGCGGTCAGCGAGCCGCGGCGCGGCATGCGCGTGGCGCCGCTGGACGAACGGTCGATGCGCGAGGTGGTGGAGATCCGGGCGGCGCTGGAGGCGCTGGCACTGCGCCATGCCGCCCGCCGGCTGACGCCGTCACAGATCGAGCGGATCGAGGACGCGGTGGTGGCCGGCGACCAGGCGCAGTCCTTCGCTGAATGGGAGGCGGCCAACCGCAGCTTCCATCGCGAGCTGGTGGCCGCCTGCCGCATGCCGCGCCTGCTGGCGATGCTGGCGGAGCTGCAGCTGGCCAATTCCCGCTTCGCCTTTGCGGCGACCCGCTCAGCCGGCTGGCAGCCGCGGTCGAACCAGGACCACCGGCAGATCCTGGACGCGCTGCGGCGCGGCGCCGTCGATCAGGCGATCGCACTGCTGGGCCGGCACATCCTGACGCTGGAGCGGGCTGGCGGCCTGAGCGAAGCCCCGGGCCGGTAGGGCGGGATCAGGCCCGGCGGCGCCGGCGGCCTTCGCGCTCGCCGCCGCCTTCGGCCGGGCGGCCGGACTGGGCCTTGATCGGGCCCAGCAGCCGCTCGACCGTCTCGACATCCGGCACCGGCCCGCGAGCGGTGCCGTTCACCGCCGCGACCATGGCCCGGATATGCTCCGGCGTCGTGCCGCAGCAGCCGCCGATGATGCGGGCGCCGGCATCGCGCGCCAGGATGGCGTAGTCGGCCATGATCTCCGGCGTGCCGTCATAGACGATGGCGCCCTCGCGATACTGCGGGATGCCGCAATTGCCCTTGGCGACGATGATGTCGCCGGTCTCCGACGCGCGCACCAGGCCGAGGATGCTGTCCAGCAGCTGGGCCGGGCCGATGCCGCAATTGGCGCCGAAGGCGCTGGGCCGGCAGGCACAGTTGCGGCCATGGGTGATCGCCGCCTCCGGCGTCAGCCCCATCATGGTGCGGCCATTGGTGTCGAAGGTCATGGTCGAGACGATCGGCAGGCCGGTGCGCGACGCGCCCTCGATTGCCGCCTGGATCTCCTCCGCCGCCGAGATGGTCTCGATCCACAGCACGTCGACGCCGCCCTCGGCCAGCGCCTCGGCCTGCTCGGCGAAGGCGGCGACGCCCTCCTCGTAGCTCAGCGCGCCGACCGGCTGGAAGATGTCGCCGGTCGGACCCATCGAGCCGGCGACGATCACCGGGCGATCGAATTCCTCGGCCACGGCGCGGGCGATGCGGGCGCCGGCGACGTTCAGCTCGCGCACCCGGCCCTGGGCGCTGTGCAGCGCCAGCCGCCGCGCATTGCCGCCGAAGGTGTTGGTCAGGATGATGTCGGAGCCGGCCCCGGCGAAACCGCGATGCACCACCTGCACCCGCTCCGGCCGATCCAGGTTCCACAGCTCCGGGCTGTCCCCGGTCTCCAGCCCCTGGGCGAACAGGCCGGTGCCCATGCCGCCATCGGCGAACAGGACCGGCTTGGCGGCGAGAAGATCGTGGAAACGGGTGCTGGACATGGCCGGACCTTCCTGAAACCGCGGCGGGCGCAAGGCGACGGTACCGCCGGGCCGATGCGAACTCCATCTAAATATAAGGACATCGTTATGAATTTATATCCCGCCTGCGACGCGGGGTCGCCCGGCCTCGCCGCGCTGCGAGTCGTTCGTCATTGCCTTCGTCCCCAGCCCGGCGGAGAAGCGGAAGGGGAGCGAGGCGGAGACGGCGATGAAGGACTTTTCCGAACTGACCGAGCGCGAGCTGCTGGCCCTGGCGATCGCGCTGGAGGAGGAGGACGCCCGGATCTATGGCGATTTCGCCGAGGGTCTGACCGCCGACTTCCCGGCCTCGGCCGCGGTGTTCCGCGGCATGGGACGGGAGGAGGACGGGCATCGCCACCGGCTGCTCGAGCTCTACAAGGAGCGCTTCGGCGACCACATCCCACTGATCAACCGCCATGTGGTCCGCGGCTTCATCCGCCGCCGGCCGGTCTGGCTGTCCCGGCCGTTGTCGCTGGACACCGTGCGGAAGCAGGCCGAGGCGATGGAGGCGGAGACCCGACGCTTCTACGAGCGCGCCGCCGGCCGTGCCACCGACGCCTCGATCCGCCAGCTGCTGGGCGACCTGGCGGCCGAGGAGCGGCGGCACGAGCATGTCGCCGAGCAGCTGGAGGAGAGGCACGTCCCGGCCAAGGTGCAGGCGCGCGAGGGCGAGGACGAGCGCCGGCTGTTCGTGCTGCAGATCGTACAGCCGGGCCTGGCCGGTCTGATGGACGGGTCGGTCTCCACCCTCGCCCCGCTGTTCGCCGCGGCCTTCGCCACCCATGACAGCTTCGACACCTTCCTGGTCGGCCTCGCCGCCTCGATCGGAGCCGGCATCAGCATGGGCTTCGCCGAGGCGCTGTCGGACGATGGCAGCCTGACCGGGCGCGGCCGCCCCTGGCTGCGCGGGCTGGTCTGCGGCGGCATGACCGCGCTGGGCGGCCTCGGCCACACCCTGCCCTATCTGATCCCGGATTTCGGCGTCGCCACCGGCATCGCCGTCGCCGTGGTGGCGGTCGAGCTGGCGGCGATCTCCTGGATCCGCCACCGCTTCATGGACACGCCGCTCCTGTCCTCCACCTTCCAGGTGGTGGTCGGCGGCGTGCTGGTGTTCCTGACCGGGATCCTGATCGGCAGCGCTTAGTCCGTATCCAGCCTGCCATCAGTCGGTCGATTTGCATCTCACGGCTCAGCGCTTATATACTTCGTAGTCGTGAGTAGTACCCAGGAGGCTGGCGTGTCGGATCTCCTCCCTGTATCGATCAAGCTCGACTCAACGCAGCGGGAAAAACTGAAGAAGCTGGCGGAAGCGCGAGACCGCAAGCCGCACTACCTCATGCGGGAGGCGATCCAGCAGTATCTTGAGCGCGAGGAAGCCCGGGAATCGTTCAAGCAGGAGGCCCTTGCCTCCTGGCGGGAGTATCAAGAGACCGGTCTGCATCTCACCGGCGAAGAGGTCGATCGCTGGCTTGCGACCTGGGGCACCGATGAGGAGACGGAGGCGCCCGCTTGCCACGAGTAGTCGTCACGCTCGGCGCTCAGCAAGGGTTGGAAAGGTGCCGCCAATTTCTCGCCGGGAAGAATCCGATTGCCGCCCGCCGCGCAGCCGATGAAATCAGACGGCAGTTCCGGCTGCTTGCCACGCAGCCGGAGATCGGGCGGCCGGCGTTCGAGGATGCGAACCACCGGGAGCTGCTGATCACCTTTGGCGACTCCGGGTATGTCGCTCGCTATCACCATCTTCGATCCGAAGGTGTCGTCCTGATCCTTGCCTTCAGGCATCAGAAGGAAGCCGGCTACTAGCGATCAATCGCTAAGCACCCCGCCCTCCTCCTTGCGCTTCGCCACGAAGGCGTCGAGCTCCTCGGCGATGGCGGGGTCGAGCGGCGGCGGCTCGTATTCGGCGAGGATGCGCTTGTACAGCTGGTGCGCCCGCTGGGTGGCGTCCGGCGCCCCGGCCTCCTGCCAGCTTTCGAAGTTGCGCCAGTCGGACAGCAGCGGCGCGTAGAAGGCGGTCTCGTAGCGGGCCAGCGTGTGCTGGCAGCCGAAGAAATGCCCGCCCGGCCCGACCTCGCGGATGGCGTCGAGGCCGAGCGTGTCGTCGTCGACCACGATCGGCTTCAGGAACTCGGTCATCGTCTGCACCAGCTCGGCATCGATGATCATCTTCTCGAAGCTGGCGCGCAGGCCGCCTTCGAGCCAGCCGAGGCTGTGCATCACCATGTTGGCGTGGCCCTGCACCGCCGCCCACAGCGACACCATGCTCTCATAGGTCGCCTGCACGTCGACCGCGTTCGAGGCGTTGGTGTTGGACGAGCGATAGGGCAGGCCGTAGCGCCGCGCCAGCTGGCCGCCGGCCAAGGCCGCCTTGGCATACTCCGGCGTGCCGAAGGCCGGCGCACCGGACTTCATGTCAACATTGGAGGTGAAGCCGCCATACATCACCGGCGCGCCGGGCCTGACCATCTGGATCAGGGCGATGGTCGCCAGCGCCTCGGCGTTCTGCTGCGCCAGCGCGCCGGCCAGCGTCGCCGGGGCCATGGCGCCGGCCAAAGTGAAAGGCGTGACCGTCACGATCTGGCCGGCCTGCGCCATCTCGACCAGGCCCTCGATCATCGGCCCGTCCAGCCGCAGCGGCGAGGAGGTGTTGACCACGGTGAACAGGCTGGGCTCGCGCTGCAGCTGCTCGCGATTGATGCCGCGGGCGATGCGGGCGATCTCGATGCCGTCGCGCATCCGCACCCGGCCCAGCGCATAGGCGTGGAACGGCTTGTCCGTCAGGGTGACGAAGGCGCGCAGGGCGTCGAGATGCCGGGTCGAGGGATGCAGGTCCACCGGTTCGACCGGATAGCCGCCGAAGATGTGCATCGCGTTCAGCGTCTGGCCGAGGCGCAGCAGGTTGCAATAGTCGCGATAGTTGCCGACCCGCCGCCCGCCCTCGATGTCGGAGACGTTCGGGGCCGAGCCGACCGAGGCGAAGACGATCGACCGGCCGCCGATCCGGACATCCCGCTCCGGGTTGCGGGCGTGGAAGGTGTAGGCGGACGGCGCCTTCGCCACCGCGTCCAGCACCAGGCCGCGGTCGAGGCGGACGCGACGGCTGCCCGGCGTGGTGGCGGCGCCGGCGCGGCGCAGGATCTCGATCGCCTCGTCGTGCAGGAAATCCATCCCGATCTCTTCCAGGATGGTCAGCGAGGCGTCGTGGATGCGCTCGATCTGGTCGGGGCGCAGCACCTCGACCGGCGGCATCGGATTCTCCACCAGCTGCCACGGCAACTGGGCAAGGCCGCCCGCACGGTCGCGTCGGCGGGGCGTGGTGCGGCTGCGGCTCATCCTGACCTCGTCTCGATCCCGGGCGACTCCCGGCGCTCAACCCTGGCATGGCCGGCATCGATACGCGCCGCACGGATTCGCCATGCAGGAACGTCAGCGCGACATGTGACATGAGGCACGACGGCAGCCATAATCCTGCTGTAATATGCGACCAACTCTCAACTGGACAGTATTTCCGTGGAGGATTGAATGCCCCGTCTGCTGGAGCCCGGCGATCCCGCGCCGCTCTTCGTGGTTCCGACGCCGCAGCGGCCGGATTTCCGCTTCGACACGGTGGCCGGGCGCTATGTCGTCCTGAGCTTCTTCGGCTCGGCCGGGGACCCGCAGTCGAAGCGGCTCTTGTCGGCGATCGCGGCCGAGATCGGCCCGTTCAACGACGGCCATGCCACTTTCTTCGGCGTCACCCAGGACAAGGACGACGCCCAGGCCGGACGGCTGCCGACCCGCGTCCCGGGGCTGCGCCACTTCTTCGATTTCGACCGCAAGATCGCCGCCTCCTACGGCACCGAGCAGCACAAGGTCAGCTATGTGCTGTCGCCCAACCTGCGCGTCCTCGCCCGCTTCCCGATCGAGGACGGGGTCGAGCATGCCAAGGTTCTGACCGAGTTCGTCACCCGGCTGCCGCCGCTGACCCGGCTGGGCACGGCGACGCCGGGCGCGCCGGTGCTGGTGGTGCCGTATCTGTTCGAGCCGGAGTTCTGCCGCGCCCTGATCGACTACTACAACAAGGTCGGCGGCGAGGAGAGCGGCTTCATGCAGTCGCTGCCGGATGGCCGCACAGCCGCCGCGGTCGACCATGCCCATAAGAAGCGCAAGGACGCGACGATCGAGGACGAGCCGCTGCGCCTGGGCATGAAGGCCCGGATCGAGCGGCGCCTGGTGCCCGAGATCAAGAAGGCGTTCCAGTTCAACGCCACCCGGATCGAGCGCTACATCGTCGCCTGCTACGATTCCGGCGAGGGCGGCTATTTCCGCGCCCATCGCGACAACACCACCAAGGGCACGGCGCATCGCCGCTTCGCCGTCACCATCAACCTGAACGCCGAAGAGTTCGAGGGCGGCGAGCTGCGCTTCCCCGAATATGACCGGCAAAGCTACAAGGCGCCGACCGGCGGCGCGGTGGTGTTCTCCTGCTCGCTGCTGCACGAGGCGCTGCCGGTGACCAAGGGCACGCGCTACTGCACCCTGCCCTTCCTCTATGACGAGGAGGGCGCCAAGATCCGCGAGCAGAACCTGTCCTATTTCGCGGATGACGGCCTGCGCAACCAGCTCGAGCGCAACCTGCTCGGCGGCAACAAGGAGAAGGCCGCCGGCTGAGGCCGGGACACCTCGTCACGGCAGGGCAGAGCCGATGCGGCTGCATGGCTCCGCCCTCGCCCTCCGGCGTCCCGCATCGCTAGCCTCTCCGCAACGTTCCGCCACGACCGCGCCCCGGAGACGGCCATGCAGCGCCTCGAGACCTTGATGACAGACGACCTCCGCGCCTTCCGGCGGCAGGCGGGGGACCGGCACGCCGCCTTCCGGGCCCGCGGCCTGAAGCTGGACAGCACCCGGGGCAAGCCGTCGCCGGAACAGCTCGACCTGTCGAACGCCCTTCTGTCCCTGCCCGGCCCGGACGGCTTCCGGTCGGCCGATGGCGGCGATGCCCGCAACTATCTCGGCGATGTCCGCGGCCTGCCGGAGGCGCGGGCGCTGTTCGCATCGCTGCTGGGCGCTCCGGCCGAGCAGGTGCTGGTCGGCGGCAATTCCAGCCTGACGCTGATGCACGATCTCATCGTCTTCGCGCTGCTGCACGGCGTGCCGGGCGGCGACAAGCCCTGGGCGGCGCAGGGCCCGATCACCTTCCTGTGCCCGGTCCCGGGCTATGACCGCCACTTCTCGATCTGCGAAGGCTTCGGCATCCGGCTGGTGCCGGTGCCGCTGACCGGGCACGGGCCGGACATGGATGTGGTCGAGCGGCTGGTCGCCGGGGACCCGTCGGTCAAGGGCATCTGGTGCGTGCCGAAATACAGCAACCCGACGGCCGAGACCTATTCGCCGGAGACGGTGGAGCGGCTGGCGGCGATGCCCGCCGCGGCGCCGGATTTCCGGCTGTTCTGGGACAACGCCTATGCGGTGCACCACCTGACCGACCGGTCACACCAGTTGGCCAACATCCTGGAGGCCTGCACCCGGCACGGGCATGGCGACCGGCCCTTCATCTTCGGCTCGACCTCGAAGATCACCTTCGCCGGTGCCGGGCTGTCCCTGTTCGCCAGCTCGCCCGCCAACATGGACTGGGCCCGCAAGCATCTCAGCCGCCAGTCGATCGGCCCGGACAAGCTGAACCAGCTGCGCCATGTCCGGCTGCTGCGGGACGAGGCCGGCATCGCCGCGCTGATGCAGCGGCACCGCCAGATCATCGTGCCGAAGTTCCAGCGCGTCCAGGCGGTGTTCGCCGAGCATCTCGGCGGGACCGGCGTCGCCCGCTGGACCGAGCCGGAGGGCGGCTACTTCATCAGCCTGGACGTGCGGCGCGGCAGCGCCCGCCGGACCGTGACCCTGGCGCAGGAGGCCGGGGTGGCGATGGTGGCGCCGGGCGCGACCTTCCCCTATGGCCGCGACCCGGACGACCGCAACATCCGCATCGCCCCGACCTTCCCGCCCCTGGCGGAGGTCGGGCTGGCGGCCGAGGGCGTGGCGCTGTCGGTGCTGGTCGCGACCAGCGAGGCGATCCTGGCCGAGCGCGAGGCCGGCGGCGGCCACTGAGCCGGCTGAGGTTGCGGGCCGCTATGGCCCGGTGAGGATCAGGGGCAGCGGATCGCCGACAGGCCGCCGCGCCCCTCCTCCGCCACCGGCTCGAACGTCCCGGTCTCCGGGTTGCGCACCAGCAGCCGGCCGCTGGCGACGCCGAAATAGGCGCCGTGCAGCTGCAGCTTGCCGCGCCCGACCAGGATCGAGACGCAGGGGAAGGTCATCAGGTTCTTCAGGCTCAGCTCGACCGAGGCGAATTCGAGCCGGCGCAGATAGCCGTCGCCATCC
>JAEKLZ010000439.1 GCA_019508225.1 Inquilinus limosus | reverse complement strand
CTTTGGCCGCGGCCGGCCTGGAGCCCTGGGAGGAACGCCACCCCCCGGTGACCAATGACGGCTTCCGCGGCGCCATGCGCCACCTGGCGGGGGCGGTCAGCATCGTCACCGCCGGGCTGGGCACGGAGCGCAACGGCCTGACCGCCACCTCGGTGGTGTCGCTGTCGGCCGACCCGCCGACCGTGCTGGTCTGCGTCAACCGCTCGGCCTCGGCCTGGCCGCTGCTGGTCCGGCACGCGCATTTCGGGATCAATGTGCTGGCGGCGTCGCAGCAGCCGGTCGCCGACCGCTTTGCCGGCCGCAACGGCGAGAAGGGCGAGGCCCGCTTCGCCGGCGCCCGCTGGATCCAGCTGGCCAGCGGCGCGCCGATCCTGGCCGACGCGCTGGTCGCCTTCGACTGCGAGCTGGAGGAACGGATCCAGCGCCACTCCCACGACATCCTGATCGGCCGGGTGCAGGCGCTGCACGGGGCCGGCGGCACCGGGGGTGCCCCCGGCACCGGGGATGCCCCCGGCATCGATCCGCTGCTGTACTGGCGCGGGGCCTATGGCGCGATCCGGCCGGCCTGAGATCGGCCTTGCGGCCGGGGACGTTGCCGACGACATGATAGGACAGGGGCGCACCCGGCGCAGCCAACCCGGTCCTGAGGACAGCCATGAGCCGTGAGAGCTACAAGACAGCCCTGATCGTCGGCACCGGCAGCGGGCTCAGCGCCTCGTTGACCCGGCTGCTCACCCGCCAAGGCCTGCGCGTCGCCGTCGCCGCGCGCGACACCGACAAGCTGAAGCCGCTGCTGGAAGAGACCGGCGCCGCCGCCTTCACCGTCGACGCATCGGACGCCCAGGCGGTGGCCGGGCTGTTTGACGGGGTGCAGCAGCGCTTCGGCGGCGACCCGGACGTCGTCGTCTACAACGCCAGCGGCCGGCTGCGCGGCCCGCTGGCCGATTTGAACCCGGCCGAGGTCCAACGGGTGCTGGCGGTCACGGCCTTCGGCGGCTTCCTGGTCGGGCAGCAGGCGGCCAAGCGGATGCTGCCGAAAAAGCGCGGCGCCATCCTGTTCACCGGCGCCTCGGCCAGCGTCAAGGGCTATGCCCGCTCCGCCCCCTTCGCCATGGGCAAGTTCGCGCTGCGCGGCCTAGCCCAGAGCATGGCGCGCGAGCTGTCGCCGCAGGGCATCCATGTCGCCCATGTCGTGATCGACGGCCAGATCCGCGAGGCCGGGCGCGAGGATCCGCCCGCCAAGCCGGACAGCACGCTCGACCCTGACGCCATTGCCCAGAGCTATGCCGACCTGCTGCGCCAGCCGCGCAACGCCTGGAGCTGGGAGATCGAGCTGCGGCCCTGGGTGGAAACATTCTGACATCACGGTTCGGAGGGCCTATGGACACGATCGGTTGGCTGATCCACACGCTGGAGAGCCGGTTGCCCGAGCGGCCCGACGATCAGGCCGAGCCGCCGCGCCGGACACGGCCGGCCGGCCCCCGCCTGCTGGACCAGGTCCGGGCCTTTGTTCGCCCCCCCTGCCCCGCTGACGCCCCGCCCTACTGACGATCGAGGCCTCGACATGCCGGACACCCTGACCCCGCCGGGCCTTGCCCCCGAATTCCTCGCCGGCCAGGCGCTGCTGCGCGAGAGCGGCATCGTCCAGGCCGACGTGCTGGCGACGCCGATCGTCGTCGCCCGCGGCCATGCCCTGACGCTGCAGGCCTTCCTGAACCAGGACGCGCCGCCGCTGGCCCGGGTCGAGGAGCACATCCTGTCCGACCTGCCGGTGCCGGTGCGCGTGCGGCTGTACTATCCGGATGGCGCGACCAGGCCCCTGCCGGCCTATCTGCATGCCCATGGCGGCGGCTTCGCCCTGGGCGGCATCGACTCGCTGGACCGCTGGAAGCGCGAGGTGGCGCGCGACGCCGGGGTGGTGGTGGTCGGCCTGGACTACGCCCTGGCGCCCGAGCACAAATTCCCGACCGCGCGCGACCAGACGGTCGGGGTGGCGCAATGGCTGCGCGCCAACGCGGCAACACTGAGCATCGATGCCGGGCGGATCGGCATCGGCGGCGATTCCGCCGGCGGCAACCTGGCGCTGGCCGCGCTGCTGCGGCTGCGCGACCTGGGCGAGCCACTGCCGCGCTTCGGCACCCTGGTCTACGGCATGCTGTCGGCGAACCACGACACTCCGTCGCACCGCGATTTCGGTGACGGCCGCTATGGCCTGTCGACCGCCAAGCTGGACTGGTTCTGGACCCAGTACCTGCCCGCCCCGGCGCTGCGCGACGATCCCCAGGCGGCGCCGCTGATCGCCGATCTGGGCGGCCTGCCGCCGCTGCTGCTGCTCGCCGCCGGGCTGGACCCGCTGCTCGACGACACGCTCGCCCTGGACCAGCGGCTGACCCGGATCGGCGCCCCGCACAGCCTCAAGCTCTATCCCGACATGCCGCACGGCTTCCTGGCCCAGACCCGCCTGCTGTCCCGCGCTCGCGAGGCCCGCGACGACGTGGTCGCGGCGCTGAAGCGGCATCTTGTCTGACAAGCGGGCGGCCGGGGCATGGACAACGCTCCGGCGGTTGACTATCGATAGCCTCTGAATCGATTGGCCGTCTGGTCATCAGCGGACAGAGAATGAGGCATCAGATGAGCGACGCGGATATCGCAGTCGTCGGCTTGGCCGTCATGGGCCGGAACCTCGCCTTCAACATGGCGGAGAAGGGCTTCCGGGTCGCGCTCTACAACCGCAGCAGCGAGAGGACCGACGAGGCGATGGCCCTGGCCGGCCCGCTGGCCGACCGGCTGGTCCCCTGCCATACGCCGGAGGAGCTGGTGGCGGCGGTGAAGAAGCCGCGCGCCATCCTGCTGATGGTGCAGGCCGGCGCCGCCGTCGACGAGACCGCCGCCCGGCTGCAGCCGCTGCTGGACAAGGGCGACGCCCTGATCGACGCCGGCAACGCCAATTTCCACGACACGGTGCGGCGCGAAAGCGCCATGGACAAGGCGGGCCTCGCCTATCTCGGCGTCGGTGTTTCCGGCGGTGAGGAAGGGGCGCGCCACGGCCCGTCGATCATGGTCGGCGGCAAGCCCGAGGTCTATGGCCGGGTCGAGAAGATCTTCGACGCCATCGCCGCCAAGTTCGAGGGCACGCCGTGCTGCGCCCTGCTGGGCACCGACGGCGCCGGGCACTTCGTCAAGACCATCCACAACGGCATCGAATATGCCGACATGCAGATGATCGGCGAGGTCTATGGCCTGCTGCGCCGCGGCCTGGGACTGACCCCGGCCGAGATCGGCGACGTGTTCGAGCGCTGGTCGAAGGGCCCGCTGTCCTCCTACCTGGTCGACATCACCGCCACGGTGCTGAAGACGGTGGACCCCAAGACCGGCAAGCCGCTGGTCGACGTCATCGTCGACAGCGCCGGCCAGAAGGGCACCGGCCGCTGGTCGGCGATCGAGGCGCTGGCGCTGGGCGCCCCCGCCTCCTCGATCACCGCGGCGGTGGAGGCGCGCGGCGTCTCGGCCGAGCGCGCCCTGCGCAAGACCTTGTCGGAGCGCTTCCCGGGCGCGGCCCAGAAGCTGACGCTGGCCGGCAACCGCGAGGCGGCGATCGAGCTGCTGGAGAAGGCGCTGCTGGCCGGCAAGATCCTGGCCTACACCGAGGGCTTCGCCATCATGTCGGCGGCCTCGCGCGAATATGGCTGGAAGCTGCCGCTGGCCGAGGTCGCCCGGATCTGGCGCGCCGGCTGCATCATCCGGTCGACCCTGCTGGACCGCATCGCCTCGGCCTATGACCAGACGCCGGACATCGAATCCCTGGTGCTGGCGCCGGGCCTGACGCCGCTGTTCGAGGGCGCCGCCGGCGCGCTGCCGGAGGTGGTGGCCGAGGCCTTCCGCCACGGCCATGCGGTGCCGGCCCTGTCGGCCGCGACCTCGCGCTGGCTGGCGATGCGCCAGCCGCGCTCGACCGCCGACCTGACCCAGGGCCAGCGCGACTTCTTCGGCGCCCACGGCTTCGGCCGCATCGACGCCGAGGGGCAGCATCATGGGCCGTGGAGCCAGGCGCAAGGCTGAGCGGAGCGAGGGCGGCCGCCCGTTGACCCCCTTCTCGACCGCATGGCTCGACCTCCGCGAGCCTGCGGACCACGCTGCCCGTCACCCCACGTTGCGCAGCACCGCCGCGGCCCTGGTCGGGACCGGCGGGCTGATCGTGGATCTGGGCTGCGGCACCGGATCGACCGTCCGGGCGCTGCAGCCCAGCCTCGCCCCCTCGGTCCGCTGGCGGCTCGTCGACCATGACGCGGCGGTGCTACGCGAGGCTGGACGGAGGACGGCGGCCGAGACGATCCTCTGCGACCTGTCCCGCCGGAACCTGCCGATCACGGGCGCTTCGCTGGTTACCGCGTCGGCGCTGCTGGATCTGGTGTCTGAGGCGTGGATCGAGCGCTTGGCGGATGCGCTGAAGGCCCGTCGATCCCCGTTCTATGCCGCGCTCTCCTACGACGGGCGCGTATCGTTCGATCCGGCACATCCCGGTGACGAGGCGATGATCGCCGCCCTCAATGCGCATCAGCGGACCGACAAGGGGTTCGGTCCGGCGCTGGGTCCGGATGCCGCGGGGGCGTTGGCCGCGGCGCTGCGATCCCGCGGCTTCGAGGTTCGCATCGAGGCAAGTCCGTGGCGCCTCGGGCCGGACGACGCCGCGCTGGTCGCCGCGCTGCTGCCCGGGCTCGCCGAGGTGGCCACCGGCTGGGGCGGCATCGCGAAGACCGAGGTCGAGAACTGGCTGGCGTTCCGGCAGGACCGGGCCGCGGAGGGGCACTGCCTGGTCGGGCATGTGGATCTGCTGGCGACCCTCTGACAGGGACGATCAGCGCGCCGTCGAGGACAGCATGCGCCGCAGGACGCCGTCGCGACGGACCAGATGATGATACAGCGCGCCCGCGACATGCAGCAGGACGACGGCCAGCAGGGCCCAGATCAGGTTGACGTGCACGGCCTCGGCCACGGCCGCGACCGGCTTGTTCACCGGCACGAAGTCGGCGAGGTTGACCAGGTAGAACAGCGGGACGGGAAAGCCGTCCATGGCCGTGTAGATGAAGCCGCTGACCGGCATCGCGAGGATCAGCAGGTACAGCAGCACATGCGTGATGCGGGCCAGGCCGGCCTGCCAGGGCGGCATGTCCGCCGGCAGCTCCGGCACCGGATTGGCCCAGCGCCAGGCCAGCCGGATGACCACCAGCGCGAACACGGTCAGCCCGGTCATCTTGTGCGTGTCGTAGAGAAGGTTCTGCAGCAGGCCCGGACCGACCCGGTTCATCGTGAGGCCGGCCGGAACCTGCACCAGCAGGATCAGGGCCGCGATGGTCCAGTGCAGGGCAATGCTGACCCGCCCCCAACGTTCCGCCGTGTTGCGGTTCATGGCCGCCCTTTCGCCGCTTCGCTTGGGAAGATCTAGTGCGACGCGGGC
>JAEKLZ010000438.1 GCA_019508225.1 Inquilinus limosus | reverse complement strand
GCTGCAGGAGCCCGACATCGACACGCTGCTCGACACCGCCAGCACCGAGAAGGCCACGGTCCGCCTCTGCCGCTCCCTGGGCATCGACCTCCACTCCGACATCTGCCTCGAGAACGGCCCCGAGGCCCTGCTCGACAGCGGCTGAGGGCGATTCCTTCCGTCATGGCGAGGAGGCGAATCCGACGTGGCCATCCAGGATGGCCGGGTGCGAGCGGCCCTGGATGGCCACGCCCCTGCGGGGCTCGCCATGACGGATCGGTATTCCGGGCCGGTGGTTCACAGGGATCGCAGCGGGCGTTGCATCTCCCTCGAGCGAGAGCTTTTCAAAATCCCCAACCCGTCATTCCCGCGAAAGCGGGAATGACGATGAGGAATGGGATGTTGCCCTGAAGGTCTCGCAGCGGACTTTGCCTCACCGCCTCACCGCGGTCGGACACCCCGGTCCCGCCTGACCTACCGGCGAGGTTCGCCACATCGCCACGCCCCAACATGTTACCAAAAATCTTGACGATTTATTTTTCTGTGACATATACTCCGATCAAGATCAGGGAGGATGCCGGACGCCATGTACACTCAGGCCCTCACCACCACCGATCAAGCCAAGCCGGTCGAGGACGCCGCCCTCGCCGCCCGCTTCCAGGAGCGGATCGACGCCGATGACCGGATCGAGCCGAATGACTGGATGCCGGAGGCCTATCGCAAGACCCTGACGCGCCAGATCTCCCAGCACGCCCATTCCGAGATCGTCGGCATGCTGCCGGAGGGCAACTGGATCACCCGGGCGCCGACCCTGCGGCGCAAGGCGGCCCTGCTGGCCAAGGTGCAGGACGAATGCGGCCATGGCCTCTACCTCTACGCCGCCGCCGAGACGCTGGGCACGGCGCGGGAAGAGCTGGTCGACCAGATGCTGTCCGGCCGCGCGAAATACTCCTCGATCTTCAACTACCCGACCCTGAGCTGGGCCGATATCGGCGCCATCGGCTGGCTGGTCGACGGCGCCGCGATCATGAACCAGATCCCGCTGTGCCGCTGCTCCTACGGCCCTTACGCCCGCGCCATGATCCGGGTGTGCAAGGAGGAGAGCTTCCACCAGCGCCAGGGCTACGAGATCATGGTCACCCTGGCCCGCGGCACGCCGGAGCAGAAGGCGATGGCGCAGGACGCGCTGGACCGCTGGTGGTGGCCCTGTCTGATGATGTTCGGCCCGCCGGATTCGGCCAGCCAGCACAGCGACACCTCGACCAAGTGGAAGATCAAGCGCTTCTCGAATGACGAGCTGCGCCAGAAATTCGTCGACGCCACCGTGCCGCAGGCGCAGTTCATCGGCCTGACCATGCCGGACCCGGATCTCCGGCTGAACGCCGAGACCGGGCATTGGGACTACGGCGCCATCGATTGGGACGAGTTCAGCCGAGTCCTGGCCGGCAACGGCCCGTGCAACCGCGACCGGATGGCCGCGCGCCGCAAGGCCCATGACGACGGCGCCTGGGTGCGCGAGGCCGCTTTGGCCCATGCCGAGAAACGCCGCGCCCGCGCCGCCGCCTGACGGGAGAAGACGCCATGACCACGCCGAACTTCCCGCTCTGGGAAGTCTTCATCCGCAGCCGCAACGGGCTGGCGCACAAGCATGTCGGGTCGCTGCACGCGGCCGACACCACCATGGCGCTGCAGGCGGCGCGCGACCTCTACACCCGCCGCGGCGAGGGGCTGTCGATCTGGGTGGTGCCGTCCAACGCCATCACCGCCTCCGACCCCGCCGACAAGGGCATGATGTTCGAGCCGGCTTCCAGCAAGATCTACCGCCACCCGACCTTCTACGACGTGCCCGACGAGATCGGGCATATGTGATGGCCGCAGCAGTGATCACCGTCGCCGAGACGCCGCTGGTCCGCTACGCCCTGGCGCGGGCCGACGACGCCCTGATCCTGGGCCACCGCCTGTCGGAATGGTGCGGCCACGCGCCGATGATGGAAGAGGACATGGCCCTGGCCAATATCGGGCTCGACCTGATCGGCCAGGCCCGCGCCCTCTATGGCTACGCCGCGGAGGTCGAGGCCGCCGGCAATGACGAGGACCGCTACGCCTATCTGCGCGACGTGCGGCAGTACCGCAACCTGCTGCTGGTCGAGCAGCCGAATGGCGACTTCGCCCGCACCGTCCTGCGCCAGTTCCTCTACTCCGCCTTCGCCGATCCCTATTGGCGGGCGATGATGGGCTCGGCCGACCCGACCCTGGCGGCGATCGCGGCGAAGTCGGAGAAGGAGAGCGCCTATCACCTGCGCCACAGCGCCGAATGGGTGATCCGCCTCGGCGACGGCACCGAGGAAAGCCACGCCCGCGCCCTGGCGGCGGTGGAGGAGCTGTGGCCCTATACCGGCGAGATCTTCCTGCCGGACGACAGCGAAAGCGAGTTGATCGCGCAGGGCGTCGCGGTCGATCCGGAGAGCCTGCGCGAGACCTGGTCCGCGACCGTGGCCGCGGTGCTGGCCGAGGCGACCCTGGCGACCCCTTCCGCCGGCTGGTCCCAGCGCGGCGGCCGCGACGGCCGGCACAGCGAGCATCTCGGCCATCTGCTGGGCGAGCTGCAGATCCTGCAGCGCACCTATCCGGGGGCGAAGTGGTGACGGCGCGGCCTCATCCCCCTCACCCTCCCGTCGCTTCGCGCCGGGCCCCTCCCTCTCCCCGAGGAGAGGGGAATATGAGCCGCGGCCCCTTCACCTCTCCTTGGGGAGAGGTCGAAATCGCGCCAGCGATTTCGGGTGAGGGGGCGGCTCCGGCCTCTCCTGTGTCCGAAACGGAAGACCTCCGCCGGCGCGCTTGGGCAGCAGCGGCCGCGGTGGTCGACCCGGAGCTGCCGGTGCTGACCATCGCCGATCTCGGCGTGCTGCGCGACGTGACGGTGCGCGACGGGCAGGTCGAGGTGGCGATCACCCCGACCTATTCCGGCTGCCCGGCGATGAACGTGATCGCCCTGGAGATCGGCCTGGCGCTCGACCGCGCCGGCATCGGCGGCGCGCAGGTGCGAACCGTGCTGTCGCCGGCCTGGACCACCGCCTGGCTGACGCCGGAAGGCCGCCGCAAGCTGGCCGCCTACGGCGTCGCCCCGCCGCAGAACGGCGCCGGACGGCGCGCCCTGTTCGGGGCCGAGACCGTGCTCTGCCCGCAATGCGGCTCGGTTCACACCGAGCGCCTGTCGGAATTCGGCTCGACCTCCTGCAAGGCGCTGTGGCGCTGCACCGACTGCCGCGAGCCCTTCGACTATTTCAAGTGCCATTGATGTCCGCTGCCGCCCCGCGCTTCCACCGCCTGACCGTCCGGGACGTGCGGCGCGAAACCGCCGACGCGGTGTCGATCGCCTTCGACGTGCCGAACGGGCTCGCCGACGACTACCGCTTCGCCCCCGGCCAGTACCTGACCTTGCGCGCCACCGTCGACGGCGAGGATCTGCGGCGGTCCTATTCGATCTGCTCCGGCCCCGACGATGGCGAGCTGCGGATCGCGGTGAAGCGGGTCGAGGGCGGAATCTTCTCGGACTGGATCAACCATTCGCTGCATCCCGGCGACACGATCGAGGTGATGACCCCGACCGGCCGCTTCGGCGCCTCGGATGTGTCGGGCCGGCCGCGCATCCATGTCGCCTTCGCCGCCGGATCGGGCATCACCCCGGTGCTGTCGCTGCTGCGCGGCGTGCTGGCGCGCGAGCCGGAGAGCCGCTTCTTCCTGTTCTACGGCAACCGCTCCACCGGCGAGATCCTGTTCCGCGAGGCGCTGGAGGAGCTGAAGGACCGCTTCCTCGGCCGGCTCTCGGTGTTCCACGTGCTGTCGCAGGAAGAGCAGGACTTGGCCGTCCTGACCGGCCGGCTGGACGGCGACAAGGTGCGCCGCCTGCTGCGGCTGGTGGTGCCGGCCGCGGCGGTCGACGAGGTCTATCTCTGCGGCCCCGAGGCGATGAGCCGGGAGATCGCCGGGACGCTGGCGGAGCTGGGAGTCGCCCCGGAGAAGGTGCATGTCGAGCTGTTCGTCTCCGCCCTCGGCGGCCGGCCGCGGCCGAAGCCGGCGGCGCCGCTGCCCGACGCGCCGAGCCGCACCGCGGTGCTGACCGTCGACGGCAAGCGCCGCGAGGTGCCGGTGGCCGACGGCGAGAGCATCCTGGACGCCGCCCTGCGCGCCGGCATGGACCTGCCCTATGCCTGCAAGGGCGGCATGTGCTCGACCTGCCGCGCCAAGCTGGTCGAGGGCGAGGCGGCGATGGACCTGAACTACTCACTGGAGCCCTGGGAGCTCGACGCCGGCTTCATCCTGACCTGCCAGTCGCATCCGAAGACCGACCGGGTCGTGGTCGACTACGACCAGATGTGATGCGCTGCTGATAGCAGAGTTTGCGCATTTTGTGTTATCCTCTCTCGTCAGACCTTGAGGAGAGGTTCGCTGTGAACGTGTCGGTCGGCAGCCGGTGGGAGAGCTTCGTCGAGGAGGTCGTGAAGAGCGGCCGCTACGGCTCTGCGAGCGAAGTGGTCCGTGAAGGACTTCGCCTGGTCGAGGAGCGCGAGGCGAAGCTGCAGGCACTTCGGGACACACTGAACGCTTCGATCGAACGGGGCGGCAGCCACACGAGCGAAGAAGTCGCCGAAGCCGTTAAAGCACGTCTCGCATCCTTGCCGCGCACCAAGGCTCAAGGTGGATAAGTGCGATCGCTGCGGTACACCAGCGCCGCCCTGGACGATATCGCCGACATTGTCGCCTATATCGCAGAGTCCAACAGCAACACGGAACTGGCGGAGGGCTTCGCCGGCCAGCTTCTCGACAAATGCGAAAAGCTGGCTGCCCTTCGCGGTACTCTGGGCCGTGCCCGTCCTGAGCTTCGGCCGGATCTCCGCAGCATCCCGTTCAAGAGCTACGTCATCTTCTTCCGGTACCTCGGCGATACTTTCGAGGTGGTGAATATTCTGGAAGGCCATCGCGACATCGACGGCTATTTCCATCCCGGCGACGAATAGCCGCCCCTACTCCTTCGGCCGCTTGTCGATCACCCGCCTGGCCTTGCCGGCGGAGCGTTCGATCGTGCCGGGCGGCTGGATCGCCACCCGGGCTGACACCCCGATCGTGTCCTTGATCCGCGCCGTCAGCCGCTCGGCATGGACCACCAGGCCAGCGCCATCCCAATGCTCCGGCCGCGCCTCGGCCAGCACCGTCATCTCGTCGAGCCGCCCAGGGCGGGTCAGCTCGATGACGAAATGGCCGCCGCACCAGTCGCAGGCCAGCAGCGCCTCCTCGATCTGGGTCGGGAAGACGTTAACGCCGCGCAGGATGATCATGTCGTCGGAGCGGCCGGTGACCTTCTCCATCCGGCGCATGCCGGGCCGGGCCGAGCCGGGCAGCAGGCGGGTCAGGTCGCGGGTGCGGTAGCGGATGACCGGGAACGCCTCCTTGGTCAGGGAGGTGAAGACCAGCTCGCCGATCTCGCCGTC
>JAEKLZ010000437.1 GCA_019508225.1 Inquilinus limosus | reverse complement strand
TTCATGGCCGACACGCTGGACCGCCTGGCGCGCGGCGCGGCACCATCGGTCGGGATCGGCGACTATCTGCAGGCCATGCGCCTGATCGACCGGGCTTACCAGGAGGCAGCATGATCGGCATCGGCATCATCGGCGCCGGCTTCTTCGGCGCGATTCATGCGCGGGCCATCGCCGCCGTGCCGGGCGCGCGGGTCGCGGCGGTCTGCCGCCAGGATATCGACGCCGCCCGGGCCTTCGCGCGGGAGCATGGCGGCAACGCCCATGCCTATTGGCAGGCGCTGCTGGATGACCCGGCGGTCGACGTGGTGCTGATCGCCACGCCGCATCACCTGCACGCCGAGATGGCGATCGCCGCGGCGCAGGCGGGCAAGCACATCCTGCTGGAAAAGCCGATGGCGCCGACCGTCGCCGAATGCGACGCGATCAACGCCGTGGTGGACCGGGCCGGAGTCCATCTGATGGTCGGCCACGTCCTGCATTTCGCCCTGCCCTGCCTCGCCGCGCGGGAGATCGTCGCCGGCGGCAGCATCGGCCGCCCGGTGCTCGGCAGCAGCTGGCTGATCAAGCTGTGGATGGAGGCGAACCGCCAGCCCTGGCACCTGTCGCCGAAGACCGGCGGCGGCATGCTGCTGACCGCCGGGATCCACGCGCTCGACCGGCTGGTCTGGCTGATGGATGGCCCGGTAGCGGCGGTCTCGGCCATGGCCGGCACCCATTTCCACGACCAGGAGGCCGACGACGCGGCGCTGATGCTGCTGCGCTTCGCCGACGGCCGGATCGGCCAGGTGGCCAGCGTCGGCTACCGCGACGGCGGCGTCGGCTTCGCCATGGACCTGGTCTGCGAGGCCGGGGCCCTGCGCCTGGATTTCGACCAGGGGGTCGCGATCGGCCGTGGCGGCACCTGGACACCGGTGCCGCATTCGATCGAGCCGGACTGGGCGCAGCGCGCGGTCGAACGCGAATGGCAGGCGATGCTGGCCCTGATCGGCGGCACTGGCCCAAACCCGGCAGATGGGCGCTACGGCCGCCACCTCATCGCCTGCATCGAGGCGGCCGGGCACTCGGAACGGTCCCGCCGCGAGGTCGCGCTGGCGGCGGCCCCCTCCTAGGCTGCTGCCCCCTCGCCATACGCCTCGCTGGCGGCCAGCAGCTCCCGCGTATAGGGGTGCCGCGGCTGGCCGGCCCGCAGCGTCGCGGCGTCGAAGCCGTCGACGATGCGGCCGCCCTGCATCACCGCGATGCGGTGGCACATATGGGCGACCACGGCGAGGTCGTGGCTGACCAGGATGCAGGTCAGGCTGCGCTGCGCCCGCAGATCCATCAGCAGGTTCAGGATCTCGGCCTGGACCGAGACGTCGAGGGCCGAGGTCGGCTCGTCCAGCAGCAGCACCTCCGGCTGCAGCATCAGGGCGCGGGCGATGGCCACGCGCTGGCGCTGGCCGCCGGACAGCTGGTGCGGATAACGGAAGGCGGCGCTGCGCGGCAGCCCGACCGCGTCCAGCGCCGCGCCGACCGCATCCGCCGGCGGCGTCACCCCCTGGTTGCGCAGCGGCTCCAGCAGTTGGGCCTGGATGGTCTGGCGCGGATGCAGCGACCCGTAGGGGTCCTGGAACACCATCTGCACCCGCTTGTAGAAGCCGCGCGGGCGGACGGGCGGCAGCACCGTGCCGTCCAGCCGCACCTCCCCGCCATGGTCCGGGATCAGCCCCGCCAGGGCGCGCAGCACCGTCGACTTGCCGCAGCCGGATTCGCCGACCAGGCCGAAGGTCTCGCCGGCCTCGACCGCGAAGGAGACGCCGGCCACCGCCGGCGGAGCGTCGCCGAAGCGCACGGCGAGATCGCGCACCTCGATCATGGCGTGCCTCCCGCCGGGGCCAGCCAGGCCGGGTCGCGGCGCAGCACCGGCAGCCGGTCCTGGCTGTGGCGGATCGACGGCAGCGAGGCCAAGAGGCCGCGGGTATAGGGATGCTCGGCCCGGTCCAGATCGGCGGCCGGCAGCATCTCCATCACCCGGCCGGCATACATGATCACGACCCGGTCGCAGAAGCGGCGGACCAGGTTGAGGTCGTGGCTGACCAGGATCAGGCCCAGGCCGCGGCTCTCGATCAGCTCGTCGAGCAGATGCAGCACCTCGAGCCGTACGGTGACGTCCAGCGCCGAGGTCGGCTCGTCGGCGATGACCACGTCGGGACCGGCGATCAGCATCATCGCGATCATGACGCGTTGGCCCATGCCGCCGGAGATCTCGTGCGGGTAGAGGCGCGCCACCCGCGCGGGGTCGCGGATCTTCACCGCTTCCAGGATCGCCAGGGTGCGCTCGCGCGCCTCGCGGGCCGGTCCCTTGTGGTGCAGCCGCCAGGCCTCGGCGATCTGCTCGCCGACCGGAACCACCGGGTTCAGCGAGTATTTCGGGTCCTGCAGGATCAGCCCCATGCGCCGGCCGCGCAGGTCCATCATCTGCTTCTCGCTCGCCGCCAGCAGGTCGGTGCCGCGGAAGGCGAGCCGGTCGGCCGTCACCCGCGCGGCCGGCGGCAGCAGCCGCATCAGGGCGCGGCCGACGGTCGACTTGCCGGCGCCGGATTCGCCGACGATGCCGAGTTTTTCGCGCCCAAGAGTGAAGGACACGCCGTGAACGACCGGCACGGCATGCTCGCCGCGGCCGAAGGCGATGCGCAGGTTGCGGGCCTCGATCAGGGGTGTGTCGCTCATTCGCCGGACCTCGGATCGAGCACGTCGCGCAGCGCGTCGCCGGCCAGGTTGAAGGCGAGGCTGACCACGGCGATGGCGATGCCGGGCGCGGTGATCACCCAGGGACAGTCGATCATGAATTCCCGCCCGGTCGAGACCATGGCGCCCCATTCCGGCAGCGGCGGCTGGGCGCCGAGGCCGAGGAAGCCGAGCCCCGCCGCGGTCAGGATGATGCCGGCCATGTTCAGGGTCAGGCGCACCACCAGCGACGGCAGGCACATCGGCAGGATGTGGCGGGTGATGATCCGCGTCCTCGACGCGCCCTGCAGCCGCACCGCGGCGATGAAGTCGGCCTTGCGCAGGCTCAGCGCCTCGGCCCGGGCCAGCCGCGCCATGGGCGGCCAGGCGGTCAGGGCGATGGCGATGATGGCGTTGGTGATGCCGGGCCCGAGCGCCGCGGCGAAGCCCAGCGCCAGCACCAGGCCGGGGAAGGACAGGAAGATGTCGGTGACCCGCATCAGGATCTCGTCGGCCCAGCCGCCGAGATAGCCGGCGCAGGCGCCGATCAGCAGGCCGATCGGCGCGACGATGACGGTGACGAGCAGGATGATGTAGATCGTCGTCCGGGCGCCATAGACGACGCGGGCGAAGACGTCGCGCCCGAACTCGTCGGTGCCGAACCAATGCGCCGCCGAGGGCGGCTGCAGCCGGTTGACCATGTCCTGCGCGATCGGGTCGTAGGAGGTCAGCCAGGGCGCCGCGACCGCCGCCACGACCAGCAGCAGGATCACAGCGAGCCCGGCGAGGCCGAGCGGATGCGTGGCGAAGCGCCGCCAGCCGCGATAGAGCTGCTGCATCGCCGACTGGAAGACGGTGCGCGGCGCATCCGTCTTGAGCCAGGCGCGAAGCCCGCCTTGGGGAGCGCTGAAGGTCGCGGTCATCGGGTGCGCGGGTCCAGGATGCGGTAGAGGCGGTCGGAAACGATGTTGATGACGAGGAAGGTGATGCCGATCAGCAGCACCGCCCCCATCACCACGTTCATGTCGTTCATCTTCAGCCCCCGGGTGAGGTATTGGCCGAGGCCGGGCCAGCCGAACACCGTCTCGATCAGCACCGCGCCGTCGAGCAGCCCGCCGAAGGTCAGCGCGATGACGGTGAGCAGCTGGACGCGGATGTTCTTGAAGGCGTGGGCCCAGATCATGCGGCGGCGCGACACGCCCTTGGCCCGGGCGGAGACGATGTATTCCTGGCCCAGCTGCTCCAGCATGAAGCTGCGGGTCATCCGGCTGATATAGGCGACCGAGTAGTAGCCGAGCACGGCGCCGGGCAGGATGATGTGGTCGAGCGCGTCGCGGAATACATCCCATTCGCCTTGCAGCGCGGTGTCGAGCAGCAAGAGCCCGGTGATCGGCGGCACCATGCCTTCGTTGAGGATGTCGATCCGGCCCGACGCCGCGACCCATTGCAGCTTGGCGTAGAACAGGATCAGCGCGATCAGGCCGAGCCAGAAGATCGGCACCGAATGGCCGGCCAGGCCGATCACCCGGGCGACATGGTCGATCGGCCTGCCGCGATTGACCGCGGCGGCGACGCCGAGCGGGACGCCCACCAGCGTGCCGCACAGGATGGCGACCAGGGCGAGCTCGATCGTGGCCGGGAACACGCTGAGCAGGTCGGCCGAGACCGGCTGGCCGGTGGTCAGCGACCGGCCCATATCGCCGGTGACGACCCGGCCGACATAAGACACGAATTGCTGCCACACCGGCTGGTCGAGGCCGAGCTCCTGGTAGACCCGGTCATAGGTGGCCTTGTCGACCTCCGACCCGGTCACCGCCAGCACGGGGTCGGCGGGCAGCAGCCGGCCCATGGCGAAGGTCAGCAGCATCAGCCCGATCAGGGTGACGACGACCGACAAGGTACGGCCCGACAGGCGCCGCATGCGCAGGAAGCGCGCCGGCCGGTTGAACGTGTCGATCGTCGTCATGGGCTGACAGCCTCATAGACCGGTTTATGACGGCGACTCCCATTGCCTCTCCCGCTTGCGGGAGAGGTCGGAGACGCGAAGCGGCTCCGGGTGAGGGCATGCGGCGGCGAGGCCGGGAGCCTCGCTTCAGGACTGGGCAGATCTTGCGCTCGCCCACGGCGATGCCCGTGAGCGCGGCAGCACCGCCGTCCCCTCACCCGGACATCCTTCGGATGTCCGACCTCTCCCGCAAGCGGGAGAGGCGACGCGTTCCGATATTCACCTTTGCTCGCGACCATCAATCTGCCGCAGGCCTTGGGCTCGCCATGACGGGAAAACATTGAGGCCTGCTCCCAACGAGACTCAGTTCTTCTTCACGTCGAGCCAGCGCGTCGACCAGGTCGGGTTGCCGGCGTAGCCGGTGATCCCCTGGCGGATGACATAGGGGTCGGTGCGCTGCAGCACGATGACCAGCGGCGGCACCGTCTCCTTGAACTTCCGGTCGATCTCGGTGAACAGCTGCGCCCGCCTGGCCGGATCGGTCTCGCTCTTCGACTCGGTGACCAGCCTGGTCAGCTCGGGCGCGTCCAGCGCCGTGCGCCACAGGTAGTAGCCGCCGAGCTTCGCCTCGTCGCGGTTGTCCGGGTTGTAGGCGTACTGCACCAGCGTGCCGAACGGATCGGGCAGGCGCGAGCCGGAATTGCCGACCAGCACCTGGTACTTCCGGGCGCGGAAATCCGGCACATGCTCGCCGGGCACGACCTCGAACTCGACCCCCGCCTTCTTGGCGCTGGCCTGCAGCGCCACCGCCATCTTCAGGAGCGCGT
>JAEKLZ010000436.1 GCA_019508225.1 Inquilinus limosus | reverse complement strand
AGAAATACGAGCGCGGCGCCAACCGCGTCAGCGCCAGCCGGCTGCACCAGCTGACGCGCATCCTCAACGTGCCGGTCGGCTATTTCTTCGAAGGCATGACCGAAGGCCAGCAGAACGGCACGGCCATCCATCCGGTGCATGACAGCGAGATGGTGGCGAGCCGCGAGACGCTGGAGCTGGTCCGGGCCTATTACCGGATCGAGGACGCGACGGTCCGCCGCCGGCTGGTCGACCTGCTGCGCTCGCTCGGACCGGACGCCGCCGCCGAGCACTGAGCAACCGCCCGGGCGGCGTTTCTGGCTGGCGTCTGGGCCGGGGCGGGGCTACACAGCCCTGACTTCGATAGAGCCGAGGCTTGCCCGTGTCGCTTCCTTTCGTCGACCTCAAGCAGCAATACACCCGCCTGAAACCCCTGATCGACGCCCGCATCCATGCGGTGCTCGACCACGGCCAGTACATCCTGGGGCCGGAGGTGGCGGAGCTCGAGGGCGAGCTGGCGCAGCGGGCCGGCGCCCGCCACTGCCTGACCGTGGCCAGCGGCACCGACGCGCTGATCATGCCGCTGATGGCGCGGGATATCGGCCCGGGCGACGCCGTCTTCGTGCCGGCCTTCACCTTCACCGCGACGGCCGAGGCGATCCTGCTGCTCGGCGCCTCGCCGGTCTTCGTCGATGTCGATCCCGCGACCTATCTGGTCGACCTGGCCGATCTCGAGCGCCGCATCGCCGCGACCAAGGCCGCCGGCAGGCTGGCGCCGAAGGCGGTGATCGCCGTCGACCTGTTCGGCCTGCCGGTCGACTATCCGAAGCTGCAGGCGATTGCCGACGCGCATGGCCTGTTCGTGATCGACGACGCGGCGCAGAGCTTCGGCGGCGCCTTCCACGGCCGCCCGGTCGGGTCGCTGGCGCCGGTCACCGCCACCAGCTTCTACCCGGCCAAGCCGCTGGGCTGCTACGGTGACGGCGGCGCCATCTTCACCGATGACGACGAGCTGGCGGCGATCCTCAAATCGATCCGCGTCCATGGCGAGGGCAAGAGCCGCTACGACACCGTGCGGGTCGGCCTCAACGCCCGCTTCGACACCATCCAGGCGGCCATCCTGCTGGCCAAGCTGCCGAGCTTTTCCGATGAGCTGGAGGCCCGCGACCGGCTGGCCCGGCACTATTCGGCCCGGTTGTCCAATCGGGTCCAGACGCCGGTGATGCCGGACGGGCTGGTCTGCGCCTGGGCGCAATACACCATCCGCGTGGCCGACCGCGACGCGGTGCGGGCGAAGCTGGGCGAGGCCGGAGTGCCGACCGCGATCTACTACCCGACGCCGATGCACCTGGCCGAGGCCTACCGCGCCCATGGCGAAGGCGAGGGCTCGCTGCCGGTCAGCGAGGCGCTGAGCCGCGAGGTGCTGAGCCTGCCGATGCACCCCTTCCTGTCCGACGCCGATGCCGACCGCGTCTGCGACGCGGTGATCGCCGCCGTCGGCTAGCGCGTCGCGACCGCCACCGCGGCGCCGGCCATCACGGCACCGGTGCCGCGGTTGATCGCCTTGAGCGCCCGCGGCGACCGGAACATCCGGCGGGCGCGCAGGGCCAGCACGACATAGGCCGCCAGCACGGCGCCGTAGACCACGACCAGCGTGGCGGCGATCTCGCCGAAGCCGATCAAGGTCATGTGCCGCAGGTCGATGATGGTCGGCAGCAGCGCCAGATAGAACAGCGTCGTCTTCGGGTTGCCGAGGCAGACCGAGATGCCGGTCAGGAACAGCCGCAACCCTTCGCCGCGCACCGGCGGCGCCTCGGCCGGCGCTGCGGGTGGGGCGGTCCACAGCCTCCAGGCGAGATACAGCAGATAGGCGGCGCCGGCGTATTTGATCACGGCGAAGACCGGCTGCATCGTCGCCGCCAGCATGGCGAGGCCCAGCGCGGTGGCGCTGAGCCACAGCAGGTCGCCGGCCATCAGCCCGGCACAGAAGGCCAGCGCCCCCCGGCTGCCGCGGCCCAGCACCCGCGCCACCAGCGCCGCGGTGGTGGGGCCCGGCACGGCGCAGGCGACGCCGAGCGTCACGGCGTAGATCAGAAGCGTCGACGGATCCATCGGCTGAACCTTCGGCGGGGCCAAATAATATCGGCCCCGCCATTATGCACGCTCGAAATCGTCTCGTCTCGCAGCCTATTGAAAAGGCTCGATATTCGTTACATTGGAGCGGCTCTGATTAGCAAGGACAAGTTCAGAAATAAATTTTAACTTTTGTTTGTGCCGCGATTGAGTGCAATATCGACAAGCGAAAAATTGCGCCGTCGATCTTCTCTAGATCCGGCCCGCTTTATCCAAATGTCTTTGGGGCATCGGAAATCATGTCTTTGCCGAGTTCGTTCCACGCCACGGCCATCATTGCGCCTGGCGTCGAAATCGGTGAAGGCACCCGCATCGGGGCCTATGCCGTGATCGGCGAAGGGGTCCGGCTCGGGCGCGACAACATCGTCGGGCCCCATGCCGTGGTCGAGGGCGATACCGAGATCGGCGACCGCAATCACATCTTCCAGTTCGCCTCGATCGGCGGCCAGCCGCAGGATCTGAAGTTCAGCGGCGGCAACAGCCGGCTGCGGATCGGCAACGACAATGTGTTCCGCGAGCACGTCACCATCCATTCAGGCGCCGCGCGGCCCCTCGGGACGACCAGGATCGGCGACGGCAACCTGTTCATGGTCAACACCCATGTCGGCCATGACTGCCGCATCGGCAATCACACCCGCTTCGTCAACGGTGCGGGGGTCGCCGGCTATTGCGAGGTCGACGACCACGCCTTTCTCAGCGGCGTGGTCGCGGTCCACCAGTTCACCCGGATCGGTACCCTCGCCTTCGTCGCGGCCGGCGCCATGGTGTCCCAGGACGTGCCGCCCTTCTGCCTGGCGCAGGGCGACCGGGCCCGGCTGGTGTCGCTGAACGAGGTCGGGCTGCGCCGCAACGGCTTCGTCGAGACCGATGTGCTGATGCTGCGCAAGGTGTTCCGCCTGCTGTTCCGCGGGGGCGGCAGCAAGGCGGAGCGGATGGCGGCGGTGCATCATGCCTATGCCGACCGCCGCGGGGTGGAGCTGCTGCTGCGCTTCCTGTCGGACACCAAGCGCGGCCTGGCGGCGGCCTGAGGGCTTGGCCGCGGCCTCCAACGCAATGATTTGAAACAATTTTTGAATTCCGCCCTGGCGCCCGGGGCGGCAGGATCGCCAATGGGCCGGACTGACCGG
Source organism: Inquilinus limosus (assembly GCA_019508225.1). GTDB lineage: Bacteria > Pseudomonadota > Alphaproteobacteria > DSM-16000 > Inquilinaceae > Inquilinus > Inquilinus limosus_D. The sequence continues at coordinate 2,242 of JAEKLZ010000436.1, read as the reverse complement.
CGTCCTCCGTTGGGAATCCGTATGACGTCGTCCTTGATCCACCGCACCGCGATCATCGAGCCGGGCGCCGAGATCGGCGAGGGCACCCGCATCGGCGCCTATGCCGTGATCGGGCCGAAGGTCCGGCTGGGCCGCGACTGCATCGTCGGGCCGCATGCGGTGATCGAGGGGCGGACCGAGATCGGCGACCGCAACCAGGTGTTCCAGTTCGCCTCGGTCGGCGCGCCGCCGCAGGACCTGAAATGGAAGGGCGAGGAGACGCGGCTGGTCATCGGCCACGACAACATCATCCGCGAATACGTCACCATCCAGCCGGGCGTCGGCGTTTCCGGCGGGCTGACCGAGGTCGGCGACGGCAACCTGTTCATGGCCTGCTCGCACATCGCCCATGACTGCCGCATCGGCAGCCACGCCCAGTTCGCCAACGCCGCGACCCTGGCCGGCCATGTCGAGGTCGGCGACCATGTCCATGTCAGCGGCCTGGCCGGGGTGCACCAGTTCACCCGCATCGGCGCCCATGCCTTCGTCGCCGCCGGCGCCATGGTGGCGCAGGATGTGCCGCCCTTCTGCCTGGTCCAGGGTGACCGGGCGCGGCTGGTGTCGCTGAACGAGGTCGGGCTGCGCCGCCACGGCTTCACCGAGCCCGAGGTGCTGATGCTGCGCCGCGTCTTTCGGGCCCTGTTCCGCGGCACCGGCGAGAAGGCGGAGCGGGTGGCCCGAGTCCGCCACGAGCATGGCGCGGACAAGGGCGTGGCCGAGCTGCTGGAGTTCCTGTCCGAGACCCGGCGCGGCCTGGTCGCGGCCTGACCGGGACAATTCGGCCCCTTTGTGCGTTGATGACTCGAAGCCGAACTTCGGGGAGGACGACGCCATGACCGCCGTCAGCCCGGTCCGGGCCAGCATCACCGTCGATGTGCCGCAGGACCGCGCCTTCGACGCCTTCACCGGCGAGCTCGGCCGGTGGTGGCCGCTCGCCTACACCTATGCCGGGGTGGATCTCGACACCGCCGTGATGGAGCCGCGGGCCGGCGGCCTGTGGTTCGAGCGCGACCGCGCCGGCAGCGAGACCGCCTGGGGCGAGGTCCGCGCCTGGGAGCCGCCGTCGCGGCTGATGCTGTCCTTCGCCGTCGGCCCCGACCGGGCGCCGGAGCCGGAGGCGCGGGCCAGCGAGGTCGAGATCTGTTTCGTGCGGGAAGACGGACGCACCAGGGTCGTGTTGGAGCATCGCGATTTCGAGCGGCACGGCGACGGGGCCCAACGGTTGCGCGACGGGCTGGCCTCGCCGCAGGGCTGGCTCCTGATCCTCGCCGATTTCGCGCGGTATTTGCGGGGATAGGGCGATGCTGTCCCGTTGCCTCTCCCGCTTGCGGGAGAGGCAACGCGCCTACCCTTCGTGGCTTGTCTAAGTGACAGGCATCTCGCGCTCGATCCATTCGATCAGCGAGGCGCGCTTCGGCGCCCAGCCCAGCTCCGCCCGGGCCCGCTTGCCGCGTACCCGGCTGTTTGAGCCGAGGGAGTAGACAGCGGTGCCGAAGCCCAGCTCGGCGATGGCGTCGTCGACCGGCCAGGGCTGTGGCGCGCCGAGGCCCAGCCGCCGGGCGGTCGCCGCCGCGGCCTCGGCGAAGGACGCTTCACCGTTTTCGACATAATAGAAGGCGCCGGCCGGCGCGCGCTCCAGCGCCAGGGCGTAGAGATCCGCGATGTCGCCGACATGCACGTTCGACCAGATGTTGAGGCCGCGCCCGATGTGGCGGACCACGCCGGTCTTTCGCGCCGCGGCCACCATCGTCGGGATCTGCACGCTGTCGGCATTGAGCCCGGGTCCGGTGCCGTAGATCAGGCTGTTGCACAGCACCGCCGAGCGCACGCCGCGTCCGGCGGCATCGACGATCAGCCGGTCGATGGCGACCCGGGCCGCCTTTCCCGGCACCGGGTCGACCGGCGTGTCCTCGTCATAGATCCGGTCCGAGGCCCGGTCGCCGCGGGCATCGTCGGCCACCACGCTGGTGCCGCTGGTGTGCAGGAACGGCTTGCCGCTGCCGGCCAGCGCGTCGAGCAGGGCCTCCACCGCCGCCCGGTCGTCGGCGCTGGCGGTGTTGACCGCCGCATCGGCGGCCTTCGCCTCGCGCGCCAGCAGCGCAGTGTCGGACAGATCGCCGAGCACCGGCTCGATGCCCAGAGCCTGGAGCTGCGCCGCCTTCTCCGGCGACCGCACCAGGCCACGGATCCTGTGCCCGTCGCG
>JAEKLZ010000214.1 GCA_019508225.1 Inquilinus limosus | reverse complement strand
CAATGGGGCATGGCTAGCCCCGATAGCGCATCGCGTCGATCAGCAGGGACAGGGCCGGCGAGCATTGCCGGCGGCTGGTGTAGTAAAGGTGATAGCCGGTGAAGGGGGCGCACCAATCCTCCAGCAGCCGGATCAGCCGCCCTGCCGCGACGTGGTCCCGCACCTGGTCCTCCGGCATATAGGCCAGGCCGAGCCCGCCCAGCACCGCGTTCAGCCGCAGGGCGATGGTGTTGAACACCAGCTGCCCCTCGACCCGCACCTTCAGCTCGTGCCCGTCGCGCTCGAACTCCCAGGCATACAGCCCGCCATAGGTCGGCAGGCGGATGGTGATGCAGTTGTGGGCGGTCAGCTCCTGCGGCGTCCGCGGCGCCGGCCGGCGCGCGAAATAGGCCGGCGACCCGACCGCCGCCATGCGCATGTCCGGACCGATGCGCACCGCGATCATGTCCTTCGCCACCTGCTCGCCGAGCCGGACGCCGGCGTCGTAGCGCTCGGCGACGATGTCGGTCAGGCCGTAATCGACGATGATTTCGACCCGGACGTCCGGATACTCCGGCAGCAGCTTCGCCACCGCCGGCCACAGGATCGTGGCGGCCGAATGCTCGCCCGCGGTGATGCGGACGGTGCCGGCGGGCTTGTCGCGCAGCGCGCTCAACGCCGCCAGCTCGGCCTCGATCTCCTCGAAGCGCGGACCGATGTTCAGGATCAGGCGCTCGCCGGCCTCGGTCGGGGCGACGCTGCGCGTGGTCCGGGTCAGCAGCCGCAGGCCCAGCCGCTCCTCAAGCCCGCGGATGGTGTGGCTCAGCGCCGATTGCGACACGCCCAGCTGCGCCGCCGCCCGGGTGAAGCTGCGCTCGCGCGCGACCGCCAGGAAGGCGAGGAGGTCATTCAGGTTCTCCCGTGGCATTCATGAGCACCTTTCATAGGTTCATGCCAATTATACCATCTAATCGCATGCCGCCGCGCATCCCAGATTCCGGCCGACATCACTCGGGAGACAGGACATGCAGAAGCGCAGGCTTGGAAACAGCACCCTGGAAGTGTCGGCCCTCGGGCTCGGCTGCATGGGGCTCAGCTTCGGCTACGGCCCCGCGGTCGAGAAGCCGGCGGGGATCGCGCTGATCCGGAAGGCGGCCGACCTCGGCGTCACCTTCTTCGACACCGCGGAGGTCTACGGCCCCTTCACCAATGAGGAGCTGGTTGGCGAGGCGCTGGCCCCGGTTCGGAACCAGGTGGTGATCGCCACCAAGTTCGGCTTCGATATCGACCCCGAGACCGGCAAGCAAAACGGCCTGAACAGCCGGCCGGACCATATCCGTTCGGTCGCCGAAGCCTCGCTCAAGCGGCTGCGCACCGATGTGATCGACCTGTTCTACCAGCACCGCGTCGACCCGAACGTGCCGATGGAGGATGTCGCCGGGGCGGTCAAGGACCTGATCCGCGAGGGCAAGGTCCGGCATTTCGGCCTGTCCGAGGCCGGGGCGCAGAGCATCCGGCGCGCCCATGCGGTGCAGCCGGTCGCGGCGCTGCAGAGCGAATATTCGCTGTGGTGGCGCGAGCCGGAGGCGGAGATCCTGCCGGTGCTGGAGGAGCTGGGCATCGGCCTGGTGCCGTTCAGCCCGCTGGGCAAGGGCTTCCTGACCGGCGCGATCGATGCGACCACGGCCTTCGCCGGCAACGACTTCCGCAACATCGTGCCGCGCTTCTCGGCCGAGGCGCGCCAGGCCAATCAGGCGCTGCTCGACCTGCTGGGCGGGATCGCGGCGCGGAAGCGGGTGACGGCGGCGCAGATCGCGCTGGCCTGGCTGCTGGCGCGGAAGCCGTGGATCGTGCCGATCCCCGGCACCACCAAGCCGCACCGGCTGGAGGAGAATGTCGGCGCAGCGGCGGTCGCGCTGACGGCGGAGGAGCTGCGCGACATCGAGGATGCGGTGTCCGCCGTCGAGATCCGGGGCGCCCGCTATCCGGAGCATCTGCAGCGGCTGGTCGGCCGCTGATCCAGCATCGCCGCGCTCCGCCTATTCCACGACGATCCGCACCGGCCGCGACTCGCCGTCCTGCAGCGGCAGGCGCAGCTGGAAGCGGTGCGCGCCGGGCGTCAGCTTCCAGTACACCGTCTCGTCCGGGCGCGCGGTGCGGAACGGCAGGCCGTCGACATACCAGACCACCTGAGCCACGCCGGGCGCCGCCGAGGCCTTCAGCGCCAGCCGGTCCAGCGCCGGCGGCATCTCCGGATTGCGCCAGATCCGGGCGTTCTGCTCCGGCATCGTGATCGACAGGCGCGGCGGCTCGGCGGTGCCGATCGCCGGACCGTCCGGCTGAGGGGCGCGGGCGACGGCGGGGATCGCGGCTGGCGCGTCTGTGTCGGCCCTGACCCATTCCACCACCCGCTGGCGGCAGAAATCCGGGGCGGGGCCGCCGGCCGGCACGCACAGCTCGACCGGCTTGTAGGCCCGCGGCGCCGGGAAGCCGGCGTCCAGCAGGTCGCCGGGCCGGGCGCCGTGCAGCGCCATCAGCACGTCATGGGCCAGCTTCGCGGCCGACCCGGCGCCGGCGACCTGGCGCATGGTCCCGGCATCCGGCCGGCCGAACCAGACCCCGACCATGTAGTCCTGCGACCAGGCCACCACCCAGGCGTCGCGGTAGCCCTGGCTGGTGCCGGTCTTCAGCGCCACGGGGAACGGGAACTCGGTGGTGCCGTAGCGCGGGAAGCTGGGCAGCCGCGCCATCGGGTCGGACAGGAACAGGGTGACCAGCCGGGCGATGTCGGCCGACAGCACCCGGCGCGGCGGCGCCAGCGGCTGGCCGCGGTACCACACCAGGTCGCGCAGGGTCCCGTCATCGGCCAGCGCGCCATAGGCCTGCACCAGCCGGTCCAGGCTGGTCGGCAGCGACCCGATCGCCATCGACAGGCCGAAATTCTCGGCCGGCACGTCCAAATCGTGCAGCCCGAGCTCGCGGAAGAAGCGGAAGCCGCTGTCCAGCCCGACCCGGCGCAGCAGGTTGGTCGCCGGGATGTTGCGCGAATTGGCCAGCGCCTGGCGCGGCAGCACGGGACCGAGGAAGCTGCGGTCGGCGTTGGAGATGCCGGACGCGCCCTCGGGCATGTCGGCCATCACGTCGGTCGGGCTCAGCAGGGTGCGCTGCATCGCCAGGGCGTAGATGAAGGGCTTCAGCGTGCTGCCGGGCGACCGCACGGCGCGGCTGAAATCGATCGACCCGCCATTGGCGCCGCCATAGCGGGCGGAGCCGACATCGGCCAGCACCTCGCGGCTGTCGCGCCGGGCGACCACCACCGCCACCTGCTGCGCCCCCATCGGGGACAGCGCCCGCAGCTGGCGCCGCGCCGCCGCCGTCACCGTCTCCTGGATCCCCAGATCCAGCGTGGTGCGCAGCCGCGGATCGTTGGCGGGCAGGGCTTCGGCGCCGTTCCGCGCGATCATCTGGCGCAGCCGCAGGATGGCGGGCACGGCGTCTGGCCGGCGCGGCGTCGGCGGCAGGCGCAGCCCGGCCAGCTGCGTGGTGGCCAGCGCCAGCTCCTGCGGATCGATCACGCCCTGGCCGGCCAGCTCGTCCAGCGCCCGCTGGCCGCGCAGCTTGGCCCGGGCCAGCCCGTCCGGGCGGCGCGGATTCATCAGGCTGGGGGCCTGCGGGATGGCGGAGAGCAGGGCGATCTCGGCCCAGCTCAGATCCGCCACCGGCTTGTCGAAATACCAGCGCGCGGCATGGGCGATGCCGTGGCTGCCATTGCCATAGGGCACCAGCCGCAGGTAATGCGCCAGCAGCGCCTGCCGGTCGTAACGCTGGGTCAGCACCAGCGCGGTGCCGGCCTCCACCGCCTTGGACCACAGGTTGCGCGCCGCCGGCTGCTGCATCCGGGCGATCTGCATGGCGATGGTGGAGGCGCCGGACCGCACCCGGCCGCCCTCGAGATTCTGCCACAGGGCCCGGGCGACGGCGCGCGGGTCGACGCCCGGATGGTCCCAGAAGCGCCGGTCCTCCAGCGCCAGGGTGGCGCGGACGACGCGGTCGGGCAGGGGATCGACCGTCCAGTAGCCGTAATCGACGAAGCGGCGGCCGTCCGCGGTCCGCTCCTCATGGCCGATCTGGGCGAGGAATTCGCCCTGCCGGTCATAGAGGATGGGGGTCGGCGCCGGCGCCTCGAGATGCGCCCGCCGCGCCACCTGCACCGCGAACAGGCCGAACACGGCGAGGCCGAGGGCGAGTGCGCCTAGGCCGACCCGGCGCCGCCAGCGGCGGCGGGGCGGGGAGGGAGAGGCGGTGGATGACACGGGCTGCATCTAAGGCTGCCGGAACGCGTTGCCTCTCCCGCTTGCGGGAGAGGTCGGAGACGCGAAGCGGCTCCGGGTGAGGGCTCTTCGTCGAGGCCGGTGCCAGCCCTCACCCGGACGTCCTGGCGGACGTCCGACCTCTCCCGCCACGCGGGAGAGGCAACGCGTTTGCTCGAAACTGCCCGAGGCCATCGTCATCCCACCCGCCTCACGGGCTGACGACGACGCGCTGGCCGGCGCTGGCGCCGTAGATTCCGGCCCGGTACATCATCTCGGCCTCGCCCGGCGGCTGGATGAAGCTGCCCGCCACCTGCGCCCGCAGGCGGAAGCGCAGGGTCAGCGTGCCCTTGTCCAGCCGGTCGTAGAACACTCGCACCTCGTCGTCGCCATAGCTGGCATAGCTCGGCGGCACCGACGGCGCGGCCGAGGGCGCGGCCTCCGCCGGGGCCGTCGCCAGGTTCGGGTTCAAGGGCTCGAAGCCGGCGGCGATCGGCAGGCGGATGGCGACCTGGGTGCGGGCCTCCGGGTTGATCAGCTCCGCCACCTCCTCGACCACGTCGCCGGCGGCGACATGGATGGCGCCGTCGCCGCCCGGGTCCAGCCGCTCCAGCGGGCCGGCGGCCGGCACGCGGTACAGCTGCCGGGTCAGGACGAAGCCGTCCTGCACCGGCGTCGCGGCCGATCCCGGGGCCTTCGGCAGCCAGCGCGCGTCGCCCAGCGCCACCACCGTCTGGCCGCCCTGGTTGGTCACGCCCACCGGCCCGGCCTGGTCGATGCTCCAGCGCAGCACCGGCACGTCGGGCTCCAGCGTCCCGGTCTGCTCGCCGCCGGGCAGCATTGCTGCGACCGGCACCGATCCGCTCGGCGCCACCCAGGCCACGGCCAAGGCGCGCAGCGCCGCCGCGTCGGCATTGGTGCTGCCCCAGCCGGAGCCGTCGCCCAGGCCGATCAGCCCGGTGCGCAGCTGGCCCAGCAGCGGGTCCTCCGGCGCGGCGCGAGCAACCGCCAGCAGCACCTCCGACAGGGTGCGCGTCTCGGACGGCAGCACCATCGGGTCGGCCGGGCGGTCCTGCAGCCCGGCATAGACCGGCCGGCCGTCGCGCGACAGCAGCCGGACATTGGCCTTGACCTGGTCCAGCAGGCCGGCGATCCGGGCCGGGTCGGCATCCGGCGCCGCGGCGACCACCGCGGTGATCTGGGCCAGCGATTCCAGCGGCAGCAGCGAGGCCCGGCGGCTCAGCTCGGCCAGATAGGCCGGGTCGGCGGCGCCGCCGGCGGCCAGGGCCGACAGGGCGGCGACGCGCTCGCGCACGTCCTCGCCGGCGAGGAAGCGCGGATAGTCCGAGCGCAGGGCCTGCTTCAGCACCTGGGCCAGCCGGTCCTTCAGCGCCGGGTCGACGGTCTCGCCCGCCTGCTCGGCCTGCACCACGAAGCTGTAGGCCGCGGCGGTCAGCAGCACTGAGCCGCGCGACTTCGGCCAGAACCCGACCAGCCCGTCCTCGTCGGTGGTGCGGATGATGCTCTGGATCGTCTTCTGCACGTCGGCCGAGATGCGGTCCTGCAGCCCGGCCGCGGCCAGCACCGGGGCGTAGGGCTTGAGGGCGAGCTCGGCGCTGGACAACGCCATCACCTGCTCGGTGCAGCCGAACGGATAATCGGCCAGCGCGTTCAGCCCGGCGACCAGCCGCACCAGGGCCGGGTCGGCGGCCATCGCCACCGAGGCGGAATAGGAGCCGGGGCGGACATCGCCCGGCTCGACCAGCAGGGCCTGGGTCGCGCCCGGCGCCAGCTCGACGATCCGGCGCTGGCGCAGCGGCGGCCGGTCCGGCCGGATCGGCAGCGCGATCTCGACCGCGTCGCCGGCCTTGTCGGCGTCGCGCTGCAGCAGCAGGCGCAGCTTCGCCGTGTCCTGGCCCGGCGCCGGGTCGGGCACCGAGACCGGGAAGCTGATCCGCGCCGGCCGGTTGCCGTCCCAGGCGAAGGCGCGGTCCTTCGACCCCTGCACGGTCAGCCCGTCGACGCTGATGCCGGCGCGGCCGGAGCCGCCGGGGCCCTCGACCACGCGGCCGACCAGCCCGGCGTCGAAGCTGTCGCCCGGCCGCACGAAGCGCGGCAAAGCGGGCTGGGCCACGATCGGCTGGCGCACCTTGACCTCGCCGGTGCCGAATCCGAAGCGGTCGGGCCCGCTGGTGACCACGGCGCGCATCTTGTAGACGGTCAGCGTGTCCGGCAGCTTGACCTTGACCTTGGCGGTGCCGTCCGGCCCGACCTGGACATGCGGCAGGTAGACCGGCACCGGGTTGAAGTTGCGGCGGACGGAGATGTTCTCCACCCCCCATTCGTCGGTCGCCTCGTCGCCACCCGGCACCTCCTCCAGCGGGATCACGCCGAAGGCCATGTTGCGGGTGTCGCGCGCCGCCATCTGGGACATGCGGGCGACGATGAACTTGGGCAGCGGGTCCAGCGGCTGCTCGCGGGCCAGGGACAGCACCGCCTGGTCGACCATCCAGAAGGTGGCCTCGCCGGCCAGCGGCTTGCCCTTCAGGTCGGCCAGGTGCAGCGTCACCTCGATCTCCTGCGCCGGGCGGGCGCTGGGCGGCGCGTCCAGCGTCACCGCCACCTGGTTCTCGACCGGCGTGACCTTGACCCAGGCGGTGGTGGCCAGCGTCACCGGCTTGCCCTGGTCGAACGGCGCGGTGGCGGCCTGGGCCTCGCCGGGCAGCCGCCCGCGCATGATCAGGAAATGCACCGGCAGCCGTGGCATCTGCGCCTTGCGCACCGGCACGGCATAGCGGCCGAAGCCGTTGGCGATGTCGACCCAGTCGTAGCGGAACCGGCCCTCCGGCTCCTCCACCACGGCCAAGGCGCGGGCGGTCTGGAACGGGCTCTCGATCACCAGCGTCGCGGTCTCGCCGGGGGCGTAGGACTCCTTGTCGGCGGTGACGGTGACGTTCTGCCCCGGCGGGCGCGACCAGGTCACCGGCGTGTCGCCGGCGGCGAACAGGTCGACCTTCACCGACTGGCTGCGGCCGATCTTGTCGGCGGCCTCGACCGAGACGATGTAGACCCCGGCCTCCGGCAAGGCGAAATGCAGCGCCTGCACCTCGGCGGTGGAGGTCACTTTCCGCTCCTCCAGCGTCTCGTCGATCACCTGGGTGACGTATTTGGCCGAGCCCTGGCTGAAGTCGCTGGCCTGCAGCACCGAGTTCCAGTTGCGGTGGATCAGCTTCACCGTCATCTCGACGCCCGGCAGCGGCTTGCCGGCGGCGTCGACCGCCAGGATCTCCGGGTCCAGCGCATCCGCCTTGGGCAGATAGCGCGGCACTTTCAGCCCCAGGGTGAAGGGCGGCAGCGCCACCACATGCTGGGTGCTGCGGATCTGCATGTCGTCGTCGCCGGTGACCGTGGCCTCGACCACGTAGCGGCGCGGCTGGGCGGTCGGCTCGATCGTCGGGTCCAGCGTGATCTGGGCTGACCCGCCGGCATCGGTCTTGCCGTCCTGCTGCAGCACGGGGGTGGAGCGGAACTCGTGCTCGCCCGAGAAGCGGGAATCGCTGGAGAACTGGAACCCCTCGCGCCCCGGTGGGGTCCAGCTGTAGGGGAACTGCGTCACCCGCCACTTGATCGGGCGGTCGGCCAGCAGGCCGCCGGCGAAGTAGCGGGCCAGCAGCGAGACCTGGAGCTGGCTGTCCAGCGGCGCCGAATCCGGGCCGTTCAGCAGCACCTCGAAGGTCGGAAGCTTGTAGGCCTCCTTCTTGAACGGCACTTGGCCGCATTCGTCGCCGTCGGGGTCGACGAAGCGGACGCTGTAATCGCCGGTCGCCGTCGTGACCTCTTCGAAGCGCTGGTGGAAGCCGCCATTGCCGTCCAGCGTCACCGGCATCCGCCATTCCTGGTCGTCCGGGCCGTTGACCACGACCTCGCCCTTGCCCTTGGAGAAGGACAGGCCGCCGCCGAGATAGGAGCGGACGAAGCCGCGGATCTCCACCGCCTCCTCCGGCCGATAGATCGGCCGCTCGGTGAAGACATGGCACAGCATCTGCGGCCGCTCGCGCCGCGCCGCGACATCGCCGAAGCCCCAGGCCAGCCAGGGCTCGTCCGGCTTGGTCCAGTTCTCCTGGGCGTATTGCGCCGGGCCGTTCTCCGGCTCCAGCACCAGCGTGTCGGTGCCCTTGGTCACGACGATGCGCCGGATCTCCGGCTCGTCGGCCAAGGCGCCCTTCGGCGTCCAGGCGAAGCCGCCATCGGACCCAGTAACGCCATGGGCGAGGGTGACGAACTGGTCGTCGCGCACGCCGTCCAGCCGGATCTCGGCGCCGTCGACCGGCTTGGCGGTGTTCAGCGAGGTGACGGCGAAGCGGATGCGCTGCGGCTCCTCCACCGTCGACAGGGTCAGGTCGGTGACCTGCAGCCGCAGCCAGCGCCGGTCGGCACCATCGACCGGTCGCAGCCCGACCAGATAGGTGCCGGGCTGGCCGGCGCCGGCGATCTTCGCCAGCAGCGGCTCGAGGTCGAGGCCGAACTTGGCCGAGAGGCCGCCGCGCAGCGACGGCAGCGGCAGCAGCTCGGACACGGCCGGCGAGCCCAGCGCGGCGATCCGTTCCGCCATGGCATCGCGGTCGATCGCCGCCGCATCCTTCCAGGGCGACGGCTCGTTGCCGGCCAGCGGCGGCGTGGTGTCGTCCTGGGTGGTCAGGCCCTCCGCCGGGAACGGCCAGAAGTCGCGGCCCAGCGGGTCGATGCGGTGGATGCGGATATCGGCCCGGTCGTAGCCATGGCCGCGCAGCGGCGCCATCTGCGGGCCGAAGCGCTCGCTGATGCCCTGGCCGGCGTCCCAGGCCAGGGCCGGCAGGTCGGGTGGGAACACGAAGCGGGCATCGGTGGCGGGCCCGGACAGGGCGCGGCCGCGCACATCCTTCAGGCTGCCGGGGTCGATCCGCAGGGTGTAGACCGTGTCGGGCAGGAACCGGCCGGTCAGGGTCAGGGCGCGGCCGTCGGGCTCCAGCGCCAGGTCGTCCACCGCGGGGGTGAGGCGGAACACGTCGCGGGCGCGGACCAGGTCCAGCGCCTCCGGCTCGTTCGAAAAGCGCAGGCGCAGGCGGCGCTCGCCGGTCGGCCGCGCCTCCTCGCCCTCATAGGCCGGCGGCTGGCTGCAACGCAGCACGCCGTCCTGCAGATCCTGCTGGAAGCTGCCGCCGCAGGCGGTGTCGGTGACCGTAAACGGCGCGGCGCTGCGCAGCCGCAGCTCGAAGATCGGGTCGTCCAGCCCGGCCGCGTCGGACAGGCGCAGCCTGAGGATCGCCATCCGCCCGTCCGGGATCGGCTGGCGCAGCGTCACGACATAGCCCTGCTGGGCGGTGCGGTCGGCCCGCTCCAGCGCCTTGATGGTGAAGTCCTGCGCGGTCAGCTGCTGGCTGCCCTGGCCGTCAAAGCCGGGCAGGGGCCGCAGCTCGATGGTCAGCAGCCGGGCCAGGGCCTGGATGTCGACCGGGTCGGCGAAGGTCAGGCCGATGGTGTCCAGGTCGGCGATGCCGTCCGCCTGGTCGGCCGGGCTGGTGGCCACCGGCGTCGGCAGCAGTGGCACCAGCTCGGTGGCATGGCCGGCGGAGGTGACGGTGACGCGGCGCAGCGGCTCCCACGGCTCGGCCGGGCGGAACTGCAGCACGCGGGGCCCCAGCCACTGCCAGGCGCCGGGCTGGTCCGGCGACAGCGTGGCGAATTTCGCCGGGTCGTCCTCCGGCCCGCCCTCGCGCGGGCCGGTGTCGCGGTCGAAGAACACGGTGACCGGGTCCCAGCGGCGCAGGAACCGCTCCGGCACCACCTGGGCGCCGTCGGCGCGCTGGATCTGGTCCAGCGCGGCCGGCGGAGTCGTGGTCGTCTGGCCCAAGGCCGGCGCTGCCAGCGGCCCGGCGACCGAGGCGAGCAGGGCGAGGATGAGGGGAAGGCGGGTCATCACTTGCCTCTCGCATTCGTCGCCGGGGCCAGCCCGGCGAGGTCCAGGTAACCGCGGATCACATCCTCGGGCGGCCCGCTCGGCCGGGCCTTGATGCCGACCACCGCCGGCCGCACCAGCGTGGCCGGGGCGTCGGGCGGCACCTGCGCCTCGATCAGGTAGCGGCCGGGGGCCAAGTGGCGCATCTGCACCACCCCGTCGCCCAGGGACTTGCCGTCGGCGTCGAGCAGCCGTACCCGGGCTCGGTCGGGCTCGGCCCGGATGCCGATGCCGATGTCGCCGTCCTTCTCGACCGTGAAGCCGAACAGGGCGGTGCCGCCGGACGCCACGGTGACGGCGTCGCCGACGCCTTCGGCCAACGGCGCGATCGGCGTCGCCACCAGCTCGATCGAGCCGGACAGCGGCCCGTCCTGCGGCGAGAACAGGCGCAGCAGCGACGCATCCTGCAGATAGCGGTGGAACTCCGCCCCGGCCGGGAACAGCTCCGGCGCGTCACCATCGGCGGCCAAGATCACCGGCGCGGTGGTGCGGGCGGTCAGCAAGGCGGGCTGCGGCGACCGCACCCGCAGGGTCATGGCCTCGCCCGACAGCGGCAGGATGCCGGGCAGCGGCGCATCCTGCAGCTCCGGCTGCGGCCACGGCCCGTACTCATTGGCCTCCATCCAGGCGGCGACCAGGCCGGCATCGTGCCGCAGGACCACCAGCCCGGGGCCGGTCAGCTGGATCCGGCGGCCGCTGGCGACATGCCCGTCGCGGCCGATCACCGTGGCCTCGGCAGCGCCGGCCACGATCAGCCGGTGGCCCGGGCCGGTGCCGTCCGGCAGCGCCAGCAGCACCGTACCCTCGGCGCCGAAGAAGCGCTTCATCACCGTGTCGGTGGCCAGCGCCGGGGTCGGCGAGGGATCCGGGATCTGCGCCAGCGTCACCGGCGCGGGCCTGGCGCTGGTGTTGACCAGCAGCAGGTCGGTCCAGGCGCCGTCCAGCGACCAGCTGGCGGGCGCGTCGCCGGTCCAGGCGGTCTGTGCGTCTGCACCGCGCCAGCCGGCGATGGCGGCGACGCCGGCCGGCAGGTCCAGCCGCAGCCGCTTCGCCCCGGCGGGCAGGGTCACCGGCAGGGCGCTGCCCGGGGGCAGCGTGTCGGACAGCTCGGCATCGGCGCGGCGCTCGGCGGCAAGGGCGAGGTCCAGGCCGGTCAGCTCCAGCCGCAGGGCACCGGACCCGGCGGCGTTGCGGATCGTCAGCGGCGTGGCGGCGGCGTTGAGGGCGAAGGCCTCGCCGGACGCCACCCCCATGCCGATTCCGGCATCGAGCCCGGGCTGGCCGTCGCCGGAGCGCGCCAGCCAGGCCCGCAGCCGGCCGGGCTGCGCCTGCGGAGCCGGCAGCGTCGCGGTCTCGCCGGCGGCGAGGTCCAGGGCGGTGGCGCGGGAGGGGTCGGTGGCCAGCGGCGCCAGACTCGGCTTCGCCGGCTGCGCGGTACGGCCGAGCAGCCACAGCCGGTCGGATTGCGGCGCGACCACCGGCGCGGTCAGCGGCCGCAGCGCCCGGCCCGGGGCGGAGCCTTGCCACAGCCCGCCGTCGAGATCGGCGCCGTCGACGCGCTCCAGCCCGGCGCCGGGGGCGGCGACCAGGGCGGCGGCGAGGGTCTGCGGCAGGCCGTCCAGCGGCAGCGGCGCCAAGGCGACCGGGCCGGGCTGCTGCGGCCGAGCGTCGACCACGCGGGCGGCGAAGCGCACCGGCTCGCCGCCGCCATCGACGGTCCAGACCGAGGCGCGCCAGGGCCGCGAGGCGTCGCCATCGGCCGGCACGGCGACGGTGGGGGCCAGGCCGCGGTCGAGCGCCACGCTGGCCCAGGCGCCGTCGACACCCTGGCGCTCCAGCGACAAGGTGAGTTCGGCGGAGGAACCGGCGGCGGCGACCATCAGGCTGCCGGCGGCGGCGGCCGGCATCGTCAGCCGATGCACCGTCGGTCCGGTCAGCTCGACCGTGCCGGAGGGCAGCGCCGCGGCGGTGCCGCCATCCTCGGCCGGCAGCGACAGCCGCAGCTCGGTGGTTGGTCCGGAACCGTCTTCGGAGTCCTCCGAAGTGCTCGACTCATCCGAGCTGTCGCTCGATGACGCGGCCTCGACCGAGGCCAGGTCCAGGCTGTAGCGGCCGGCCGGCAGGTATTGCGACACGGCGATGTTCCAATCGCCGTCGCGGTCGTCGTAGCGGCCCAGCACTTGGCCCTGGGCGTCGCGCAGCACGGCCTTGACGTCGAGGCCGCCGAAGCTGGTCAGGCTGACCACCCGGTCGATCGCGATGCTGAACGGCACGGTCGAGGGCAGCGGGACGTCGCGCACCGTGCCCGGCTGCAGCTCGTCGGTGTGCAGCGACAGGGTGTAGTCCAGCCGGTCGTTGCGGCCCAGGCTTGTCGCCTCGATCCGGTAGCGCCCGGCCGGCAGCTCGCCGGCGAAGGCGGCGCTGGCGCTGAACCGGGTCACGGTCGTGGGCGTGTCCAGCCGGCGCAGCTCGGCGACCATGCCGTCGCTCAGGGTCAGGCTGGCCTTGGCCGGTCCGGCCAGGGTGAAGTCCCATTGGTCCGGCGCGCGCGGATCGCCGCGCCCCGCCGGCTCGCGCCACTGGAAGGCCTGGTCGGCATCGAAGGGCAGCGGGTGCGGGCCGTGGCCCTCCGGCGCGACCTCGGGCTCGATCCGGGTCAGGCGCGCGACCACGCGGGTGTCGACCGCCTCGGGCAGGATCATCAGGCGGTAGCGGCCGGCAGCCAGCTCCTGCTCCAGCCCCGACAGGTCGCCGGCGGCCAGCAGCGGCCAGCCCTCGGCATCCTCCAGCCGGGCGGTGAAGCTGCGGTCCAGGCCCAGGATCTCCAGCCGGTATTGGCCGTCGGCCGGGATCTCGACCGGGAACAGGATGCCGCTGCCGGCGGGCAGGGCGGCGCGCACGGTGCCGGCCGGCACCAGCGCGGCGCCGGACAGCATCGGCGTCGGGCGGGCGGTGATGCCGACCCGGCCGGTGCCGTCCTCCGCCTTGGCGGTCACACGATAGCGGCCGGCCCGCAGATACTGCTGCAGCAGCATGTTCTGGCCGGCGCCATTGGCCGAGGCTTCGCCCAGCGAGGCGACGAAGGGCGTGCCGATCGACCCGCTGGTGCGCAGCCGGCCCAGAGTCTCGACCCGGTACAGGCCGCCATCGGCGACGGCCAGGGCGAAGCTGCGCTCGGCCTCGCGGCCCAGGTCGAACCAGGCGGGCTTGCCGGCCTGCAGCGCGGACAGCGGTGGCGGCGGGGTGACGGCCGGGTCCGGCAGCGGCGCCGCGGGCGGCCGCCAGGACAGGATCATGGTGCGCGGCTTGTCCGGGGCCGGCAGCGTCAGGTCGGCCGCGGCGGCGCTGGCCGGGACCGCCGTGGGTGTCAGCTCGGTGGTGCCGATGCCGACCTCGGTCTGCAGCAGCGTGCCGTCCGCCGCGTGCTGCAGCGACAGGCTCACCGCCTCCCCGGCGCCCTGGCTCACGGCCAGGGGCCCGTCGGCGAGGTTGAGCGGCCAGGGCCGGGCCGACAGCGCGACGCTGGCCTGGGGGCCGCTGTTGGCGATCAGCCGCAGGGTCTGGCCCGCCGCCAGCTGGCGCTGGCCGAAGCTGGCCACCAGATCGGCCGGCTGCACCGGCTGGCTGTCCTGCGGCACCAGCCCGGGCGGGCCGACGGTGAGGTCGAGGATGCCGCTGGCGCCGGCCACCGGGTCCAGCCTCAGCACGTACCAGCCGGCCGCGAGGTCCCAGGACGGGGCCGCGGCGCCGTTGCCGCGGGCGGCCTGCTCGGCGCCGCCGGGGAGGGTGATCGACGGCCGGATGGTCGGGCCGGCGCTGCGCACGGCGATCGGGCCGGGGGCCGTGACCTGCAGCAGCAGCGTGCTGGGGCCGCGCAGGTTGAAGCGCTGGCGCCAGGCCGCGTCCGGGCCGATCTGCGGCGCGTTGCTGGCGACGGTGACCGCCGGCTTGTCCGCCTCGGTGCGGACCACCGCCAGGGTGGCCGGCAGCTCGTCGCCGCCGAAGCCGGCGGTCGGGGCCGACAGCCACCACGACCCGGGCTCGGACAGGCTCATGCCGCCCGGGGCTTCGATCGCCCGCAGCTGGAAGGCCTGGCCGGCGGCGCCGGTCAGCTCGACCACGCGGTCCCCGGGCGCCTGCGACGCGGCCGAAGCGGCCGAGGCCGTCGGCTCGCGGCTCTTCTTGTCGATCGTGCCGCCGGACAATGCGTCGGCGCCGTCCAGCACGCGCAGCCCGGCCGGGGCGGGGGCGGGCAGGGCCAGGTGGAACCGCCGGGCGCTGCCGTCGATCCGGTACAGGTCGCGGCCGAACGGCCCGATCGCGCCGCCGACCCAGCCGGCCAGCAGCGCGTCGGAGGCGCCGAAGCGGATGTGGAAGGGCTGGCCGGTGTCGCCGTCGGCCCAGGACGCGGCCGGGCCGCCATAGGCGGTGACCAGGTAGGTGCCCGGCTCGAGAGTGTCCTCGAAGACGATGTCGGTCATCGGGTGGCCGGCCACCGGCTCGATGGTCCGCATCCGTCCGGTCTGCGGCACCAGGTCGGTGCCGTTCCGCCAGAAGCGCAGATCGGCCAGGCTGCGGCCCGCGGCCTCGATGCGCAGGAAGCCCGGCGCCTCGACGGCGACCCAGAAGGAGCGCTGCTGCAGGTCGGCCAGCGCCGTGCTCCACACCACGCCGTCGCGCGGGCGCAGGGCAGGCGCCGCGGCCTCGGCGAAGGGCGCGACCGTCAGCGCGGCCTCGCCCTCGGCCCCCTTGGCGCCGAACAGCCGCAGCTTGTAGGTGCCGACATCCAGCAGCGCATCCAGCCGGCCGTCGGTGGCCCCGGCCTCGCCCGACGGGTCGGACGGGCCGGTCAGCATGTCGACCAGCTGGATGGCGACGCCGCTCCGGCTGCGCACGCGAATCGAGAACCGGCCCGGCTGCAGCACATGCAGCAGCGTGTCGTGCTGCCCGGCGGTGGGAAATTTGTCCTGGTCGACCGTGGCGGCGGCGGCCGGCGGCGCCGCGGGGCTCGCGGCCTGCGCCCAGGCGGGCGGGGCTGCAAGGGCCGCCAACAGGCCCAGCAGCTTGATCCAACGACGGGCATTCATGGCGTCACCCCCCAGTCCGGATCGTCGGACTGCCTCGGCAGCACCATTGTTTCAATCGAATTCGTGGCATTTCGATGATCGACGCCGTGCTTTTCCCGGCCCGGCGCCGATCTTTCGAATCCGATCCGGCTCAGAAGTCGATCGAGGTCTTCAGGCCGATGACCACGACATCGTCGTTGTGGCGGGTGCCGCCGGGCAGGCGGATGTACTGGATGTTGGGCCGCGCCATCAGCCAGTCGGTCGCCTGCAGGCCGTAATAGGCCTCGAACGCATATTCGGCATCCTGCACCGCCACGGGACCCAGCCCGGCCTCGTTCAGCAGCCGCTGGCCCCGTGCCACGCGGCCGTTGACATGGGTCCGCCCGAAGGCCAGGGCGATCTCGTCCTTCGGCCGGGCGTCGAACGGCCCCTTGTAGATCAGGCCGAGGGCGATCTGGTTGTCGACCGTCGATGTCTGCTGGTCGGCGATGGTGGCGTTGAGGAAGACGCTGAGGCCGCGGGAGGGGTCGCCGGCATCCGGCCGGGTCAGCTGCTGCAGGAAGTTGATGTAGGCGCCGTAGCGGCCGTGCCGGTCCCGGAACGGCCGGCCGGTGAGAACCTCGGGGTTGCCGTCGTCGTCGGTGAACACGTCGCTCGCGGTCGAGGTGTCGTACCAGACACCGAACTTGTAGCTGCCGGGCAGTTGCGCCGGGCCGAAAGTCGGGGTCCAGCCGAACTCGACCGGGATCATCACGCCGGTGGTGCCGGACGGGTTGTTCGGCAGCACCGCCTGGTCGACGTTCAGGAAGCCGGGATTCATCTGGTAGGCGCCGACCTGGATGTAGCCGACATCCTTGATGTTGGCTTTCACCCGGGTGGCCCATTGGCTGACCGGCCAGTTGTACCAGTAGTTGCCGACGAGGTTGCCGGGCTGCGAGCCGCAGAAGGTCAGGTTCTGGAACGAGCAGGTGAAGCTGGCGAAATCCTCACCGACGGTCAGCCGTCCGATCTTCCAGTCCAGCAGGCCGGAGAAGTATTTCTGCTCGTACCAGAACTGGGTCAGGCGCCAGGTCTGGCCGCGGCCGAACACCTCCTGCACCTGCTGCAGCGGGCGGCGATCGGCGCCGTCGGTCGAAGCCTTCACAGGGCGAGGGTGCACCCGCCGGCGCCGTCGGACGACATCCGGTGATGCATGGCTGCCGTTCGCGATATCACGCCCTGGGCTACCCGGGCCGGCCGGCTCCGGCCGTTATCGTGCGACCTTGATTTGCGGCAGGTCATGGGCCAGCTCGCGGAAGCCGACGCCATAGTAGAGGTTCCGGGCGGCCGGGTGCGCCGGCGCGCCGAGACAGGCGACCAGCATCCGGGTCGCGCCGGCCGCCCTGGCCAGATGCATGCCGTGCAGCTGCAGCGCGGTGCCCAGCCCCCGGCGCCGGAAGTCCCGATGCGTGCCGACCGGCTCGAATTCGGCGGTCCGCGTCGCCTGGTCCAGCCAGATGATCGCGGTCGCGGCCAGCGTGCCGTCCGGCGCCTCGACCAGCGCATGCAGATCGGCCCGATACGGCCAGGTCCGCCGGACCCGCTCGAACGCCGCCTCGGTCAGGCTGAACGGATGCCACGCGCCCCGATGCGCCTGGACCGCACCCGCCACCGGGACGTCTCCGGCCGTCCGGAACCGGAATCCCTCGGGCAGAACCGGATCCGGCACATCCGTCAGCTCCCGCATGTTGAACTGCACCCAGGACCCGTCATCGGCGCCGGCTTCGGCATCGAAGGCGTAGCCATGCGCGGCGACGATGGCCTGCGCCGCCACATCCGCGGATTGCACGATCATCTGCCGGTCGACGCCGCCCGCCATATCGTCGTACCAGTCCAGGACCTCGGCCAGCAGCTCCGGCCGGTCCGGATGCACCTGCCAGGTCAGGGTGGCCGCCTCGGCCTCACGGAATGTCCCGTCGCCGCGCGGCACCCGGTACGGCAGGCACACCCATCCCCACCCGGCCAGCCGGCCGTCGACGAACCACAGCCGGTGCCGCCAGAACCGGCCGAGCGCGTCGACATCCTTGGCCCAGACCCAGGCCAGCTCACCGACGGTCGCGTCGCCGTTCAGCAGCTCCGGCCGCAAGGCGGTCACCTGCTGGGCCAGGCCCTGCATCAGCCGGAGTTCGGTCGGGCCAGGTTCGGTCGGGTGATGAGCGTCCATGCGGGCAGCTTGGCCGGGCCGGACCGCCCTGTCGAGGGGATGCGGCCAGGGCTGTGCAGTGATCGGCTGCCGCGCCCTAACCCCCGATCAGCGGCAGGGCGGCTCCGGCCGCGGCCAGGCCCAGCACGACGGTCCAGGGCGGCGCCCGCCACACCGTCAGGGCCAGGAACCCGGCCAGCGCCACGGCGAAGTCGCGCGGCGTCAGCACGGCGCTGGTCCAGACCGGGCTGTACAGCGCCGCGCCGAGGATGCCGACCACGGCCGCGTTGGCGCCACGCATGGCGCTCTGCGCGCCCGGGCGCCGGCGCAGCGCGTCCCAATAGGGCAGCGCGCCGGTGAGCAGCAGCAGACCCGGCAGGAAGATGGCGACCAGCGCGATCGCGGCGCCGGCGATGCCGTTCGGCGCCGGTCCCATGACCGCGCCCAGCCAGGCGGCGAAGGTGAACAAGGGGCCGGGCACCGCCTGCGCCAGGCCGTAGCCTTCGAGGAAGGCTTCGTTGCTCACCCAGCCGGGCGGCACCAGCTCGGCCCGCAGCAGGGGCAGCACGACGTGGCCGCCGCCGAAAACCAGCGCGCCCGAGCGATAGAAGGCGTCGAACAGCGCCAGGCCTTGGGCCCCGGTCGCCACCGACAGCGCCGGCACGGCCAGGAACAGCGCCGCGAACAGGCCCAGGGCCACGCCGCCGCCGCGGCGCGACACCGGCATGTGCAGCCGGCCGGCGGGGGCGGGGCCGCCGTCCCGGCACAGCCGGAGGCCGGCCACGGCGCCCAGCATGATGGCGCCGATCTGGCCGAGCGACCCGCCGGCGAACACGGCGATCGCCACGGCGGCCAAGGCGATGGCGGCGCGCGGGCGGTCCGGCGTCAGGCTTCGCGCCATGCCCCAGACCGCCTGGGCGACGACGGCGACCGCGACCAGCTTCAGCCCGTGCAGCACGCCCGCGGCGACCGGCCCGGTGACGGCGGCGGCGCCGAGCGCGAAGGCGCAAAGCAGGATGGCGGAGGGCAGGGTGAAGCCGCACCAGGCGGCCAGGCCGCCGAGCAGGCCGCCGCCGCGCAGCAGGCCGAGGGCGAAGCCGACCTGGCTCGAGGCCGGGCCGGGCAGGAACTGGCACAGCGCCACGAGGTCGGCATAGCCGGCCTCGTCGATCCAGCGCGGCCGCTTCACCAGCTCGTCACGGAAATAGCCGAGATGGGCGACCGGCCCGCCGAAGGAGGTCAGGCCGAGCCTGAGGAAGACCCAGGCCACCTCGGCCGGCGAGCCCTGCTGCGGCGCTGCGGCCGTCTCGGCGGTGTCGGTCATCGCGGCGGTCGCTCTCGGGGTCGGGCGGGCCTCACCGATAGGGGAGACCCGCCGCCGCCGTCAATCGCGGAGGG